>JACQWT010000145.1 GCA_016209145.1 Deltaproteobacteria bacterium | reverse complement strand
CAAGGGCGAGCGTAGGTGAGCAGGCCATGGCATCGCCGCCCCAGGCCCGCTACCGTGGCACTATGGGCCGCCGCGCCTCGCGAACCACCGCCGTGGCCACGGCCTCGCTCCTGCTCGGCTGCGGCTCGGAGCCCGTGCCGGGGCCGCCGGGCGGCGAGCAGGCCGTGCTCGGCGCCGGAGACTTCGCCGTGCGCGTGCAGACCCTGCCGCTGGAGCTCGCCTTGGTGCGCGGCGACACGGTCCTCTTGCGGCTCGGTGCCGACGGGTTGCAGCTCGGCCTGGTCGCGGCCGTGGACGACGGGGCCAACTACGACCCGTACCGGGTCCTCGTCCCCGATCCGATCTACACGCTGCCCGATCCGGTTCTCTGGCACAGCCCCGTGGCCGCGCGTCTCGCCGGCGCCGACGAGACCGAGCTTGCGCTCGCGCTCGACTACGGCGCCGGCCTGCAAGCGGAGCTGAGCGTTGCGGTCGAGCGTCCGGGCAGCTTCCGCCTCGTCCTGCGGCCGAGCCCGGCCACGGCGGCGCGCACGGCCTTCGTGCGCCTGAATGCGCAGGTGGACGCGCAGGAGGGGTTCTACGGCCTGGGCGAGTATTTCGACCAGGTGGATCAACGTGGCAAGGTCCGGGCCATGCAGATCGAGCTGCAAGGCGAGCTGGAGAGCAAGTACAACGAGGCGCACGTGCCCGTGCCCTTCGTGCTCGGCACGACCGGCTGGGGCCTGTTCGCGGCCTCGCCCTACCCCGGCGCCTTCGCCGTGGCGAGCGAGCAGCCCGACCGCGTGACGGCCGCCTTTGGCACGGGCATGGCGTCGGGCGAAGGGCTGGGCTTCCACCTCTTCGGCGCGGGCCACCCGCTGGACGTGACGCGCCTCTACTACGAGGTGACGGGGTACCCGCGCCTGCCCGCGCGCTGGGCCCTGGGCCCATGGATCTGGCGGGACGAGAACGAGGACCAGGCCCAGGTCGAGAGCGACATCGAGACCATCCGCGAGCTCGATCTGGCCACGACCGGCTACTGGATCGACCGGCCCTACGCCACGGCCGTCAATACCTTCGACTTCGATCCGCAGCGCTTCCCCGATCCGAAGGCCATGATCGCGCACCTGCACGCCCTCGGCCTGCGCACGGCGCTCTGGCACACGCCCTATCTCGACGAGGAGGCGGCGGCGACCGCGAAGCTACGCGCCGAGGCCGAGCAGAAGGGCTACTACCCGCCCCAGGTCGGCGTGGCGCTCAACAACTGGGGCCGGCCCGTCGATCTGACCAACCCCGACGCGGTCGAGTGGTGGCGCGGCCTGCTCGGCGCCTACGCCGACCTCGGCGTCGAGGGCTTCAAGCTCGACTACGGCGAGGACGTGGTGCTGGGCCTGAACGCCTCGCGCCTGGCCTGGCTCTTCCACGACGGCAGCGACGAGCGCACCATGCACGCCTTCTTCCAGCGCTTCTACCACGACGCCTACGCCGAGCTCCTGCCCGAGCAGGGCGGTTTTCTCCTGTGCCGCGCCGGCACCTACGGAGACCAGGAGCACGGCCCGATCATCTGGCCCGGCGATCTCGATTCGAGCTTCGCGCGCCACGGCGAGGATGTCTCCGAGAAGGGGGAGAGCTACGTCGCGGTGGGCGGCCTGCCCGCCTCGGTCGTGGCCGGCCTGAGCCTCGGCCCGTCGGGCTTCCCGTTCTTCGGCGCCGACACCGGCGGCTACCGCCACAGCCCGCCCGACAAGGAGCTGTTCGTACGCTGGTTCGAGCAGACCGCCCTTTCCACGGTCATGCAGATCGGGACGAGCACCAACAACGTGGCCTGGGAATTCGGCCCCGAGACGGGCTTCGACGAGGAGATGCTGGGCTGGTACCGGCGCTACACGCGCCTGCACCTGCGCCTCTTTCCCTACCTCTGGACCTACGCCGAGCGCCTGCGCGAGGACGGCCGGCCGATCGCACGTGCCCTGGGACTGGCCCATCCCGAGCTCGGCCTGCACCCGAGCGACGTCTACCTGCTCGGCGACGAGCTGCTCGTCGCTCCCGTGCTGGAGCGCGGGGCGCGCGCGCGCACGGTGCCGTTTCCGGAGGGGCGATGGATCCACTGGTGGACCGGCCAGAGCTACGATGGCGGCGCCGAGCAGGAGATCGACGCGCCCCTGGACTCGCTGCCCCTGTTCCTGCGCGCGGGCGGTCTCGTGCCCATGCTCCGGCCCACCATCGACACGCTCGCGCCCACCACCGAGCCCGAGCGCGTCGACTCCTACGCCTCCGCGCCGGGCGTGCTCTACGTGCGCGCCGTCTCCGGCGCCGCGGGCAGCTTCGAGCTGTTCGACGGCGGCCGCGTGGCGCAGGCCGTGGAAGACGGCGCGGCGAGCGTGTCCGTGCAGGCCGGCGGCGAGCTGTCCGCTGGGGCCGTGTTCGAGCTCATGGCCGCCGCCCGGCCCGCGGCGGTCCTGCTCTCGGGCAAGCCCCTGGACGAGCACGACGACGTCCCGGCCCTGGAGCAGGCCGATGCGGGCTGGTGCTACGAGAAGGAGCGCGGCGGCGTGCTGTGGGTGAAGCTGCCGGCGGGCGCCGAGGAAGCCCGGATCGAGTGGAAGTAGCTACCCCCCCAGCAGCACGAACGGCGCCCAGAAGTAGGGATGCGCGGGGCCGGAGGCGATCATGGCGCGCTTGGCCTCGCTCAGGCTGTGAGCATAGTCGGCGGCCGGATCGGTGAGCGGCCGGTAGAAGCGGACCATCAGCTCGGCCGTGGCCTCGTCGTCGACCGACCAAAGGCTGAGCACCACGCGGCGCGCGCCCGCGGCGCGCAGGCTCAGGGCGAGTCCCGCCACGGGCTCGGCCGAGCGCTGGCGCGTGCTGCCGGTGCGGCAGGCGCTCAGGACGACCAGATCGGCGTCGAGCCGGAGCTCGGCGATCTCGCTGTTCATGATGAAGCCGTCCTCGGCCGCGCCCGGCCGCAGCGTCAGCGCCAGGGCCTGGTAGCCCGGCGCCATCAGCCCGTGGCTCGCGACGTGCACCATGCGGTAGCCGGCGAGCACGCCCTTCTTGACGAGCTCCTCCGAAGCCTGCACGCGCAGGTACCGGCTCTGGTCGCGGCCGAAGAGCTTGGCGATGCGGCGCAGCTCCTCGGCCGTGCCGGGCAGCCGCTCCAGGCCGCGGCCGGCGCCGGGCTGGTTCTCCTCGGCACTGCTCCAGAGCTCCAGCCCGCGCGTCGCCACCGGCGCCGCCCCCTCGGACGCGCCACGGCTGTAGGCATCCCAGTCGTAGATGGGATCGCCCATGCCGACGAAGCTCTTGCGCTTCTCGCCGGCCGGCCGCTCGCGCCGCACGAGCTCGCCCGCGAGCGTGGCCGACAGGGCGTAGCTCACGTCGTGACTCTCGACCAGGAAGCGTCCCTTCTCGTCCACCAGGCTCTCGAAGGGCAACGCCGCGAGCGCGCCGTGCGGGATGATGACCACCCGCCGCCGGCCCGCGAGCGCCCCTTGTGCCGGCGCGACGAGATCGCGGTACAATGCCTGTCCCTGCTGCTTGAGCTGCCCGAGGTCGGAGCGCGGATCGAGCAGGAAGCCCTGGCGATAGCGGCGCACGGCCGCGTCGATCTCGTCCGCGGGCCGGCCGAGCTCCAGCAGGCTCTCGCGCTCGGCGTCCACGGCAAACAGGAAGGCGCGCTCGGCGCTCATGAAGTACGACAGGAGCACCGTCTCCGGATCGACCAGCGTCTGGCGCACCCGCGCGAGATCGGCCGGCTGCGGCTGCGCCACGAGCGCGAGCAACGGGTTGGTGCGGGAAACGGCCTCCTGGGCCTCCTGCAGCGCCCAGAGCGCATCGCGTTGCTGCTTGGCCACATCGCGCTGTGCCCTGCTGCGCACCAATGCCTGGGTGAGATGCCGCACGCGATCCTCGGCGGCGTCGCGGTCGCGCAGCAGCGCCTCGGGGACGGGCAGGCTCGCTCCCATGGCGCCGACCCGGCTGCGCACCACGGCGTCGAGGTGGGCGCGGGCGCGGGCCCGCTCGCTCGTGACAAACGCCCGGCCCACGTAGCCCGGGCTCGCCTGCGCCACTTGCAGGGCGAAGAGCAAGCGGTAGATGAGAAACGCCTCGAAGCCGAGCTGCTGGCGCCCGATCTCGCCCGTGACGTGGCCGAGCTGCACCTCCACGAGGTCGCCCGCCTCCTCGGCGTACCGGACGGCAGCGCCGAGCTGGCCCGTGCGCTCGGCGCAGCGCGCCGCGAGCACGCGGGCGATCTTGCCGACATCGAGCAAGCCGCGCTCGTCGCCCAGGCGTACGGCCGCGGCCGCGTGCCGCGCGCAGGCATCGTAGGACGCCATGCCAAGCTCGGTCTCGGCCTCGGCGCGGCGCAGCAGCGCCTCGGGCTCCGGATCGGCCGCGACCTGCACGGCGTCGTCGAGGCGGTACAGCAGGCTCGCGTTGGCCGTATCTCGCGCCCGCTGCGCCGCCAGGTGGACCTCGATCCGCAGCGCGTCGGCCTCGGCGCCGGAGCTGCGAAACCCGGCCGCCGCCCGGCCGAAGAGCTCCCCCACCTCCGGGCCCGGCTTGAGCTGCTCGTCCAGAAGCGCCAGGCGCTCGGCCGTGACCGGGTCGGCCAAGAGGGCCTCGCCGCCGAGCACCCTGGCCTCGGTCACGGCCTCGTCCGCCTGCCCCACCAGCCCGAGCAGCAGGAACGCATAGGCGGAGTCGACGAGCGCGTGGGCGCGTTCCAGATCCTGCTCCAGGGCGACCGCTGATTCGAGCCGCTTGCCGAACGCCTCCAGCGCCTGCTCGGGCTGGCCTTGTTCGAGCAAGATGGCCGCGCGCTCCCGCCACAGCGCCGACAGAGCGCGCCAGTCGAGCCGCTCCCGCGCCTGCGTGCCGGCCGCCTGGAGCTCTTGCAGGGCGCGCTCCTGCTGCCCGAGCGCGCGCAGCAGGCGCGAGCGGCGCAGCGCCGTCGCCGGATCGGTGCTCGATCCGAGGCGGCCGAGCTCGGCCTCCAGCGCGAGTCGCCGCTGGGCGACAGCCGCACCCGGTCCGCCGTGTGCGGGCCCGCAGCCGCCACAGAGCAGGGCGAGCGCCGCCAGCGCGAGCAGGAACGCCGGCGCCTGCTGCCAGGAATAGGAGCTGAGTCGCATGGGCGCCCGGACCTAGAACCCCGCCCGGTTTGGATCATCAACAAGATCAACAGGAAGACGAGAAGGCGGGAAGAACTACGGAGAGTAGACCCGAAATCCTTCCCGTCTTCCCGCCTTCATGTTTGGTTTTCTCCGAGGAAACGCAACACGCCAAACCGTTTGTCGCTCTAGGAGTGTGTCGGAGAAAGCGTGCTCGAAATGGTCCAAGTTATCGAAATCGCTCACTTTACTCTGACGCTGGAACCGAACAATTCCGCGCACTTAGTTTTTTCTCCGACAGACTCCTAGGACTACCGACGGATCCCGAGCGTAGCTCCATTCTCGTCTTGGCTCCATCGCGAGCTACTCGCGCTGTGGCCCTCTGCCGGGCCATTCACGCGCACGGCCGCCGCCACCGGCTCGAGCTCCGGCCCGGTGGGAAGCGACACGGCGGGACGCATGCAGCCTTCGCCCGGCCCGCGGGCTGCCCGCACGCGCTGCCCCGGCGGGCTCACGAAAACCTTGTCCGTGGGCCTGGAATCGCCGCCTGCCGCGGAAGCTGAAGCTCGGGGTGCGCGGCCAGTCATGCTACGATTCGTACATGTTGCCGCGGCCGCCAGGCTTGTCATGCTTGCTCGCGACGCTGGCTCTCGCCGGCGAGCTCGCCGGTTGCAGCGCAGACGGCGACACCGCCGCCGATGGCGCTCCGCCTGCCCAGCCCGCGGGCTGCGCGCTGCAGATTTCGGCGGGCGCGGCGCACACCTGCGCCATCAAGGCGGACCGCACGCTGTGGTGTTGGGGCTCGGCAAGCGCGGGCCAGATCGGCATCGCCGAGCCGGACGGCAAGTTCCCGGTGCCGAGGCAGGTCGACCAGCTCGGCGCCGAGGTGCTTCTCGTGCGGGCCGGGCTAAGGCACACCTGCGCCATCAAGGCCGACCACACCCTGTGGTGCTGGGGCAGCAACTCCTACGGCCAGCTCGGCCTCGACCCGGACGAGGTCGGCGCGACGCCGGTGCCGACCGAGGTCCCGGGCATCGGGCCTGGGGTCGTCGACGTCGCGCCCGGAGCCGACCACACCTGCGCGGTCAAGGACGACGGCTCGGTGTGGTGCTGGGGGAACAACGCCTACGGCCAGCTCGCGGCCAAGCCCCCCGCGTCGCTCGTCTCGCCCAATCCCCGCCACATCGACCTTTCCGGAGCCAGCGCAGTGGCCATCGACGCCGGCGAGATCCACACCTGTGCGCTTGCTGCCGACAGCGCGGTGTGGTGCTGGGGAGACAACGCATTCGGCCAGCTCGGCCACGACGACCCCGAGGGCTGGGTGCCACGGCCCGTGGCCGGCCTCGGGAGCGCGGCGGCGCACGTCACGGCCGGCGTGCGCCACACCTGCGCCCTTTCCAAGGGCGGCATCCTTCTCTGCTGGGGCGACAGTTCCTGGGGCCAGCTCGGCCCCGGGGTGGCAGCCGGCGCCAGCAGCACGCCGGTCGAGGTCGGCGATCTGCCCGCGCCGGTGCTCCGCGCCGATGCCGGCGGCGGCCACTCTTGCGCCGTTGAAGGCAGCGGCGCCGTGCTGTGTTGGGGCTACAACAACGTCGCGCAGCTTGGCGTTCCTCCCCCTCCGCTGATCGTGCCGGCGCCTGCCGCGGTGGCGCCGCTGCCGCCCGTCGCAGAGCTCTCCGCCGGCGGCGGCCACACCTGCGCGCTTGCCGCGGGCCGTCCCTGGTGCTGGGGCGCGAACGGCGACGGTCAGCTCGGGGACGGCACGGTTGCCGCCTACCCGGCTGCTTTTCGGGGGCCGACGAGCGCGCTGCTTTGCGACGATCAGTAGCGCCCTGTCGCCGCTACTGATCGATCACGCGCCACCTGAACCCGGCGTCGCAGTACGTCGGCGAGGGGCAGGTCCAGACCGACCAGTTGGCTATCGAGTGGTTGCTCGTGTAGTCGTGCGCCAGGTCCTCCGGGTACCCGATGATGGTCGGCCAGTCGAGGGGGAAGATCTCCCCGGCTGGGCTGAATCCCGCGGGATACCGAGCCGAGGAGACTGCCTGTCCCGCAGCCGGCGCATCGAGCAGCCGCTCGTAGTCGTAGGCGTCGCTGGGCGCGTCGGTCCAGTTGAGCGTCCACTGGCCGGCTACGGGGTTCGGCGGTGGGTCGATCGTGCCCGATGAGAACGTCCCATCCGGCCGCACGTGGTAGCGCCTCGTGCCCACGAACACCACCCACTCGTGCTCGGGATTCGCGGTGGACAGCGGGATGCTCGCCACCCCGACCTGGTTGTGCTCCCCGGCCGCTGGCCCGCCGAAGTCGACCCTCGGCCCGAGCGCGCCCGTCTGCGCGTCGAAGATGCGGCCCACCACCCGCGGGTTCGGGCTGAACTGGGAGAGCACCGACACCGCGAGGAACTTGTCCTCGAGCGCGTTGTACGCGGCCTCCACGTCGAGCGACGTTGCGCCCCGGGCGCAGGTAGCTCCGTCACACGGCACCGTGTCCTGCAGGTCGACGGGAGCCGACCCTGGCACGTAGAGGGTGGCAGCGAGGACCCAGGCGTCCACCGTCGTCGTCCCGCGCATGTAGGCCACCAGGATCTTGTCGTTGCCGTCGCGGCGCTCGCTGCTCGCCACCGCCACGGCGAGCGTGAGGCACGCCGGGGCGCCGGTCGGGTAGGCGGAGTCCTTCACGAGATCGTTGGCGTGCGTGCCGGCCGGCGCAAACCGGAGCGCATTGATCTCCATGAAGCCGCCATTCACCGGGCTTCTGTGGTAGCCGAACACGGCCCACCGGTCGTCCGTGGCCGCTGACGGCTGCCAGGTCGTGCCGTCGGGATCGAGCCCTTTGCACGAGTTGTCGATACCCCCACACTGTGTGATCGTCGGCCAAACCGCCAGCTCGCCGAACGAGACGCCGGAGGCGTTGCCATCAACGATGAAGTACCGCAGCTCGTAGGGCAATCCACAGACCTGCGGCGGATCCCCAGTGCGGAACAGCGTGACGTAGCGCGTGGCCGTCGCGGCAGAGTAGCTCGCCGCGGTCGCCGTCATCTGGATGTCGAAGGACCCGCTCTCCGTCGCTCGGAGACAAGCCTGCCCTGGAACGACCGAGCGAACCGGGGTGAGGGTCTGGAATGCCTGCTGCACCGTGCCGACGCGTTCCGCCCCTGGCGCATCAGCGTCGAGCGTGCAGCCAGAAAGAGGGGGAATCAGGCAGAGAGAGAGGAGAGAGAGAGACGCAGTTGCATCGAATCCTCCTGATGGTGAACGTAGACCTTCCTGGCGGCATCGACACGGATACGCTCGTCGCCCGCGCGGCGGCGGCCGCGACCGCCCAGGCAGCACGAGCCTGGCCCAACCCATCGAGGAAGTCCAGCGCCGCAGGCGGGTCAGTGCGGCGTGGCCCTATCGCAACTACCGGATCGCAACTACCGGGCCGGGGCACCGTCCTTCCACCACAGCCGAGGTCCACCAGCGCAACCGTTCACGCATTCGAGCACCCCGCTCGTCAGGCGGCCGCTTCGCTCGCGCTCGCCCGCAGGGCCGGCCCGGGAGGAGTCGGCCCGCGGACGTAGGCCGCATTCGCCCGCGCGCCGGCGAAGCCGCGCACAGGCGACCGAGGAGCCCCGGCCGGCTCGGGCACGCCGGAGCGTACGTCAGGATGGTGAGACGAGACGGCGCGAGCGGAACCGGGCGATTCGCGCACCCTTGCGACAAGGGTCCGGGCGTCGTGTCCGCCTTGTAGCCGGCCAGCCCAGCGCGTTGGCCGGTTGATGGCACGAAGCGCCGATGGGTTCCGGCCGCGACCAGGCGGCCACGGCTGGCGGACCGCTGCGGCCCAGCCCTGGGGCCGTTGCGTACCCGCCTGGCTACCGCGCCAGCCCGCGCAGGCAGGCGCAGAGCCGGAGCAGCAGCTCCCGCCACTCGTCGTGCTCGGCCTGCCCGAGCGCACCGAAGAGCAGCGCGGGGTCGAGGCAACCACCGGCCTCGGCCGCCTCGCTGAGCGCGATGCGGAACTGGCGCTTGGCGTCGGCCCCCTGGCTGGCTGCCGCGGCACAAAGGTTGGTGTGCGCGCCCACCAGGGCGCGTTCGAGCTGCGGGCCCGCCTGGCCCGACAGCCCCCGAAGCTTCCCGCGGCGCTCGGCCACGCGGCCGAGCAGGGTCCGCGAAAGCTGGTAGGCCTGGAGCCTCTCGTGGGGGAAGTAGCGCTGGGACGGGCTCGGGGGCGACCCGGGGTTGCGCTGGGACGAACTGGAACTGGGTTGCGGCGTCACGATGCCCTCCTTCGCGGGGACAAGGAGGGCATCGTGACGCCACCCGGGTCTTGCCCCGAGAGCACTTGCCCCGAGCCCCCGAAGCCAGGCGACGCGAACGGCGTGACAGCTCTNNNGAGGGCATCGTGACGCCACCCGGGTCTTGCCCCGAGAGCACTTGCCCCGAGCCCCCGAAGCCAGGCGACGCGAACGGCGTGACAGCTCTGCTGGCGCGCCGCTCGCCCGCCGGGCCGCTCACCACGGTCCCCCGGCCACTTGCACCATTACCTTTGACCATGACCCCCAACCATGACCCCCGACCATGACCATCACCGCCGCCCGACACGATGACTTGCCCGCTGCGCCGCGCAGCGGCGCCGGCGCCGCGCGGGGTACGGGGATCGACGGGGAAGTAGCGCTGGGACGGACTGGGCGCGCCGTCGCTACTTGCGCCGAGATGCGTGAACGCCTACCACCGCCCCCATGCTGTCCCTTGCCACGCGCCCGCGCACGCCGCGCCGCTCGGCGCCCGGAAGCCGGCTACGCCGGGGCCCGAGGCTTGGCGCTCTGCTCCTCTGCGCCTGGCTATGCGGCTGTGGCGGGGCCTATGCCGACGCCATCTCGCGCGGGGACAAGTACGCCCAGACGGGCATGTGGGACGAGGCCGCGGCTGCCTACGAGGCAGCAATCCGCCTCGATCCGAGCGAGACCGAGGGGCAGATCAAGCTCCAGCAGGCGCGGCAGCGTCAGGCAGCCGAGCGACTGCAGCGCGCGACCGCGCTGGAGAGCCGCGGCGAGCTCGCCGCGGCACTGGAGCTCGTGCAGCAGGCCGCGCGCTTCGATCCGGCGAGCACGCCGGCGCAGCAGGCCCTGACGCGCATGAGCGAGGCGGCCCTCGACGAGGCCGAGAAGCTCCTCTCTGGCGGCCAGCCGGCCAAGGCATTCTCGCTCACGGCGCTCGTCATGAAGGGCGCACCGCGGCACACGCGGGCAAAACGCCTCGACGCCCAGGCCCGCAGCGTGCTCGCGGAGCAGGCTTTCGGGCGGGCGCAGGCGTACCTGGAGGGCGGCAAGCAGGGCAACGCGCTGGTCGAGCTCGCCGCCTGCATGACCTACCGCCCGGACTTCCCCGACGCGCGCCTGCACTTCGGCAAGGTCAAGCTCGCCCTGCAGCGCGAGCTGCGCTTCCGCGTCGTGCTGAGCCCATTCCCGGGCAAGGGAGAGGCCGGCCCGCTCGCCCAGGGCCTCAAGCCGGCCCTGCTCGGCCAGGCGCTGGACGAGCGCTTGCTCCTCGAGGTCGTCGCCGAGCGGCCCAAGGAGCCTTCGCCCGGCGTCGCGCTGGCGGGCAGCTTCTCGGACTACGAGCTCGCCCACACCCAGCGCAAGGACATGCACAGTTGCGACTACGTCTGCGGCACGGACAGCAAGCCGAACCCGGAGCGCGCGCGGATCGAGCAGGAGGTCGGCCGCGCCGAGGAGGAGCTCGGCCGCCGCGAGCAGGAGGCCGCGAGAAGCGAGCAGGAGGTGCTGCGCTACCAGCAAGAGGTCGACCGGACGGGCGGCAGCGTGGACGGGAAGGCTGCCGAGGTCGAACGGGCCCGCTCCGAGCTGGACCGCTGCCGGGCGCAGGCCAAGCCCGGCGACACGAGCGCATGCTCATCGCAGGAGAGCAGCCTGAGAAGCGCGCAGTCCAGCCTGGAGAGCGAGCGCAACCGCCTGTCCGGACCGCGCAGCAGCCTCGACTCGGCCCGCAGCCGCCTCGAGATGGCCCGGCAAGCCCGCGAGTCGGCGCGGCAGGACCGCGAGCAAAAAACCCGGCAACTGCACGACACGCTGGTGATGATCACGGTCGACCGCTACTGTCCCTTCGAGTACTCGATCGAGACCCACCGCGTGCTCGCCCAGACGAAGCTCGTGCTGACCATGGAGCGGCTGGGCTAGGACAAGCCCATCGTGCGCGATCAGCCCTTGCAGTACGCCGCCGACCCCAGCGACGAGACGCGCCCGGGCCACCCCGGCCGCTGCCCGCAGGTGGCCGCGCCCGACCCGCTGGAGCTGCCGAGCGAGAAGGAGCTGCGCCAGGAGCTCCTCACCAAGGTCGTGGGTGACCTCCGCTCCAAGGTGCTGGCCGGCTACGACGCCTACCGCCAGCGCTTCCTCGCCGAGGCGCGCCGCAGCGAGGCGGCCGGCCTGAACGAGGAGGCGGTAGAGTCCTACGTGCGCTACGTGCTCACCGGCACGCACGACCTGAAGGAGCAGGGCCAGATCCGCGCCTTCCTCAGCAAGGCCAAGGGTCTGGGCCAGTTCGAGGCGCTCTGGAGCCACTCGCCGAGTCGGCCGCGATCGCGGGGCAGGGGTGACGCGCCCGAAGGGCGCGTCGGGACCCCAACCCCGTCCCGAAGGGACGGACTTACGTCCTCGGCCCGGCTCCTCACGTACAGGAGTACGTTCCGGGCCGGGCCTCTGGGCGCGCTCGCGCTCGCGGCCGCCTGACGAGCCGGCTGGGAGAATGTGTGAACGCTTATAGCCAGTAGGCGCCCCCGGCGCCGTTGACAGTGCCCGGCGGCTGGCGCAAGGTCCGCGTGCCCTGCGCAGGAGCGGGGGCGGGGAATAGCACAGCCTGGTAGTGCGCGAGCTTTGGGAGCTCGAAGTCGGGGGTTCGAATCCCCCTTCCCCGACGGCTAGGGCAGACACAGGAAGTCCGGCATGCCCTCCATGCACATGTTGAGGCCCGTGATGCAGCACTCGGGGGGCGAGCACTCCTTCGAGGACTGACAGCCCCCGCCGCCGCCACCGCTGGACGCCGAGCTCGCCGACGAGCTGGTGCTGGAGCTGGAGCTGGACGAGCTCGAGCTGGACGACGAGCTCGAGCTGCTCGAGGAGCCCGAGCTGGACGACGAGCCCGACGAGCTGGCGCTCGAGCCGGAGCTCGACGCCGAGGCGCCCCCACCGCCGGCGCTAGTCGACGCGCCCGAGCCGCCCGAGTGGCCGCCAGGCGTATCGAACTCGGCGGTATCGGATCCCGTGGCGCAAGCCACCCCCACGAACACGGCCGTCACCAGGTAGCAGAACCTCGTCACGTGCTGGCTGGACATAGCTCTAGGATACGCCCAAAGCTCTAGCGCCGGCAAGCCATACCGGCCGCTGCCCACGCCCGCGCTAGCCGCGCCGGAGCCCTCCGCCAGCCCCGTAGCCACCCCGGGAGCCGGCCGCCCGGGCTCGCCCGCGGGAGCGCCGATCCAACCTGGGTCGCCATGCCAAGCTCGCTGACTGCCGCCGGCCTGCTCGTGAGACAATCCATGCGGGAGGCTTTCGGTCATGGACGAGCAACGTGGATCGGGCAGGCGGTTGGTGTCGGGGGCGGCGCTGGCGATGGTCCTCGCCGGCTGCAACTCCGCCGAGCAGGGCGTGGTTGAGGGGAGGGACGCGTGCGCGATGCACGCGGCGCTGCGTGCGGTCCCGTCCCTGTCGGCAAAGCTGCGCCGCGTCGCCCCGCTCGTGCGCGAGGGCGAGCGATTCGTGCTCGATACGGTCACGACCGACGCCCGCCTCGTCGGCATGGCGCCCGTCCGCGCGACGGGGCCGCGACGGATCGAGAGCGCTCGGGATCGCGAGCAGTGGCTCGAGCTCGAGCCGCTCGACGCGAGCGACGTTTCTGGCGTGCCCTGCGAGGCCGCCGTGGTCTACCGCGATCCGGTGCGGTCCTACGCAACCGTCGTAGCGCTCGGTCACGAGCGGCTCGAGGAGCTCGTCGTGCTCGAGGCCGAGGGAGCACCGACCGAGCAGCGCTACGCGCTGCGCTTGGGGCCGGGACTTTCGGGCTTGCGCCAGGAGCGCGGGCTGATCCTCGCCCTCGACCGCTCCGGGCGCATCGCGTTCCACACGCGGCCGTCCTGGGCGAGCGACGCGGCCGGGACGCGGCGCGCCGTCACGCTTTCACTGGGAGGCCCTCCCGATCGACCGGTCCTGCATGTTTCCCTCGACCTGAGCGGTCTCAGTTACCCCGTGTATGTCGATCCCGAGTGGGTCCCGGGTCCGGGCTGGCCCGTCGAGGCGGTCGTGGGCCTGGAGCGCGTCCGGCTCGGCAAGTCGAGCCACGTCTGGGGCGACGTGGCCGTCGTCGAGACCGCCACGCCGAGCAAGCAGGAGGGCCAGGATGATGACGTCAAAGGGGGCGGTCCGTTCGAGCTCGTGCTGGAGAAGAGCGCCTTCGTTCGCGGCACGCTGAGCGCCAATCGCATCCGCATCAAGGTCGTGTCCTGACGATCCCAGTCTACCGGACCTGCCGCCGCAGCCCCACGCCTCGTCGTCGGGGTGCCCCCGGGCCGACGCACGGGCTTGGTGATGCGCGCCGGGCGCCGCGGATCGCCCGACGGGGCGACGGACGAAGTCCGAGAACCCTGGCGGAGATCGCGGCGCTGTTGCACGCCTGCGCCGGCATGCTAGGCTCCGCGCCCGGTTCGGTTTCGTGGGGGCGGCGATGGCGACCCGATCACAGAGGAGAAAGCCACCATGGCAATGAAGATCAACGAGGAGTGCATCAACTGCGCGGCTTGCGAGCCCGAGTGCCCGAACGAGGCCATCACCGAAGGCGACGAGATCTACGTCATCGACCCGGAGCGCTGCACGGAGTGCGTGGGCCACTCGGAGGAGCCCGAGTGCGTCGCCGTCTGCCCGGTGGACGACTGCATCATCAAGGACCCGCAGCACGAGGAGACGAAGGAGCAGCTCCAGGCCAAGTACGACAAACTGCACGGCTAGGAGGCCGCGCGCGCGAGCGCTGGCTCAGCCCACCTCGACCACCAGCGCCATGGCCGTGTCGCCGGCCGCGCAGCCGCTCATCAGGCCCCAGCCGCCGCCCGCCTGGGCCAGCTCCTCGACGAGCTCCACCACCAGCCGTATCCCGGTCGGCCCTTGCGGGTGGCCGTAGACGAGCGGCGAGCCGTAGCGGTTCAACACCTCCGCGGCGAGCTCCATCTCGCGGCAGAAGAGCAGGTCGTTGACGGCAAAGGGGTTGTGGGTCTTGACCGCCCGGCAGTCACGGATGCCGATGCCCGCGCGCGCCAGCGCGGCGCGCGCCGCCGGCGCCACGGCCTTGGGCATCATGCCGTTCTCGACGCGCGCCTGGGCGTAGGAGCGCAGGCGCACCCGCACCGCGCGGTCGCGGCTGAGCTCGGCCGCACGCTGCGCGCTGCACACGACGAGACCGGCGTTCCCGTCGGCCGGATGGGTCTGCGTGCCGAAGGTGACGCTGCCGCCCTCCTGCACCGGCCGCAGCTTGGCCAGGCCCTCGGCTGTCGTCGGATGCACGCCCTCGTCGGCATCGACCGTGGCGACGACCTTCTTGCCGCGCCGCAGGGCGACCGGAAACATGTAGCGGCGCTGGAAGGCGCGATCGCCGGCCAGGGCCTGCTCGTACTGCCCGTAGCGCAACAGGGACATCTCATCCTGCTGCTCCTTGGTGAAGCCGCCTTCGCGCGCCACCCGCTCGGCCGTCTCGATCATGGCGTTGCGCGCGAAGGGATCGTGGCTGAAGGCGTCCCACACCCAGTCCTCGCTCGCCCCGCGCCCGCCCGGCGCGCTGCCCGACGGGTAGTAGATGTGCGGCCCGTTGCTCGTCCGATCGCAGGCTACGGCGAGCACGCACTCGTGCTGGCCTAGCTCGATCTCGGCCGCGGCGGAGGCGATGACCCGCGCGCTCGTAGCGCAGGCCTGGGAGATGGTGGCCCCGGTCGCGTCAGGAGCGCCGAGCATGCCCGCGAGCCAGGGCGCGCCGTAGAAGCCGTGGCGCTGCGGCACGGTGAGCCCGAGCAGCACGGCGTCGAAAGAGCGGGGATCGAGCTTGCGCGCGGCGAGGAAGTCGCCGGCCACGAGCGCGGCGAGCTCGACAGAGTGCTGCTCGGCGAGGCTTCCCTGCCAGCGACAGAAGGGCGTGGACCAGTAGGCACCGTAGGGAATGAAGGCTTTCGAGAGCATGCTGGGGGATCTCCAGATCAGGGTTTGCGATTCGCCACAGCGGCGACGATCTTGTCCGGCGTCATCGGCAGATCGCGCAGGCGGATGCCCACCGCGTCGCAGATCGCGTTGGCGATGGCCGGCGCCGTCGGCACCATGCCGGGCTCGCCCACACCCTTGGCACCGAACGGGCCGGCGGGATCGAGCGTCTCGACGAGCTCCACCTCGATGGGAAAGCCCATCTCGACCGCGGTGGGGATCTTGTAGTCGCGAAAGCTGGGGTTCACGATCCGGCCACCGTCGCTCAACAACTCCTCGTACAGGGCGTAGCCCACGCCCTGGCACAGGCCGCCGTAGATCTGCCCGAGCAGGGTCTGCCGGTTCAGCGCTCGGCCCACGTCGTGCACGGAAACGACGCGCAGGATGCGGACCTCCCCCGTGTCCTCGTCGACCTCGACCTCCGCGCCCTGCACGCCGTAGGCGTACGTGGCCGACATGTTGCCGACGCCCTTGGACCAGTCCGGCAGCTCGCTCGGCGGCTCGTAGAACGCCTCCTCGACGATCATCTGGCCGGCGACGCCGCGGAAGTGGGCCGCGCGCAGGAGCTTGCCGAGCTCCACGCGCAGCCAGGGCTCGTCCGGCGCCTCACGCAGCACGACCATGCCGTCCACCAGATCGAAGCGCTCCGGCCGGGCGGCGGCCCGAACGTCGAAGTCGGGGGGCTCGTAGCCGGGATGCTCCCGGCGGTAGGCGGCGAGCGCCCGCTCCGCCTCGACCGGGAAGAGCTCCGCCGCCAGCGCGAAGAGCTTGCGCCGCACCTTCTCGGCGGCGCGGATGGCGGCGTTGCCCGCCACGAACGCCCCGCGGCTGGCGTGCGTGCCCACGTCCCAGGGGCACGTGGCCGTGTCGGTCTGGTTGACGCTCACCCGCTCGGGCGGCACGCCCAGGGCCTCGGCCACCATCAAGCTCAGGGCGGAGTGTAGGCCCTGGCCCATCTCCACGCCCCCGTACGAGACATTGACGCCGCCGTAGTCGTCGAGCTTCAGGATGATCCCGCTGCCGTCCGAACGATAGATGCGGCCGGAGCCGCCGACGTGCACCAGCGAGGCCAGGCCCACGCCCCGGCGCAGGCGGCGGCCGCGGCCGCGCTTGTCCCGCCAGCCGAGGCGCTCGGCCGCCGTGCGCAGGCACTGCTCCAGGCCGCAGGTCGTGACCCGCAGGCCCATCGGCGTCACCTCGCCCGGCTGGTTGCAGTTGCGCAGCCGTAGCTCCAGCGGGTCGATGCCCGCAGCCTCGGCGAGCTCGTCCAGGTTGCTCTCGATGGCCCAGGCGACCTCCGGGTTGCCGTAGCCGCGCATCGCCTGCGCGTAGGTGTTGTTGGTGTAGTACAGCTCGGCGTCGAAGCTGACGGCGCGCACGCGATATAGGGAGGTGGCCGGCAGGAGCATGACCGACGGGTAGGTCGCACCCCACGAGACGTACGCGCCGTTGTCCTGCAGCACCTCGATGCGGCGGAAGGTCAGGCGCCCGTCGGCGTCGCAGCCCTGGACCACGCGCGTGCGCGTGGACTGCCGCGGCGAGAGGAACGCAAACTCCTCCTCGCGCGAGTAGACGATCTTGACCGGCCGGCCCGAGCGGTGCGCGAGCAGGATGGCGATGTACTCGTAGGCGTGGGTGTCGAGACCGGTGCCGAAGCCGCCCCCCAAGCAGGGCACGATCACGCGCACGTTGCGCTCGCCGAGGCCGAGGGCCGCCAGCGCGCCCCGGAAGTCGCGCTGCGCGAGGAACGGGATCTGGGTCTTGGCCCAGACCGTGAGGTTGCCCTGCGCGTCGAGCTCGGCGATGCAGCCGGCCGTACCGAGGCAGCTCTGCTGCACCAGGGGCGTGGAGAACTCGCCCTGGGCCGCGAACTTGGTGGAGCGCTCGGCCGCGCCGAAGTCGCCCGAGCGGTGGTGGTACTCCACGGGCACGCGATTGCTCGCCATGGGCCGACCGCGCGCGTCCGTCTCGTGCACGAGCGGCGCCCCGTCGGCCCGCGCCTGCTCGGGGCTGAAGATGGCCGGCAGCGGGTCGTACTCGACGCGAATGAGCTCCACGGCCTGGGCCGCGATGTCCGGATCGATCGCCGCCACGGCCGCCACCTCGTCGCGCCGCGAGCGCACCTTGTCGCGCTTGAGGGCAAAGTTGTCGCGCAGGAAGCCCAGGCGGATCTCGGGGGTGTCGTAGGCCGTCACCACGGCACGCACGCCGGGAAGCTGCCGCGCGCGCGAGACGTCGATGTGCCGGATGCGCGCATGCGGGTGCAGGCTGAACATGATCTTGCCGAAGAGCATGCCCGGCCGCGCGAGGTCGTGGATGTACAGGGCGCGGCCCGACGCCTTGTCGGCCGCGTCGGGCCGGACGCTCTCGGTGCCCACGTAGCGGAGGCTAGCCATCGTGGCCTCCTGCGGCCGGCGCGGCTGCCATCCGGCGTGCCGCCAGCATGACCGACTCGACGATCTGCGCGTAGCCGGTGCAGCGGCAGAGGTTCCCGACCAGCGCCTCGCGGATCTGCGCCTCGCTCGGTGCGGGCGTGGCACAAAGCAGCGCATGGGCGGCCACGATCATGCCGGGGCTGCAGAAGCCGCACTGGATCCCGCCCCGCTCGACGAATGCCTGCTGCACCGGGGAAAGCCCGCCGCCCGGACCGGCAAGCCCCTCGATGGTCGTCACCTCGCCTCCGTCCGCCTCGATCGCCAGCACGAGGCACGAGTTGACCGGACGGCCGCCGAGCAGCACGGTGCAGGCGCCGCACTCGCCGTTGCCGCAACCCTCCTTCGTGCCCGTCAGGCCGAGTGGGCCGCGCAGCACGTCGATCAGCCGGTCGGCCGGCCGGACCACCAGCTCGACCGGCGCGCCGTTGACCTGCAAGCGGCACGGAACCATCATGATGCCGCCCTCCCCTCCCCTGGCGCGGCAGCGGGCGCGGCCCCAAGCGCCCCCAGGGCCCGCGCGACGAGCGCGCCCGTCAAGTGCCGGCGGTACGCGGCGCTCGCGCGCACGTCGGTGATGGGCTCGATCTCGCGCTCGGCCGCGGCGAGCGCCGCGGCGATGGCCGCGCCGTCGAGCGCGCGGCCCGCGAGCGCGGCCTCGGCCCCGCGCAGGCGCACGGGGCGGGGAGCCACCGCGCCGGCCGCAAGACGCACCCAGGAGCAGCCCCGGGAACCGAGATCGAGCAGGACGGCCACGCTGGCGAGCGCGAGGTCCATGCGCACGCGTCCCTTCTTGAGAAACACACCGCGGGCGGCGGCAGGCGGCGGATCGATGCACACCTCGGTCAGGATCTCGCCGGGACGCAGGCAAGTCTGGCCGGGCCCGACGAAGAAGTCCGAGGTCGCGACCTCGCGCTCGCCCTGCGGACCGGCGAGGCGCAGCCGCGCCCCCAACACGAGCAGCGGCGGCGCCAAGTCGGCGCACGGGGAGGCATTGCACAGGTTCCCCCCGACGGTGGCACGGTTGCGGATCTGGATGCTGCCCAGCCGGCGCGCGGCCTGCACGAGCACCGGGCACGCCACGCCCAGGCCGGCGTGCTCCGTGAGCTCGGCCACGCTCACGAGCGCGCCGATGCGCACGGGCGGGCCCAGCTCCAGGACGCGCAGCTCGCCGAGCCGGCTGAGCGAGATGAGGGCCGGCGGCCGCAGCGCGCCGTCGCGCAGGCGCACCAACAGGTCGGTGCCGCCGGCGATGAAAGGCGCCTCGGGCAGCGCGGCGCCCAGGCGCCATGCCTCTTCGAGGCTGCTCGGCTGGTAGTAGTCGAAGGGTCGCATCTGCCCTCAGGCCACGACGCCGCGCGCGCGCAGCGCCGCGATCTGTGCGGTGCCCAAGCCGATCTCGGCGAGGACGGCATCGGTGTGCTCGCCGTAGGCCGGCGCGAAGCGCAGCTCGCCGCCCACGGCCCGAAGATGCGCCGTGGCCGCGCTGGGCGGCGGCAGGCGCACGACGCGGCCGTCCGGGGCCGTGGTTCGCAGGAGCGCCGGCGCGACGAAGTCGAGGCCCATCAGCTCCGCGACGGGCGTGATCGGGGCGTGGGGCACACCGGCGCGCGTCAGCGCCTCGGACACCTCGGCGCGCGCGCGCGCCGCCGTGAGGCACGCGATGGCGCGGTGCAGCTCGTCCTTGCCGGCGCGGCGGCCCTCGTTGGTCCCGAAGCGAGGCTCGTCCAGTGAGGCGAAGAGCGGCTGGGCGACGAGCCGCCGCCACTGCGCGTCGCTGCCCACGGCCAGGTAGACGAAGCCGTCGCTGGTGGGATAGCCGTTCGTCGGGATGAACTGCCGGTGCCGGTTGCCCGAGCGGCGCAGCTCCTCGGGCGGGCTGCCCAGATCGAGCAGGGGCAGGAAGGTCAGGAGCCAGCTCACGGCCACCTGGGCCATGGACACGTCGATGGCGCGACCGCGGCCGCTGCGCGCCCGCTCCAGGAGCGCGAGCAGGATCTGGGCGAATGCCTCGTCGCCGGCCTTCAGATCGACAATGGGCGGCCCACACAAGAGCGGCGGGCCATCCGGCTCGCCCGTCAAGTCCATGTAGCCGCACAGGGCCTGGAGCACGGGGTCGTATCCCGGCACCTCGGGATGGGCGAGCCCCAGGGCCGAGATGCAGCACCAGACGAGCTCCGGCCGCCCGGCGCCGAGCGTCTCGTAGTCGAGCCCGAGCCCCTGGTGCCGCGCCGGCAGGGTGTTGGTGCAGAACACGTCCACGGCCAGCTCCGCCACGAGGCGCCGGAGCAGCTCGCGCCCCTCGGCTTGCTTCAGATCGAGAGCGATGGCCTCCTTGCCCACGTTGGGCGCGATGAAGTAGGCGTGCCGGTCCTCGCCGGCCACGGGCCGGCCGACGTAGCGGTTGGGATCGCCCGGACTCCGGCCTGCCGGGGCGCCGGCCGGCTCCACGCGGATCACGCGCCAGCCGAGCTGCACGAAGCGCAGCGTGGCGTACGACATGCTCAACGCCTGCTCGACGCTGAGCACGACGGGGCGCTCGGAGATCGTTCCAGGATCCATCGCCGCGGCCCGCCCGGACCGGGCGGCGGCTTCGGCCGCCGGCCAGGGCAAGCTCTTGTAACATGATTCCGGCCCGCCGACGCGCGCCGGTTCGCGCCCGCCGGAAACGTGCAACTTCTTGGCGCCGGCCGCCTTTCTCGGCTATGCCTTACGGCACATCGGGCGCCGCGGGGGGCCTCACCGCTTCCGGAGCCACATGCCCCGCATCCTTGTAGTTGACGATGACCCCGCCGTGCGGCGGCTCGTGGGCGACATCCTGGGCGAAGCCGGATTCGAGGTAGATCAGGCCGGTGACGGTGCTGAGGCACTGGCGGCGGCCACGGCGGCTCCCCCGGATCTGGTCGTCGCCGACATCTTGATGCCCAAGCTGGACGGCTGGGATCTGGTCCGCGGCTTGCGCTCCCGCTTCAGCACCGCGCTCGTCCCCGTGGTCCTGCTGAGCTGTCTGGACGACAAGGAGAGCCGGCGGCGCGGCTTCCAGTTGGGCGCCGACGACTACTGCACCAAGCCCTTCGAGCCGACCGAGCTCGTGGCCCGCGTCACGAAGGCGCTGCGCGCCAGCAGCTCCTACCGTGCGGAGATCGACCAGGCGGTCCGGCGGGCGGATCTGGAGGGCAAGCTCAACCGGCTGGGGCTGAGCACCGTGCTCGCCATGCTGGGCATGGAGCGCAAGACCGGCGTGCTCGCGCTGAGCAACCCGCCGGACGAGTGCGAGATCCAGTTGCGCGACGGCGAGGTGGTCGCCGTTTCCATGCCGCTCGATCCGGACGTTTCGCCCGAGGACTGCATCGGCCAGATCCTGAGCTGGCAGGACGGATCGTTCAGTTTCGCCGAGCAGGCGGTGAGCGCCGAGCGCCAGACCGAGAAGGGCCTGACGGAGCTGCTCCTCGATGGCGCCCGGCGGCTCGACGAGAGCCGCCGCAAGTAGCGTTCTCCGTAACCGTTCACGCATTCCAACACCCGGCTCGTCAGGCGGCCGCGAGCGCGAGAGCGCCCGGAGGCCCGGGCCGCAGCGTACTTCTGTACGCGAGGACCCGGGCCGAGGACGTAAGCCGCGATCGCGGCCGACTCGGCGAGCCGTCGTTGCTAGCGCCGCGATGCGTGAACGCATACCGTTCTCCTCTGCCCGGGCACGTGCTACAGGTAAGGCATGCGCCGGCGTGGCGAGCTGTTGGCGGTCGCGGTGCTGCTCGCCGGGCTCTGGGCCGCGCCACCGGCGCTCGCGCAGGAGCCCACCGCGGCCGACAAGCTCTTCGACCAGGGCCTGGCGGGCATGCTCAAGGGCAGCTTCGAGTCGGGCTGCCCGGCCCTGGCCGAGAGCTATCGTCTCGATCCGCGGGCCGGCGGGCTGTTCACGCTGGCCGAGTGTGAGGCGGGCTGGGGGAGAGTGGCCAGCGCCGTGGCTCACTACCGCGAGTACCTGGGCCTCTTCGAGCGCATGAACGCCATGCAGAAGCTCAAGCAGAAGGGGCGCGACAAGATGGCCGAGAAACAGATCAAGGAGCTCGGTCCCCAGGTGCCCCAGCTCACCCTGACGCTGCCCGCGGCGGTGCCGGAGGGAGTCACGGTCAACCGGGAAGGCGTCGTCGTGCCGCCGGCCTCGCGCGGCGTCGCGTTGCCGGTCGATCCCGGCCGCCACCGCATCGAGGTGTCCATCCCGGGCCGGGGCGCCCGCGTGCAAGAGGTGGAGATAGCCAAGGGCGAGCACAAGAGCGTCGAGCTGAGGCTTCCGGCCCGACGGCTCGCAGGCGAGCCCGCCGAGGGCGGGGCGGAGCAAGCCGGCCCGGAGAAGCTGCGCGGCCCGAGTCACCGGCGCACCTGGGCCCTGGCCGCCGGGAGCCTCGGCGTCGTCGGTCTGGCAACCGGCATCATCGCAGGGGCGACGAGCATCGAGAAGAAGGCGGTCGCCGGCGACAACTGCCCCAACACCATCTGCAACGCCGAGGGCCACCGCGCCAACCGGACGGCGTCGGCCCTGAGCGCGCTCGCCGGCGCCGGGCTGGCCATCGGCGTAGCGGGCTTCGCAGGGGCCGCGGCGCTGTGGCTGACCGCGCCGCCGGCCGAAACGGGCACGAAGGAGCCCACGACCGCTCGCCGCGGCCTGAGTCTTCTCGCCACGCCCGCGGAGGGTGGCGCCATGGTCGGGCTCGGCGGACGCTGGTAGGGAGCGGGAGACGCGGGTATCCTCGGGGGGAAGGTACCGCCATGACGCCCCACGAGCTGCCTTTGTGCTGCGGGTCCCTCGCGCTTGCCGCGGCTGCCGCCCTTGCCTGCACGGCCCTGAGCCCCGACGCCTCCGGCGCGGAGCCGCCCCAGTGCCTGTCGTTCGTGCCGAGCGACTGGCCGAGCCCGGCCAAGCCGTACATCATGATCGCCTTTGACACGTCGGGCTCGATGCAGAACTCTGTCGGCCCCAACAACTCCTGCGGCTACCCCAACACCCGCGTCGGCCACGGCCGCTGCGCCGTCTGGAACACGGTGCAGGCCTACGCCGGCCTGGTCAACTTCGGCCTGGCCTCGTTCGCCCGCAGAATGTTGAACTGCGACAAGAAGTGCTACGACGGGTGCGCGTTCCAGAACCTGCCAAACAACGCGGGAGGCAGCGGCTGCAACGACGGCTGCGGACCCGAGCCCAATCCGGTCCCGCAGGACTCGCGCACCCGCGCCGGCGCAAACATCCTGGTGGAGCTGCTCTCGGATCTCGTGGCACAGCCGCCGCAGGGCAACGTCCCCCAGCTCCTGTCCTGGGTCGACAACGACTGCACGAGCAGCGTGGAGCTGTTCGCGGACGGCTGCACGCCGCTAAACGGCATCCTGCGCGACATGTACCGCTACTACGCGGACAAGTGGGCGCACCCCTCCAACAACCCGACCTACTCGTCGCCCCTGCGCACGGCGAACGAGGGCGAGCGCGCCTGCCGCTCGCTGAACGTGATTCTCGTGACCGACGGCGGCGAGACTTGCGACAACGGCGCCGACGCCATCGACGCCGCTGCCGATCTGCTCGCCGGCTTCGACAAGAACGGCATGCACTTCAGCGTCAAGACCTTCGTCATCGACTTCGGCAACGCCGGCCAGTTGGCCGACGACATCGCCTTCCAGGGTGGCACGGTCGAGGCCCAGACGGCCACGGACGAAGTCTCGCTCAGCATTGCCCTGTCCAAGATCATCACCTCGGCCATCCAGCCGGAGAAGTGCGACAACCAGGACAACAACTGCAACGGCTGCACGGACGAGGGCTTCGTCCACTACTGCAACCAGGGCCAGGACTGCTGCGACTGGAAGGGCGACGGCAAGCTCCGGCAAGCGTGCCTCGACGCCTATGTCGCCTCGATCACGCAGAACAACCCCGCGGGCGATCTGAAGCTCCTGCCGTGCACGACACAGCAGCAGCGTCAGGGGCCGTCCACCTGGCTTTGCTTCGATCCGCGCGAGAGCTGCGACGAGCTCGACAACAACTGCGAGCAGGGAGTCGACGAGGGCCTGCTCAAGTGCGGCAACCCCAAGCACTGCCCGGCGTTGAAGGAGAGCTGCAACGGCGAGGACGACGATTGCGACGGGAACGTTGACGAGGACAACGTCTGCGCCGGCTGCACGCCCTCGTCGGAAGTGTGCGACGGCTGCGACAACGACTGCGACGGGGTGGCGGACAACCCCCCGCAGAACGGGTTCCCCACCCTGTCGTGCGGGCTCCAGTACCCGCCCAACTGCCAGGGCACCGTGACCTGCCAGAGTCCCCAACCGGTGGAGAAGGGCACCTGCGCCAAGCAGAACGCCGGCTACGGCAAGTGCTCCAACAAGCCCCAGGCTGAGTCGTGCGACGGCGCCGACAACGACTGCAACGGCGCGGCGGACGACGGCATCAAGAGCTCGCCCTGCGAGCCGCCCAACAACCCCCCGAACCTCGACTACGGGCCGCAGAGCCAGTGCAAGCTCGGCCAGAGCGCCTGCGTGGGCTCGCAGACGGTGTGCCTGGGCGGCGCCGGCCCCAGCACGGAGGTGTGCGACGGGATCGACAACGACTGCAACGGCAAGATCGATGACAATGCCTTTGCCGTGGGCACGCCCTGCGGCGTGAACAAGGCGCCGTGCACGCCGGGCAAGCTGGCGTGCGTCGGCGTCGATCTCGTCTGCCAGGGGTCATTCGGGCCCAATCCCGAGGTGTGCGACGGGGTCGACAACGACTGCGACGGCGACGTGGACGAACCGCCGCTCGCGGACGCGCCCAAGCCGGGCGAGTCGGGGTGCTGGTCCGAGCCCGGTCAGTGTTGCAGCCACCAGAACCTGAAGTGGTGCCCCCCGACCCAGCCGCTGCCGGCGACCTGTCACGACGTGGGGCAGCTCGCCCCGCCGTGCAACAAGGGCACGCTCGCCTGCGCCGGCAAGCAGGGCTGGGAGTGCCAGGGGCCGAAGACGCCGGCGCCGGAGAGCTGCGACGGGATCGACAACGACTGCAACGGCAAGATCGACGACGGCCCGATGCCCAAGGTGGGCGAGAAGTGCGGCAGCAACGCGGGCGTGTGCAAGGAGGGTACGCTGACCTGCGCCAAGGGCGTGCTCGACTGCGACGGCGACGTGCCGCCCGATCCTCCGGAGAAGTGCAACGGGCTGGACGACGACTGCGACGGCGAGGTCGACAACGGCATTCCGAGCCTGGGCTCGTGCCCGCCCGCCTACGACAAGAAGCTCTATCCGGGAGACCGCGACAACGCGCCCTGCCAGGCCGGAACGCTGGAGTGCGACGGCAAGAACGGCATGGTCTGCAAGGGTGGCGTCGGCCCGCAGCCGGAGACATGCGACGGCGTCGACAACGACTGTGACGGCAAGATCGACGAGGCCGGGGCGCCGCCCGACGGGCTCGACGGCTCGAGCAACCCCCTGCCGCCGCCCGAGGCCAAGCTGGGCGAGAAGTGCGGCGAGCAGGGAACGACTGCGACGGCAACACTGACGAGGCCCCGGGCCCGGACGGCACGCCTCTGTGCGGCCCGGGCAAAAGCTGCACCAAGACGGCTGACGGATGCCAGTGCGCGGGCAAGTGCCTGAGCGGGGAGTTCCCCTGCCCCGGAGGCCAGAAGTGCGAGCAGGTCACTCTCACCGAAACGGGGGACAAGGCGCTGTATTGTGTGCCCGACCTCGCCGCGCTGTGCGGCGATTGCGCCAAGAAGACGGTCAAGGACGGCGACGACAAGATCCTCTGCGCGCCCGCGGGCACGGATCCGCCGGGCTGCACGAGCACGCCCGTGTGCGCCTGTAAGGGGGCGGCGGGCTGCCGGGAGCCGTGCCACGGCGTGCCGTGCGGTGAGGGCAAGGTTTGCAGCAGCTTCGGCGTCCATGCGGGGCAGTGCGTCGAGGACAACTGCTACCTGACGGGCTGCCCGGGCTGCGGCAAGCTGTGCAACCTCGGCACTTGCGCCGACAACCCCTGCGCGCCCGAGAGCTGCCCGGAGGGCCAGGCGTGCAAGCCGGAGAGCGACTTCGAGGGCTTCGACTGCCTGCCGAGCTGCGGCGCAGTGGAGTGCGAGGACGGCCAGGAGTGCCGCGACGGCGAGTGCGTGCCCTCCTGCGATCCGGCGTGCAAGCCCGGCGAGATCTGCGACCTTGCCGGCCCCAAGTGCGTGTCCGACAAGTGCGCCGCGCGCTCCGAGTGCGCGGACGGCTCCTGCTGCGATCCCTTCACCGGGGACTGCGGCAACTGCCCGTGCGAGGGGGTCATCTGCCCCGCCGGCCAGCAGTGCGAGCTCGGCCAGTGTCACGGGCAGGGCCCGGGGACGGGAGGCGCCGGCGGCGGCGGCGGAGGCTCCGGCGGCGAGCCGTCCTGCCCCCTGCCGGCGGGCGGCGGCGGGCCCGGCCAAGGGGCGGTGTGGCGGTTGCCCTCCGGCGGCGGCGGCTGCCTGTGCGGGCTCGCGCCGGGCCGCCCGCTCGCGCCGCAGGGGCGGCTGGGCGGCGCGGCGCTCGTGGCGCTCGCCTTGGCACTGGCAGCGCGGCGGCGCCGCGCGCCGCTGGGCGCGCTGCTGCTGCTCGCCGGCGGCGGGCTGCTGGGCTGCAAGACCGAGGCCCTGTGTGCCGGTGGCTGCCCGGACGGCGGGCCGGCGGCGTCGTCGGGCACCGGCACGTGCGGGCAGGCGGGCAGCGGCGCCACCGGTGAGGGGGGCACGCTGTTCGTCCCGGACGGCGGCGCAGGCGCGGGCGGCGGCGAGGCGGGCGGGGGCGGCTGCGAGAAGACGGGCGAAACGGAGAAGAAGTGCAACGGGATCGACGATGACTGCGACGGCGAGGTGGACGAGGACGTCGATTTGCACGGCAAGGCATCGTGCGGGAGCTGCGAGAACAACTGCTTGGCCCTGCTCGCCAACGCCGATCCCGACACCATCAGTTGCCAGTGGGACGGCAAATCGGACAGCCCCGGCAAGTGCAGCTTCAAGAAGTGCGCCGCCGACTACTACGATCTCGACAAGGACGGACAGAGCTGCGAGTACTACTGCGTCAAGACCGCCGACGGCGACGGCTCGTGCAATCTCAAGGACGACGATTGCGACGGCAAGACCGACGAGGACGCCGACCTGTGCGCCGACGCCGACAACTGCGGCAAGTGCGGCAACAAGTGCGCGGTCGTGCACGGCCAGGGCAAGTGCGTGGACAGCGGCAAGAAGCCCTGCGACGTTTCGAACACGCACTGCGCCATCGCGTCCTGCAACGACGACGACAAGGACGGCAAGCCCGACTGGTGGGATCTGGACAAGTCGTACGCCACGGGCTGTGAGTACCACTGCTCGCCTACAAACGGGGGGGGCGAGATCTGCGGCGACGGCATCGACAACGACTGCGACGGCAAGATCGACGCGGCCGACGACCTGTCCAAGGACCCGCAGATGGGCCAGATCTGCTACGGCGATCCGGACGGCCTGTGCTCCAGCTTCGAGCACGCGGGGAAGAAGACCTGCCAGGGCACGAAGGTGGTCTGCGTCGGCAGCGAGGTGCTGGTCGAGAACCAGATCCCGGAGAAGTGCAACGGCGTGGACGACGACTGCGACGGCAAGATCGACGACGATCCGCAGGACGCCGGCAAGGCCTGCGGCAAGAGCAACCTCTTCCCGTGCGTGCTCGGCAGCGAGCAATGCCAGGGCGGCCAGTTGGTCTGCGTAGGCGCGATCGAGCCCAAGGCCGAGAGCTGCAACGGCATCGACGACGACTGCGACGGCAAGATGGATCTCGCCGGGAACAAGCCGCCGGCCGATGCCACGGGGTCCTGCCTGGAGCCCAAGCCGCCACCCCCGGGCGCCACCAGCCCTTGCAAGGCCGGCACGAAGGCGTGCGTCGGTGGCACCGTGGTGTGCCAGGGGGCGGTGACGGCGCCCCTCCCGAGCGATGCCTGCGGCGAGGACTCCAACTGCAACGGCGTGCTCGAGAGCCAGCCCGACCTCAAGACCGACGTGCATCACTGCGGGAGCTGCCCCAAGGACTGCTACGCCGGCTCCAAGAGCTCGGTGTGGAGCTGCAAGCAGGGCACGTGCGCTTTCGAGGGCTGCCTGCCCGGCTACTCCGACCCGTACAAGAAGCAGACCTGCGAGTACCCGTGCGTCGTGAACGGCGCCGAGCAGTGCAACGGCGTGGACGACGACTGCGACGGCCTCGTCGACGCGAACGTGCAGGCTCCCTCGCCCGTGAAGGCTTGCGGCGTCTCCCCCGGAGCGGCCCGGCCGGAGTGCACGGGGCAGGTCGAGGTGAAGTGCGTCGGGGGGGGCTGGCAGTGCAAGTTCCCTGGCGGCGTCTGCGAGCCCGACTGCGCCAAGGCCGTGGAGATCTGCGACGGGCTCGACAACGACTGCGACGGCGCCGTAAACGAGAACGTGAGCAACTACGGGAAGAGCTGTGCCAGCGACGACGGCCTGCCGCCGCCCGGCCACGGCGCGTGCCGCACCACCGGCACGTTCGTCTGCGACGGCTCCAACAAGACCAAGTGCAGCGCTGTCGCGAAAAGCTGCCAGGACATCCCGGGCGGCTGCGAGGAGAAGTGCGACGGCGTCGACAACGACTGCGACGGCTCGGTGGACGAGCCCTTCGACGCCAAGGGCAAGGTCACGGCCCACTTCGTCCGGCCGGCCGTGACCCAGATCGGCCAAAGCGTGTGGATCTACAGCTTCGAGGCAAGTCGGCCCGGCGCCACGGACAAGTCGGCCGGCGCGGGCAACGGCTACCGCTGCTCGGGCGGCGGCTGCCCGCCGGGGATCCCGCCGGCCCCGCCCTTCGTCACCCTGGACGGGACCGGAGCCTGCTCGGTGGCGGGCAGGCTGCCGTGGTTCAATGTCACGCCCGTCGAGGTGGAGCAGATCTGCGAGGCGGCCGGGGGCTACGCCTGCGATCTGAGCGACTGGCAGACGGCCTGCTGGACCGACAAGGGCTGCTCCTGGGGCTACCACCCGCGTGGATCGGATTGCCAGAGCGCGGCGACCGGGAACAAGTTCTGCAACCTGGCGGCGTTCGACTTCGATCCGAACCAGCCCGGGACGCAGCACGGCCTGCTGCCGACGGCCTCGAACAAGCTCGCCCACTGCTGGGCCGACTGGGCCGGCCTGCTCGGCAACGGGCAGAATGCCGGCGTCTCCGACATCACGGGCAACCTGCGGGAGATAGTCAAGACGGGCCAGGCGGCGTATGCCCTGATGGGCGGGGCGTTCGACAGCATGATGGAGCCGAGCGCCTCGTGCGACTTCACGTTCTACGCCGTCGACGGTACGTTCCAGCTCTTCGACTCGGGCTTCCGCTGCTGCTTCATCAAGGATCCGACGCAATGAGGACCGGCGGGCACACCCTGGTACTGGCGGTCGTGGCCGCGGCGTGCGCGGGCCTCTGGGCCCGGCCCGCCCGTGCCCAGGCGGCGGTGCCACCCCAGGGGGAGTTCTCGGCCGAGCGCTTCGTGCCGGCCATCGGGCCGCGCAACTGGCTCTCCGTGGCCGGGGGCCGCACCGAGGGCGACTGGGCCTGGAGCGGGGGGCTGGTGTTCGACTACGCGCGCAGCCCCTTCGTGCTGCGCTCCTGCACGTCGGCCACCGACTGCTCCTCGCCGGCCACGGCCGATCCGGAGGATCTCGGCGTCGTCGAGGACCTGTTCACCTGGCACCTGCTCGCCTCGGTGACGAAGGAGCGCTTGCAGCTCGGCGTGCGGCTGCCGCTCGCGTTCTCGACGGGCGCGGGCTTCGACGCGGCGACGGGCGGCTCCGCGTCCGACGGGCTCGTGGCGTTCGGCCTGGGCGATCCGGGCCTGGAGGCGAAGGTGCGGATCTGGGGCGAGCCCGACAGCGCGATCGTGCTCGCCACGGCGGCCGACCTCTACGCGCCGCTGGGGCACGCCACGGCGTCCGGGAGCCATATCGGGAACGACTCGCCGCTCGCCGGCGGCCTGCGGGCGATCATGGACGCGCAGTTCGGCCGTTTCCACCTGGGGCTCAACCTGGGGGCGCTCTTGCGCCGCCAGGCAACGCTGGGCGAGTCGTCGCAGGGCTCCGAGCTGCGCTACGGCGCCGCAGGCGCCATGGCGGTCGGCCCCGGCATTCGGATCCTCGCCGAGACGTTCGGCGCCACCGGGTTCTCCGCCCAGCGGGGGACGAATGCGCTGGAGATCGACGCCGGCGTCGAGGTTCCGGCTCTCGACAGCGGCATCATCCTGACCGCGGCCATGGGCACAGGCGTGATTCGGGGGATCGGCGTGCCACTCGTGCGGGTAGTCGTGGGGGCAAGCTTCAGCTCGCTCCGCGACGGCGCGGCGCCCAAGGAGCCGGCCCCCTCGGCCGAGCCCCCCCCCCCCCCCCC
>JACQWT010000312.1 GCA_016209145.1 Deltaproteobacteria bacterium | reverse complement strand
AACCGACCAGCGTTGCGAAGATGTGCACCGCCGGGCACCGGGCGGCGGGCGCCAGCTACCTGCCGAACACCACTGGCCCCCGCTGGCGACGGCGGGCGGCCAGCGCCAATCAAGCGTGCTCCAGACCCATCCGCCGCCCTCAGCTCCGCCAAAACTCTTGCTCCAGACGTGACTTGCGTCCGGCCCGAGCTTGGCCAGGAACGCGTACTCGCTGTCGTGGGCATCGAGCAACCCGCCGCCGAAGTCGATTGTGCCCTTGAACCCGCCCGCGACGAGCACGTTCCCGCCGCCGTCAACCGCCACATCGTTGCCGTGCTGTTCACCTTGCGCGTCTCCGAAGTGCCGGCTCCACAGGTGCTCCCCGGGCGCGGGGCCGGAAGCTCCGGCGCCAGCCGCGCCTCCGCCGCCAAGGCCGCCCGCGCCCCCTGAGCCGGCCGCGCCGGCCGCGCCGCCCGCCCCGCCGCCTGCGGCCCCTGCGGCGCCAGCGCCTCCGGCAGCCAGGCCGCCCGGCCCCGCCCCCTCCCCTGTGGCGCTGCACCCGAAGCCGGCCGCAGCCACGAGGCCGGCCGTCACGAGGAGCCACGCCGCAGACTCCGGCCGGGCGACGGTCGCGCGCCCGGCCCGCGGCCGCGGCGTCGCTGGGAGGCTCATCTGTCCCTCCAGGGCAGCATGGCGCAGGCCTACGGCGCGAACTTCGCCACGAACGCGTCGCCATCGTCGGGGGTGTAGAAGGGGTCGCCACCGAACCAGATCGTCCTAGAAAACCAACCCGCGAGCAGTACGTTGCCCGCGGCGTCGGCCGCCACGCCGAGCGGGTCCGCAGCACCCGTCGGGTCGCCAAATGCCCTGCCCCACAGGTGGTTGCCAGCTTCGTCGAGCTTGACGAAGAATGCCTCGTAATACGAGGGATTGCCAATCGGCTGGAGCGGTACGCCGCCGAAGTCGATCTCGCTGTCGAAGCTCCCACCAAGCAGCACGTTGCCCGAGCCGTCCACGACAACAGAGGTGGCGGCTGCGAAGCCGCTGTGGGCGAACGCCTTGCTCCAGATGTGCTGGCCGTACGAGCCGAGCTTGGCGAGACAAATCCCGCCGACCCCCTCCGGCACCGCGAGCTCACCTCCGCCGAAGTCGATCGTGGGGCTGAACTGGCCGGAGAGCAGGATGTTGCCCGCTGGGTCAACTGCTACTGCGTATGCGTACGCCCCGGTCTCGCCGCCGAATCTCTTGCTCCAGAGATGCTTGCCATCCGCGTCGAACTTCGCGACGAAAATGACCCCGTTGTAGGGCCCGCCGCTGTCGAGGGGACCGCCGCCGAAGTCCACGGTGTGCTGGAACTCGCCCGCCACGACGACGCTGCCTGCCGCGTCCACGGCCACAGCCCTGCCGTACTGCCCGAGCGAGCTGCCGAAGCTCTTGCTCCACAGGTGCTCGCCGTGTGACCCGTCGGGTCGGGGTCCCAGAATGCCTTGCTCCACAGGTGCTCGCCATCGGCACCGTATTTCGCCGCGAAGATGCCACCCCGCGCCTTCTGCCCGATCGGGCCGCCGCCGAAGTCCACGAGGCCGCCGAAGAGACCCGCAACGGCTACGTTGTCCTTGCCGTCCACGGCCACGCTCCAGACCCATCCGCCGCCCTCAGCTCCGCCAAAACTCTTGCTCCAGACGTGACTCGCGTCCGGCCCGAGCTTGGCCAGGAACGCGTACTCGCTGCCGTGGGCATCGAGCAGCCCGCCGCCGAAGTCGATGGTGCCCTTGAACCCGCCCGCGACGAGCACGTTCCCGCCGCTGTCAACCGCCACATCGTTGCCGTACTGGCTACCTTGCGCGTCGCCGAAGTGCCGGCTCCACAGGTGCTGCCCGGGCGCGGGGCCGGAGGCTCCGGCACCGCCCGCGTCCCCGCCACCCAGGCCGCCCACACCCCCTGAGCCGCCAACGCCGGCCGAGCCGCCAGGCCCGGCGCCGCCCGCGGCCCCTGCCGCCCCGGCCGCGCCAGCAGCCAGGCCGCCTGGCCCCGCCCCCTACCCTGTGGCGCTGCACCCGAAGCCGGCCGCAGCCACGAGGCCGGCCGTCCCGAGAAGGCTGAACGCCCACTGCCGCCGACGCGCGCACCGCGCCGTCCCTTCCGTCCTCGCCACCGGGCTCATCTGCTCCTCCAGAGTAGTGTAGCGCGCGCGAGGGCCCCGCGGAAGCTCGAACGGGTGTGCCATGGTGGGGGTGTTCTTGCTCGCCGTAGCGCACGCAGCGCCAACAAGGAGAACGTACGATGAACCGCCGGTCCTCACTCAAGCACATCGGCTTCGCACCGTGTCTGCTCTTCGCCCTCCTCTCTTCGCGTGCTGCACTCGCCGACTTCGCCACGCACGCGAAGCAGCCAGGCACGATGCCCGGCGACACGCTGGTGACGGGTTTCTACCACACCTGCATGGTCGACGCGGGCGGTGACCTCTGGTGCTGGGGCCACAACGAAGAAGGCCAGCTCGGTCACGGCGGCTACGTCAGCACCAGCAAGCCGTACGTCAAGGGCCCGACACTCAAAGACGTGGTCAGCGTTGCTGCCGGCGGCTACCACACGTGCGCCATCAAGCGCGGCGGCTCGGTCTGGTGCTGGGGCCTCGAGATATGGGGCGAGATCGGCGATGGGCTGCCGGCGTCGGAGCACGTGACCAAGCCCACGATGGTCATAGGGCCGGGCAAGCCCGTGGACGGCCAGATCTCTGCCCGCGCGATCTCGCTCGGCTCGCACTTCTCCTGCGCCCTACTGCGCAACGGCAAGGTCGCTTGCTGGGGGGCGGGTGACCTCGGCCAGACTGGGCTGGGCTGGCTCGTTGACAAGGACGCGCCCACGATGCAGCAGAGCCCCGAGAACCACGACATCATCGACATCTCGATGGGCCTTGCGCACGGCTGCGCGGTGCGTGCCGATGGCACTGCCTGGTGCTGGGGAGACGACAAGTACGAGCAGCTCGGCGATGGCCCGAGCCCCCCGAGCTCGAAGAAGAAGAACCCGGTCCAGGTGGTCGACATCTCGCACGCCATCGCCATTTCGGCCGGCTACGATCATGGCTGCGTGCTGGAGCGGCCGGGCACGATGAAGTGCTGGGGAGGAAACTCCCTCGGCGACGTCGGGGACGGAACGACGGAGACAAGGCCAAGCCCGGTCCAGGTCCTGGGGCTGCCGGCACCGGCCACCAGCATCAACGCGGCGTATCTGAACACGTGCGCCAGGCTCGCCGACGGTACGCTCGCGTGCTGGGGCTACAACTTCTGGGGCGCGCTCGGCCAAGGGAACTTCGACGACCGGCACGAGCCGGTGCTGGTCCCTGGGCTCGCCGGCGTGGCCCAGCCCTCCGCCGGCGGCGTGGGCGAGCACCACTGCGTCAGCCTCGCGAGCACTGAGGTCAAGTGCTGGGGCTTCGGCATGTACGGAGAGATTGGCGATGGCACGACGGAGGTGAAGAACCCGAACCCCTCGAAGGTAGTCGCCACCGGAGCCAGCACCGGTCTCGACATGGGCGGCGGCGCGGCTCATAGCTGCGCCATGCTCCAGCACGGCTGCGTCAAGTGCTGGGGCGATGGATCGAGCGGCCAGCTCGGCAACGGCACGACCGACGACTCGCTCACGCCAAAGCCCGTGAGCGGCCTTGACGACGCGGTCTCCCTGGCCGCCACCGGAAGCCTGCACAACTGCGCGCTGCGCGCCGACGGGACGGTGTGGTGCTGGGGATCGAACCAGTATGGCCAGCTCGGCGACGGCACGACGAGCCCGAGCTCGGTCCCGGTCAAGGTGAACGTGCCGGAGCCGCCGACCGTCTTCGAGCGGCTCTTCGTCGCGGTTGCGATCGGCCACCACCACTCCTGTGGCGTCACGGCCAAGCTCGGGCAAGTCTACTGCTGGGGCTTGAACGGCAACGGCCAGCTTGGCGACGGCACGAAGATCGACCGGCTGCAGCCCGTGCAGGTGATCGAGTCGGCGGGGCCGGCGCCGTTGGAGGGCGCGGTCATGGTGCAGGCCGGAGCGTCGCATACCTGTGCGCTACTGAGCACCGGCCGGGCCAAGTGTTGGGGAGACAACTCGTACGGCCAACTCGGCGACGGCTCGGTCAACCCCTCGCTCGTCGCCGACAAGGATGTCGCTTTTGCGGGCGGCGGCGGGGCGCTCACCCTGGCGGCCGGGGGCTTTCACAACTGCGCCATCCGAACGGACGGCAGGATGCAGTGCTGGGGGCTCAACACCTACGGGCAGCTCGGCACCGGCTCGACGAGCAACAGCTTGGTGCCGAAGGACGTGCTTGCCGCCGGATTGCTCGCCGTCCCGCTCCACCCGGCGAGCCTGGCGCTTGGTCGGCTGCATACCTGCGTGGGCTGGCTGCCCGGCGGCCTGTACTGCTGGGGAAGGAACCAGTACGGCCAGGTCGATCACAAGAGCAACGACGACGCCGCGCTGCCCGTTTCCGTCGCCGCTGGCGGGTTCCAGTTCGACGCCAAGTACATGGGGCTCGGAATGTACCACTCGCTCGGCATGCCTATTGGAGGGGTAGGGGTTGAGCTTGTGTGGGCAGACCTTGGCGACCTGCGCTCCTGGGGCCGCAACAACGATGGCCAACTCGGCGACGGGACCACGACCGACCGCAACGTCTCGGTGATCGTGCAGCAGGCCACCTGCCTGAACGCGCAGCAGGCCCAGCAGGAGCCCCCGCCCGAGTACGAGGGCTCCTTCTTCACCTACGGCCCCGAGCTGGAGCCGTATGAGCATCCATTCGCCGTGGCTGTGGACGATGCGCCGCAAGGCTCAGTCTTCGCGAGCGACACGCACGCCGTGCGCATCTGCCGCGTGGAGGCCGACGGCACAGGCCCGCTGTGTTGGGGCTCGCAGTGCAACCTCTACGACGGCTACCTCGGCTTCCCGCCGGGCTACGGCTGCGTCGACCCGGACGGCGACGGGCCGCTCGAGCTGGGAGACGGACAGCTCGCCAAGTATGCGCACGGCCCCGACGAGTGGG
>JACQWT010000311.1 GCA_016209145.1 Deltaproteobacteria bacterium | reverse complement strand
GCCGTCGCCGCAGGACGCCTTCTTGCAGGTCGTCAGGCAGGCGTCGGTGTTGTCCTTGTTGCCGTCGTCGCACTGCTCGCTTCCGGCCTGGACGAAGCCGTCGCCGCAGCTCGCCTTGACGCAAGTGGACAGGCAGGCGTCGGTGTTGTCCTTGTTGCCGTCGTCGCAGGCCTCGACGCCGGTCTGGACGAAGCCGTCGCCGCAGCCCGCCGCCTTGCACGTGCCGAGGCAGGCGTCGCTGTCGTTGTCGTTGGCGTCGTCGCATTCCTCCTCGCCCAGGTGCACGACGCCGTCGCCGCACTTGGCCTTCTTGCACTTCAGGCAGCCGTCGTTGTCGTCGGTGTTGCCGTCGTCGCACTCCTCGTCCGGCTGGACGATGCCGTCGCCGCAGGCCGCCTTGCGGCAGTCGGTCAAGCAGTAGTCGTTGTCGTTGTCGTTGCCGTCGTCGCACTCCTCCTTGCCGGCCTGGACCACGCCGTCGCCGCAAACGGCTCTCTTGCACGTGGACAGGCAGTCGTCGTTGTCGTCGGCGTTGCCGTCGTCGCACTCCTCGGCGCCCTGCACGATGCCGTCGCCGCAGCTCGTCGGCTGGCAGGTGTTGCTGCAACCGTCCTGGTTGTTCGTGTTCCCGTCGTCGCAGCCCTCGCCCGGACCCTGGTAGCCGTCGCCGCAGCGCTGCTTGGTGCAGTCCGACTTGCAGGCCCGGGCGTTGCCGTTGTCGGCGCCGTCGTCGCACTGCTCCTCACCTTGGACCGCGCCGTCGCCGCAAGTCCCCTGATCGATGCGCAGCGTCTCGCCGCCGCCGCAGCCCGCGGCAGTCGCCACGGAACAAGCCCCAAGCAGCCAGGTGAGCAGCCTCATCGCCCGTCTCCTCTCGCGTCCGGCTCCAGAGTACGCCGGTGCGCAGCCGGTGGCCACCGCGAAGGCTGCCCGAGGCAGGGCCGGCGCGGCTACGGGATCTGGCACAGGCCCTGCGTGCAGTGCAGCCAGGACGGGCATGCGACGCCGCAAGCGCCGCAGTTGGCGGGATCGGTCTGCGTGTCGATGCACTTGCCGCCGCATTTGACGCTGCCGCCGGAGCATTGCGACTCGCACTTGCCCGCGGAGCATGTCTCGCCGGGGGCGCAGGCTTTGCCGCAGCCGCCGCAGTTGGCGGGATCGCCCTGCGTCCACGTGCACTTGCAGCCGCACACGCTCACGCCGCCCGCGCACTCCGGCCCGCACATGCCCGCGACGCACCCGCACGGGTGGGAGCACACGGCGCCGCAGGATCCGCAGTTGTCCGGATCGCAGGAGGTCTGGACGAACTTGCCGTCGCACTTGGTAAAGCCGCCGGGGCACTTCAGCACGCACTGGCCCGCCGAGCAGATCTCGTCCGGGGCGCAGGCTTTGCCGCAGCCGCCGCAGTCGGCAGGGTCGGCGTCCGTCCACACGCAGGTGCAGGGGCTGCACGTGGTCGCCCCGCCGGCGCACTCCAGCAGGCACGTGCCCGCGTAGCACATGCACTGGTTGGTGCACGCGACGCCACAGCTTCCGCAGTTGTCGTTGTCGGCATAGAGGTTGACACACTTGCCGCCGCACTCGGTCGCGTCGTCCGGGCACTGCAGCACGCACTTGCCTGCGGAGCAGGTCTCGCCCGGGGCGCAGGCCTTGCCGCAGCCGCCGCAGTTGGCTGGATCGACGTCCGTGTCGACGCAGTCGCCCGAGCAGGCGGTCAGGCCAGGCGGGCACGCCGCCGGCGAGCCGGCGCCTGCGGCCAGGCCGTCCTCGTGCCCGTCGCTGAGGCCGCCCAGGTCGGGTTGACCGGCCGCGCCGCCGGAGCCGGCCGTGTCGCCGGCGCCAACGACGACGCTTCCGCCGCAACCCCATCCAGAAACCCCCATAGTTGCCGCGGCAAGCGCCGCGAGCAGTCCGTGTTGTCTTGTTGCCATGGCCACGCTCCCTGGTGAACCGAACACCGGCGCCCCGAAGCAAGCGGCAGGCCAGCGCGCAACACCGCGAAATGAGGTGCTGGACGGCGCGCCTCGGGGCGCTGTCACATGAGGGCCGTCACATGTGACAGCCACCCCCATGAGCGGCTACGTTCGGAGCCAGCATGACGGCCTGCCCACAGCAAGCACGGCTGCCGGCGCCGGCTCGCCGCCTGCCGCCGGCGCAGCTCCTCGCGCGCCTCGATCTCGAACTGGGCCGCGTGGCCGGCCCGGCCGCGCTGGCCTTCGACGGGGACGGCACCCTCTGGCACGGGGACGTGGGCGAGGCGCTGTTCGCGGCCGTGCTTCGAGAGAGGGCCGTGCGGCCGGCCGCCGCGCCGGCGCTGCGCGCGCTTGCGCGCCGCCACGGCCTGCCGGCGGCGCGCGGCGAGCCGACCGCGCTCGCGGCAGCGCTCCTCGCGAGGTACCGCCGCGGCGCCCTGCCCGAGCGCGCGGCCTTCGAGATGATGGCCTGGGCGTACGCCGGGTTCACGCCGGCCGAGCTCGATGCCTTCGTGGCGCGCGCGCTTCGTCCGGGCGCGCGCGACGGGCGGCCGCGCCGCGAGCTCGGGCCGGTGTTGCGCTGGGCGCGGCGCCGGGGGATCGAGATCTGGGTGGTCTCGGCCTCGCCGCGGGCCGCCGTGACGCACGTGGCCGCGCGGCTCGGGCTGCCGGCGGGCCGGATCCTGGCGATGACTCCCGTGGTGCAGGGCGGCTTGCTCGCCGCCCGGCTGGAGCGGCCCACGACCTACGGTGCCGGCAAGCTCCGGAGCCTTCGCGCGGCGAGCGCCGGGTATGACGCGGCCATGCTGCGCGCGGCGCGCCTCCCCGTGGCCGTGGGGCCCGCCGAGGAGCTGCTCGGCGCCCGGCCGCGCATTACCGGGCTCGTCGCGCTGGCGCCGGAGAGCTGAGCCGACCAGTGGCTGCCATTCGCACGAGCGGGCTGACCAAGCGCTACCCGTCGCAAGCGCGCGCGGGCCAGCCGCCCGCGCTCTCGGATCTGAGCCTGCACGTCGCCGACGGTGAGCTGCTCGTGCTCGTCGGGCCCTCCGGCTGCGGCAAGTCGACGGTGCTGCGGCTCATCGCCGGGCTCGAGTTGCCCGACGCCGGCACCATCCAGCTCGGCGAGCGAGATCTTGCCGGCGTGCCGCCGCAGGAGCGGGACGTGGCCATGGTGTTCCAGGGCTACGCCCTTTACCCGCACCTGAGCGCGCGCGACAACATCGCCTTCCCCTTGAAGATGCGCGGCATCTCTCGGGCCGAGCGCGCCCGCCGGGTGGCGGCGGTGGCCGACACGCTCGGCCTGGGAGAGCTGCTCGATCGCCGGCCGGCGGAGCTTTCGGGCGGCGAGCGGCAGCGGGTGGCGATGGGGCGGGCCATCGTCCGCTCGCCCCAGGCGTTTCTCTTCGACGAGCCGCTGTCGAACCTCGACGCCAAGCTGCGCGCCGAGCTGCGCACGGAGCTCGCGGCGCTGGTGCGAGGGCTGGGGGCGACGGCCCTCTACGTCACGCACGACCAGGCCGAGGCCATGACCATGGGCGATCGCGTGGCCGTGCTGCGCCGCGGTGCGCTGCAGCAGGTGGGCACGCCGCGCGAGATCTACGAAGATCCGGCCAGCTCCTTCGTGGCCGGCTTCCTCGGCACGCCCGCCATCAACCTGATCGAGCTCGCGTGCGACGGGCCGAGTGCGCGTGTCCCCGGCCTGACCCTGCCGGTGCCGCCGGCCCTGGCCGGCCGGCGCCGCCTGTGCGCCGGGGTGCGGCCCGAGCACGTGCAGCTCGGGCCGTCGCACGGCGGCGGGCCAGCCACCATTCGCGCAGCGGCCCAGGTGGTGGCCGTCGAGCCGCTCGGTGCGGAGTCCTTCCTGCACCTGGACGCCCAGGGCACGGCGCTGCGGGCGAGGCTGGCGGGCCTCGACACGCCGCGGCCGGGAGATCCGGTGGAGATCGCGCTCTCGTGCGACCGGATCCTATGGTTCGACGCCGAGACCTGCGGGCGGCTGCGAGCCGGGGAGGGGAAGTGACGCGAGGCGGGCGCGGCTTCCCTCGGCGGCGCTGCCTGCAGGCGGCCGCCGCCGTCGCGCTGGCGCCGCTTGCCGGGTGCTCGCGCCCCTCGGGGCGTTGCTCGATCTCGCTCTGGTTCAGCTACGGGGGGAAGAACCGCCTGGTGCTGCTCGATCTGGTCGGGAGGTTCAACCGCGAGCAGGCCGCGGTGCACGTCGTGCCGACGTTCCAGGGGGACTACTTCGAGGGGCTGGCGAAGCTCCGCACGGCCCTGTACGCGGGCGCCGCGCCGGCCCTGAGCCACGTCGTGGCGGAGGTCGTTCCCTACCTGGCCGAGGCCGGCGTGCTCGCTCCGCTCGAGGAGGTGGGTGACGAGGTGCTGCGGGATCTCGTCCCCGAGCTCTGCCAGGCCGGCACCTTCGCCGGAGGCGCCGGGAGGCCGGTGGTGGCCCTGCCGTTCAACCGCTCCACGCCCATCGCCTACTTCAACCGCGCGCTTTTCGCCGAGCTTGGCCTGGAGCCGCCCCGTACCTGGGAGGAGCTCGCCCAGGTCGCCCGCCAAGCCACCGCGCGGCGCGCCGGAGAGAGCGTGCGTTGGGGCTTCGAGTGCCCGGTCGACTGGTGGTTCTGGACGGCCATGGTAGGTCAGGCCGGCGGCGAGTTGGTCGAGCCGGACGGCACGCTGAGCCTCGGCGGCGCTGCCGGCGTGCGCGCGCTGGGGCTCTGGCAGAAGCTCGCGAGAAGCGAGCGCGTCATGAAACCGCCGCCGGGCCGCGACTACAACGCCTGGGAGGCCACCAACACCGACTTCCTCGCCGGCCGGGCGGCCATGATCTGGACGTCGACGGCGTTCCTTCGCTACCTGGAGGAAAGCGCGAGCTTCCCCGTCGGCGCAGCTCCGCTCCCGCGCGACCGGCGCGCCGCCGTGCCCACGGGCGGCACGATGTTCGTCATGCCGCGCGGGCTGGGGCGGGCCGAGCGCCAAGCCGGTCTTGGCTTCCTGCGCTGGATGATGCAGCCGGCGCAGGCGAACGAGTGGGCGACCCGCACGGGCTACCTGCCGGTCTCGCGCCGCGGCCTCACCGAGCTCGAGAAGCAGGGCTACTACGACCGCCATCCGGGCGACCGCGTGGCCGTGGACCAGCTCGCTTGCGCGCGGCCCTGGCCGTGGAAGCCGGAGCTGTTCCGCGTGCAGCGCGAGGCCGTGCAGCCCCGGCTCGAGGAGGCGGTGCTTTCCGGCCGAGACGCGGCCGAAACCCTGGCCGAGGCGCGGCGCGTTGCGGAGCAGCCATGAAGCCCGCCCGCGCCTGGCATCCGTACGCGCTGCTTGCGCCCACCGTGCTCGTTCTTGCGGTCTTCTTCGTCTTCCCGCTCGCGCTTGCGGCCTACCGCAGTCTCTTCGCCTGGGACCTGCTCACCGTGCCGCGTTTCGTGGGCCCGGCGAACTACCGGGCCTTGATCGAGTCGGGCGAGCTCGTCGCCATCCTGGCTCGCACGCTCGCCTACAGCGCCGCGGTGGTGGCCGTCTCGGCCTCGCTCGGCCTGGCGCTCGCCGTGGGGCTGGACCGGCCCGGCACGCCGGCTGCTCTCGCGCGCGGCGCCATCTTCAGCGCCTACGTGGTTTCCTGGGTGGCGGTGGCTCTCCTCTGGCTGTGGATCCTCGACGCCGATGCCGGCGTGCTGTCGCGCGCGCTGCGCGCTCTGGGCCTTCCCGCGGCGAACTGGCTGGGAGATCCGGACGTGGCCCTGTGGTCGCTGGCGGCCGTCAGCGTGTGGAAGATCACCGGCTACGCCATGGTGATCTTCCTCGCCGGCCTGCAAGACATCCCGCCGTCGCTGCTGGCGGCCGCGGCGCTCGACGGGGCGGGCCCCTGGCGCCGGTTCTGGCACGTGAGCTGGCCGCTCTTGCGGCCCACCGCGGTTTTCGTGGGCACCACGAGCCTCATCCTCTCCTTCCAGGCATTCGACATCGTGCGCGTCATGACGCAGGGCGGGCCCGTCCGCTCGACCACGGTGTTCGTCTACGCCATCTACGAGCAGATCTTCATCAACTTGCGGGTCGGCCGGGCGAGCGCCCTTGTCGTCGTGTTCTTCGCGCTGCTCGTGCTGCTCACGGCGCTGCAGCTCTGGGCCTGGCGCCTGTCCACGACCGCTCGCCTCGGAGGACGGGCATGAGCGGCCGTCGCCGGCTGCGTCCCGCGCTTGCCTCGGCCGCGCTGGGCGCGCTCGCCCTGCTCTGGCTCGGCCCCTACGCCTGGATGGCCCTGACCTCGCTCAAGACGCTGCCCGAGGTCGTCTCGGCGCCGGCCTATCCTCTGCCGCGCGCCTTGGACTTGGGCGCCTATCGCGAGGTCTTCCGCGCCATTGACGTGGGCCGCTACCTCTTGAACACCGTGGTCATGGCCACGGCGATCGCGGCGATCCAGATCGCCTTGGCCCTGCCCGCCGGCTACGCCCTGGCCAAGCTGCGCTTCGCCGGCCGCAAGGCGGCCTTCGGGCTGGTGCTCGCTTGCCTCATCATTCCGGCACAGGTGACGTTCGTGCCGGTCTTCACGATGCTCGGGCCACTGGGCCTCGTGAACACCATGTCGGCGCTGGTGCTGCCCTTCGCCGTGAGCGCCTTCGGCACCTTCCTCGTGCGCCAGGCCATGCTCGCGGTGCCCGACGAGATCGTCGAGGCGGCTCGCCTGGACGGAGCGAGCGAGCTGTACATCGTCTATCGCATTCTCGGGCCGATGGTGCGCCCGACGCTGGCGGCGCTCTTCCTGTTCAGCTTCGTCTTTCACTACAGCGACTACTTCTGGCCGCTGATGATGACCACCGACGACCGGATCCGCACCATCCCGCTCGGTGTGGCCCTGCTGCGCGAGCAGGGCACGGGCGTGCGCTGGCACATCGTGATGGCCGGCAACGTGGTCCTGAGCGCGCCCATCCTTGCGCTCTTCGCCCTCGTCCAGCGGCGGATCGTGCAAGCGGTGACGGCGCGGGGGCCTATCTGATGCGCGAGCGCCGCCGTCTGCCGATCGCGGCGCCGAGGCACAGGGCGAGCAGCCCGATCCGCGCGAGCGCTGCGCGCGCATCGCTCCGTCCGGCGAGCGCGCAGCCGCAGCCTTCGTCGCCCAGGGCGTTGGGCACGGCGCCGCCCGGCTCGCTGCCGGCCGCTCCGCCCGCGCCCGGCTCGCCGCCCCCGGCCGGTGCCGCGCCCTGGCCACCGGCTCCCGGCTCGCCGCCGGCGCCCGCCGTCCCCGCCCCGCCGCTGCCGCCCCCGCCTCCCACCCGCGTCAGGCGGATCGCGTCGAAGGCGATCTTGCGCTTCAGGCCGAGCGGCTCGCCCGTGTTGTCGTCGAGGCGCACGCTCTGCTCGCCGCCCGGGGCGAAGTCGTAGGTGCCCACGGCGCTCCAGCCGTCCACGGCGCTCTGATCGACCGGCGCCACATCCTGCTTTCCGGCGTGCGCGATCTTGTAGGCCGCTTTCGTGGCCTGGGCGAAGCCGGCCGCCGTGTACGCCTCCAGCACGTACGCGCCTGCCTCGTCGAAGCCGAGCTGCCAGACGCCGTAGTTGTCCGGCTGGGGATCGTCGGTGCAGTTGGTCCACCACAGCGAGCCGTCGTGTCCGGCGCTCTCCGCGTGCCAGTAGTCGGGAGTGCCGAACTTCGCGAAGCACAGCGGCTCCGACTCGTCCACGACGCGGCCTTCGGGCGGGATGGGCGGGCAGATCGGGCAGTCGCCGGGGCAGCTCTCGTGCGTCTCGTCGCCGTTGCAGAAGCCGTCGCCGCAGACCACCTTGCCGGTGTTGGTCGAGCTGATGACCATCCCCTTGACGATGTCCTCGGCGCCGTCGAGCGGCTCGGGCACCACCGCGTTGCCGCCGTAGCTCCCGCCGGTGCCGCTGCCTCCCACCTGACTGTCACGATGGAGCGCCCAGTGCAGGTGCGGCGTGGAGAACGAGCCGCAGCTCGGCTGCTGCTGGCAGGACTGGCCGAGCTCGCCCAAGGTCTGTCCCTGGGCGACCGAGTCTCCCTCCTTGATCGAGGGATCGATCGCGTTCAGGTGCGCGTAGATGCTGTGATAGGTGTGCCCGTCGCCAAGGTCGTGGCGCAGGATGATGCGCAGGCCGTAGTTTGCCCACCCCGCCGTCGCCCACCCGGCCTTGATCACCTGGCCGCCCAGGGGCGCGACCACGGGCTTGCCCTTGCCGTGGTTGGGCTCGCCCTGGTAGCCGAAGTCGAGCGCGTAGTAGTCGTTGGCCTTGCTCGGCGCGTTGGTGCCGTCGTGCAGGCTCGATCCGCCGCCCGGGCCGTAGCCCGACAGCACGTCGATCTTGTAGCCGGCCGGAAACGGCAAGAGCAGGTTGGCGTTGGCCGGCAACGAAACCGCTCCGGCAACGGGCGGGGTCTTGGCGAGCAGCGGCCGCGCCACGGTGGCGGCGGCCAACATCAAGCCGAACAGCAGGGCATGTCTCATCGACGCTGGTCTCCCTTCCGGCGGGTCTGGCCCGCCCCGGGGCGAACGAGAGCTTCCTCCAACCGCGCCGCGGGCGCAACGTCGCGGGAGTCTTGTGCTAGCGTCCGCGCCCCGTGGTGCGCTCGGGCTGGCTGAAGGCAGGGATGGCGCTGCTCGTGGCGGCGATCGGCATCGCACCGGTCGCCTCGCTGGAGATCGGCGTGCGCCGCGCCCGGGCCTGCTTCGCGCCCATCGAGGAGCCGCGGGGCGCGGCGCTGCCCGACTCCACCGTCCACGCGCGCTGGCTCGCGCTGTCCCGGCGCGCGCCCTGGACGCGGCGGCCGGCGGAGCTGCTGGGCGAGGAGCTCGCGGCCCGCTACGCCGTGGCGCGCTACCGCGACGCGGCCATCGGCTTGCCCGATCGCGCGGCGCTGCGGGAGCGGCTGCGCGCCGTGACCGAGGCCGCGGCGGCGGTGCGCGCGGGCACGGGCCGCCTGCGGCTGGACGAGCTGGGGCCGCCGCTCGGCGCCCCCGACCCGGGTGCGCTCGCGGCGAGCGTCGGCGACCTCGGCTCCCTCGACGATGGGGCCTTGGACTGGACCGCTTGGGAGGTCTCGGAGCAGGCGATGGAGGCGGCACTCTTGCGGGCCGATCTGGGGCGCGCCATCCGGTTGGCGCAGCACTACGCCGGCCGGCCCGACCCCGACCAGCGCCTGCGCGTGGGCGCGCTCCTGTGCGCGGGGGGCCGGCACGAGCGCGGCATCGAGGAGATCGCCTCGGTCGAGCGCGAGCGCGCCGAGAAGCGCCACGCGAACATGGCCCGCAACTTCGGGCAGGCGCACGTGCTGGTCGAGGCGTGCGCGGCCCGCGGAGGGCTCGCTCCGCCGCCCGTGCCGGCCGACGACGCGGGCGCGGGCGAGCTCGATTGCCGGGACCGGCTCGCCGCCCTGCGGCTGCGCGTCGCCGAGCGGGGTGCCGGCTGCCGGGTCGGCGACGCGGGCTGCGCGCGCGCCGTGCCGGTGGCGCGGGCGGTGGCCGCGCTGCTCGATTCTCTCTCGTCAGGCCGGGACGTGCCCTACCGGCTCGAGCTCGTGGCCCTGATCGCACCGCTCTACGTTCAGGCCGCGGATCTGGCAACGCTGGGACGCGCCCGAGGGGGCGAGCCCGAGCCCGAGTGGCGCGCGCCGCTCACGATCTGGCGCATGGTCGAGCGCGGGGCGCCGGACGAGCCCTTCGTGCCGCCGGAGCGGCTCGTACGGGCGGCCGAGCACGCGCGCGGGCTCGATCCACCCGCGGCCGGCCTCGATCCGCTGGTCGCGGCCTGGATGCTGCGGGCGGCAGCGGGCATGGCGGCGGGGGGCGCGCCGGGCGAGGCGCGGGAGCGCGCAGAGGCGCTTGCCGCCCAGGGGGCGCGCCTGCTCGTGCCCGCAGCGGCGGCGCTCGCCGCGCCTCTGGCCGCGTCGAGCGTGCGCTACCTCGCCGGCGACGCGGACGGCGCGCTCCGGTCCCTCGACGAGGCCCTCGGCGGGGCGCCCGCTGCGGGCCGGGAGCTGCTCGGTCCCGAGCTCGCGGGGTTGCTCGCCGCCGTGCACGTGCAGCGCGCGGAGATCCTCGTGGGGCTGCGCCGCCCCGAGGCGGCCGCTGCCGCGCGGCAGGCCATGGACGTGGCGCGCGCCGTCGGCCAGACCTCCCTGGCGGAGCGCGCCGCGTGGCTGGCGCTCGCCGTCTCGCCTCCGGGCGCCCCCACCTTGTCCGAGCCGAGCGCCGCGGCGGGCCGGGACTCGCGAGGGCCGGACGAGCTGCTGATCCTGGGCGGCTTGCCGCCCGTGGGCCCGCCCGACGCCGACGGCGGGGACGCGAAGGCCCGGGGCGTGCGGCTCGCGCGCGTGCTCGGCTTCTGGCAGAGCTGGCTGGCGGCGCCGAGCGCCGCGCGCCGCGCCGCCCGCTACGCGGCGATGCGCTCCCGGGGCGACGCGCCGGCGGCGTCGGCGGCCTATCTGCTCCTCGCCGGCAGGCTGGTGGATCGGCCCGAGGAGATCGAGCCCTGGCTTGATGCCTTCTTCGCGCTCGACGCGCGCCGGGGCCGCCTGCGCACGTACGCCTTTGCCCGCGCCGAGGCGGCGCGCTGGCGCGGCGATGGCCAGGCAGAGGCGCTGTGGCGGGGGCGCCACCGCGCGCTGGAGCGCCTGGCTCAAGATCCGGATCTCGCCGATCTCTTGCCGGCGCTTCGGCTGTAGCAGACGTTCACGCATTCAAGCGCGCGAGCAACGCTACTTGGTGCGCGTTCGATCGATCCAACGCGTCAGCTCGTGGAGGCTGTGCGCCCAGAAAAGGGCCAGCCCTCTGCGCTGCGCGTCCTCGAGATTCCTCAGATTGTAGACCCCGCTCAGCACGGCCGCCGGCACGATCTGCATCGTTCCAAAGTCCTTCCGCCAGGTCTCCGCCTTCACCGCGGCGTCGTTGTTCAGACGCTTGATCGAGTTGGTGGCCGAGTTGGACACCTTGCACTCGATGGGAAGAACACGCCTATCCCACAGACCAAGGAGCAAGTCGGCCTTGCGGTCGCCAAGCACACTCTCCATGCAGAACTCCCCGGCGCCGGGAGCGTCCGCGAGGGTGCGGGCGTGACGCGTGCCCGTCTCCGTGAATCCGTGCTGGAGGAGCGTCGCACGCACGCGCTGTTCCTGCGCGCTCTTGCCCTCGCCGCGACGCTCCGTCTCGACTCGGCGCGATGCGATCATGGCGGCTGAGGCGAGCACGGCGCTGGCCCGCTCTCGATCCGTGGCCTCGCGGTTTTCGGAGACCCACGGGAACCTCCGCCGGTCGAGGCCTGCTACTACTGTCTCCACGATGCGACGAGCAAGCTCCGGGTCTGCCTTCACGGTCTTCGGCGCAATCGATGGTGCCTGGGAGATGGTCTTCAAGTCGTCAAGCGACACGGGAGGACCGGGGAGGTAGCGCAGCGCCTCGCGGAGCCTCTCATCGGCAAGGATAGCGACGGCCTTCTCGAACAACTGCGCCAGATCCAGCGTTGTTTCGAGCAGAGCGTCGAAAGTGTCGCGGTACGCGTCGAAGACTTCCAAGTACCTCTGCAACGGCTCCTTCATCCGCTCATCCCGGAACGTCGCCATCGCGGTCTGGCGGTCCCGTTCGAGCCGGGCTGTCGGCCAAAGGGGCGGCGCAACGGGCTGGGTTGTTCGCTTGGCCATTGCTCGGTCACGCTGCGGCTGCCGCCAGCATGTCGGGTCTCGGAACCATGAGACGCTCCATCTCCTTCGGCTCGAACTTCGTCAGGCCCCCCGCGTACGTGCGGCCCTCGCACAGCGTCGTCGCTGAGGAGAGGAAGCGAGCGAGCGCGTCGAGTACCGCCGAGGGCAGATGCTCGCGCGGGTAGAGGCCGTGCGCGATGTTGATATGTCGCGCACTCACAAGGTTGCGCACGAATGCCGGCGGGCGTCGCGCCATGTACGTAGCGAGGATCGGGGCGGGCTCTCGCAGTCCCACGGCCCACCACGCCGTGCGGTGCTGCGCGACAAAGCCACGGTGCGCTCCCAGCGAGCGCGCGACCCGGAGGAAGCGGTCGATGGCGGCCCGCTCGTGCGATGCGAGCATGTCGAGATCCGCGGGCAGATCGATCACGCGACGCAGCGAAGCCGCGTCGGCCAGGGTCGGGCCCGCGGCGAACAACTCGCGTGCCTTGGTGACGCACGCGAAGAGTACGCTTTCGGGGAGGCCGACGCTGTGCGGTCCAGCGATCCAGACTCCGTTCGCGCCGGTCACCTGGCCCCGGTGGACGCGGCAGAGCTCACCAAGCTCGACGAAGCCGCCCGGGCCCTTCTTGCTCGCCCGCGTCAGTTGCGTCCAGCGCGACGTTGCTTCGAACCAAGCGCGTCGGACGGGCCGCCCGCCGTCGAGCGGTGCAAGGCGGTCGAGGCGATCGACGCGGCGCAGCCGGACGATCGGCGCCGGGGCTCCGATCTCGAAGCAGGTGATGGCCGCCGTCGTGTCCGCGTCAGCGAAGGGAAGTGCGGCCGGCTCGACCAGATGGATGCTCGTGCCTCCCAACTTCCCGAGGAAGAGGTGCCGGACGAGCGCTCCGTAGTTCACGTCCAGCCACTCAGCGGCCGTGATGAGTGCGCCGTAGTCACCGGGCCTCGCGTGAAGCGCCGTGGCGAGGAAGAAGTGAACGTGAAGCCCAGCGAGCTGGCTCGCGCTCAAGCCCATCCCTCCGGCGCGCTCGACGAGCCATGCTTTCCACTTTGGTTCGATGAGGTGGTGCCGGACATACGGAGGGTTGCCGAGGAAGAGCGTCGGGCCAGCGACCGCGGGCAGGCTCAGCTCGCGGTAGTCGCCCATGACTACGCTTGCCCGTCCGGCAAGGCCGGCCGTCGCAAGGTGGGCACGCAGAACTAGCCCCGCCAACGGATCGACTTCGACCGCGATCAACTGGGCGGCCACAAAGCGGCGCCCGGCCGCAACGATGAAGCGACCCGAGCCCGCGCCCGGATCGACGACGCGAGCAGGCGTCCGCCCCGCCGCCCACTCGATCATGGCGCTGACGATCGCGCGCGGCGTGTACGTCGCGCCGAACGGTCGACGTTCGGCCGGAGAGCGGAGCGCGCAGAACGCGTCGCCGAGCGGGTCGTCACCCCGAGCGATAGCCGCACGGGAGAACTTGACCATCGCCTCTGGTGGGCTCGTCGCCCGCG
>JACQWT010000310.1 GCA_016209145.1 Deltaproteobacteria bacterium | reverse complement strand
GAAGCACCGCGCCGGGCGCCAGTTTTGCCGTGTCGTCCTTAGAAGCGGATGACTCCGGACTTCGGCCTCCGTCGTTGTTCTCGGGCTGCCGTCCGGTGCAGCCGGACGGCGCTCGCGGCGGCAAGGGCCATCAAGCTCGCCTGCGCCCGTCCGCGCCGCCGATCGCAGCCAGCCGCACGGAATCATTCGGCCCGGTTTCCGACGAAGAGCGGGAAAGACGAGCTTGGCGGTTGCACCGTGTCCCTTCGGCAAGCGTGCGTGAGGGTCCCGGGCCGGGGGGCGGCGGGCCGGGAGCTCAACGAGACGCGCAGTCGCTTCCCCGGCTCCAAGCTACGCCTCCGCTTCGACGTCAAGCCCGAGCCTCCAGCAAGCGTTGCCTTCCCGGGGCCACGACCCGTCGGCGAGGCCGCCGACGGGTCTCAACCGGACAAATCCGGCACGGGGTAGGCCAGGAGGTCTGGAGTCTTGAGCGGGGCGCCGGTGACGAGCGGGCCTCACAGCACAAACCGCCGCTCGTAGCCCGAGTCGAGATCGCTCAGAGTCACGGCCACCACTCCGGCCGCGTCCACCTCGTAGCGCTCGCGCACCTCGGGCCCGGGACCGTCCCGGCGCACGATCGGAAGCTCCTCGCTCTCTTCGCGACCGCGCAGCTCCGGGGCAAAGGCGAAGCGCACGCTGCGGTGCGGGGTGATGTCGCCGCAAGGCTGATCGTCCTCGCTCAGCCTGCTGCACTCGACGAAGCGGAAGAAGCCGAGGTTGTGCGCGGCCCGGTAGGAGCGGGTGGCGAGGAGCGGAGGCTCGCCGGACGCGGGCATGGGCGTGCCCGGGGCGAAGATGCTGTCGAACGAGATCCGTGCGCCGCCCTCCTGCTCGCGGAACACGCCCAGGTGGCGCGTGAAGCGTTGGGTGAGCTTCGCCGGCCGCTCCGTCTCGGCGGCGATGGCCAGGCCGATGCCCGTGGCCGCCGAGGGGTAGACGGAGCGGTGCACCAGGCGGCCGAAGCGCTCGCGCAAGAGGCGCGGCACGAGCGGCAGCCCGCTCGCCCCCCCGACGACGTAGATCCCGGCCACGCTCTCCAAGCCCTCGCCGCCCGCCGCCGCGTCGCCTTCCAGCTCGGCCGCCCGCCGCAGGACGGGAGCAAGCGCCTCGGTGCTCCGGTCGACGAGGGGACGGGCGCGCTCGTAGAAGTCCGCCACCGCGACGACGACGGGCGCGCTGGGCGGGGGCTCCAGGGCGCCGAGCTCCAGGGCGATGCGGCGCGTGTTGGGGTGAAGGCCCTCCTTGGCCGCGCGGCACTCGGCGAGCAGGCTGGCGCGCTCGCGCTCGCCGAGCCGGGCGCCGCCTGCGCCCGCGGCGTCGAGGGCGAGAGCGAGCAGCACGTCGTCGAAGTCGTCGCCGCCCAGGCGCGACACCCCGGAGGTGAAGAGCACGTCGTGGTGCTCGCCCGTGAGCAGCACGAGGGCGGCGTCGAAGGTTCCGCCGCCGAGATCGTAGACCACGACGTGCTCGCGCCGCGCCGTGATGGTGCGCCGGTGGCGGTGGGCGTACTCCAGGCCGGCGGCGCTCGGCTCGTTGAGCACGGCCGCCACGGCGAAGCCCGCGCGGCGGAATGCCTCGAGGGTGACGAAGCGCTGCGTCGAGTGGGCGTTGGCCGGCACCGACACCACGACATCGGGCGTACGCGCCAGCCTGGCCGGGATGTTGGAGCGCTCCGCGAGCGCCAGGCGCAGCGCGCGCAGGAAGTCGGCGGCGAGATCCAACAGGGCGATGCGCACGCTGCCGATGGCCACCTCGTGGCCGGCGCCGTGGTCGGCGAGCAGCCGCTTCCAGGAGCGCAGCGCCGGGGCCCCGGCGCGGCTGGCCGCCTCGGCCTCGAGGCCGTGCACCAGCGCGCCGCCCACCTCGGCCGACAGCGTCGGGTAGTGGTCGGCCATGTCCCCGTCCGGCGCGGCGAAGTGGACCACCGGGTAGTTGCCGCGATCGGCCACGGCCACCACCGTGCGGGTGGTGCCGAGATCGATGCCGAGGCGAGGGGAGCGGCGGGGCACGGGGACGCGGGACTTGTACCACGCGCCGCGGGCGGGGACTAAGCTACTGGGGCCTTGAGACCCTGCCCCAAGTGCGGCGTTTTGTCGCCCGTCGGCTCGGCCGTGTGCGCGGCCTGCGGCGCCGCCCTCGCGCCGGCGGCCGGGCACGACACCGTGCCCGGCGCGCCGCTCGGCGCCGCGCTCCCGGCGCCTGGGGCCGCCGGCGGCCATCTCGTCGGCACGCTGGTCGACGGCAAGTACACGATCGAGCGCGTGCTGGGCGAGGGCGGCATGGGCGTCGTCTACCTCGCCAAGGCCGAGCACACCGGCACCGAGGTGGTGTTGAAGGCGATCCGTCCCGAGGTCGCCCACCGCCAGGATCTGCGCGAGCGCACGCTCTCCGAGGGCCGCGCGCTCGCGCGCATCGACCATCCCAACGTCGTGCACTTGAACGCCGTCGTGACCGAGCACGACGCCCTGTGGCTCGTGATGCAGTACGTCGAGGGCGAGAGCCTGGAGCAGCGCCTCGCCCGGGAGGCCGCGCGCGGTGCGCTCCTGCCCCTTGCCGAAGCGCTGCTGGTCTTCCGGCAGATCCTGGCCGGCGTGGAGGCGGCGCATCGCGAGGGTATCATCCACCGCGATCTCAAGCCCGCCAACATCCTCATTCGCGCCAAGGACGGCGTGGTCAAGGTGACCGACTTCGGCATCGCCAAGGGCGAAGAGGACGCCCAGGCCGGTCGCGGCCAGACCAAGGGCATCATCGGCTCCCTCTACTACATGGCGCCCGAGCAGGTGCACGGCCAGCGCGACCTCGACCGGCGCGTCGACGTGTACGCGATGGGCATCGTGCTCTACCAGATGCTTGAAGGCGAGGGTGGTGGCCGCCTCGGCGAGGAGCAGGCCGAGGGCCAGGGCGAGGGCGTGGCGGAGGGCGCGGCGCCGACGCCGTCGGTCTCGGCCGCGAGGCGCGGCCGGGGGGCGGGAGCCGGTGGTGGATGGCCTCGGCGGTGGCGGCGGGCGCCGTGGCGGCGGGCTTGGGCGCGTCGTACGCGCTGGGGATCTGGCCCGCCGGCGCCGGGCACAGGGGTTCTCCGGGCGCGACGGCGACGGGAGGCACGACGGCCGCGCCGCCGGCCTCGACCGGCGCGCCGGCTCCTTCGCTCCTCGATTCGCTGGCGGGCACGTGGCGCTCCGAGTCGGGCCGGCAGCTTCGGGCGGTGCGCGTGGGCGCGGAGCTCGAGTTCCAGGTGATCGATCCGGCCGAGTTTGCTCCCTACGACTACCGCGCCGGCGAGGCTCGCTTCGTGCTTTCGGCCCTGCCTGGCGACGAGCTCGGCGTCGAGGATCGGCTTCGGCCCCAGCCGCCCGCCGAGCACCCGCGCATCGATCCCAAGGCGCGCAGCACCTGCCTCGCGGTCTTCACGGAGGCAGGAGGCAAGCCGCTGCGCGCCAGACTCTCGGGGGAGCGCCTGAGCGTGGATTTCGCCAAGATCGATCCCGACGCCCGCAACTTCACCGTGTCCGAGGGCCGCGTCACGAGCTGCCGCGGCCTCGAGCGGCTGCCCGCCGCGCGCGTGGTGAGCATGTTCCAGCGGACCCGTTCACGGGATCTTGGGCCAGCGGGCAACGACGGCTCGCCGAGTCGGCCGTGATCGCGGCTTGCGTCCTCGGGCCGGGTCCTCACGTACAGGAGTACGTTGCGGCCCGGCCCTGCGGGCGCGCTCGCGCTGACGGCCGCCTGACGAGCCGTCTGGCAGGGGGCGCAAACGCATGGGTTCCAGCGGATGTAGGGGCGCGCTGCTACACTCCACCGCTGGCCGGGATCGTCATCGGCTTGGCGGCGTTGACGACCATGCACTTGACGGTCGTCGTAAGGGCCTCGGCCGTGGCCCGGCCGCCGCCCGCACGCAGCGGGGCGAGGACGGCCTCGGCCGCCTGCTCCACCGCGGCCACGCCCTTGGGGGGCACGGGCCCGGGCAGCACCGCGTACGAGGGCGCGGTCTTGACGGCGGCCTGCGCCACCTCGCCTCCCGGGAAGGCGAGCATCACGGCCACCTGCACGAGCGTGCTCTGGCCCTCGGCCACACCGAAGCTCCAGGGCTTGCGCGCGAGCTGGCTGCAGAAGGCGGGCGCGCCGGAGCCGCCGTCGGGCCCGTAGTTGGCTTGCGCCCACTGCGCCACGTCCACCGCGGGCTTCTCGTCTCCACCCCGCGCGAACTGCACGCACCCGCTCTTGGCGACATCCCAAGCCCAGCCCGGCGGGCACTGCTGCGCCTTGACGCACGCCTGCCCGCTCCAGATCTCGTCGGGGGCGCAGATCTGCTCCGGGGGCACGCACGCGGCCTTGTCGCCGTCGATGACGAGCCGGTAGCCGGGGGGGCAGCCGAGCTTCTCGCCGGCGCCGACCTCGACGCCCATGCCCTGGGCCACCGCGTCCACGGTGCTCTTGGGCAGGCAGCGGCCCGTGGCCTCGTCGATCTCCTCGCCGGCCGCGCAGGCGAGGCGCACGCAGCCGCGCTCGCCGTAGACGTAGCCGCGGCCGCAGAAGGCGTTGGCGGCCTCGCGGGTCAGGCACTGGCCGCCCAGGGGGATGCGGGCGGCTGCACAGACGCAGCCGTTGCGGCCGACGTCGAACTCGGCCCCCTCGACGCAGGTCGAGACCGGGCAGGAGCACTGGCCGTTGTGGCAGACCTTGAGCAGGCACATGCCCTTGGGGCAGCCGGCCAGCAGGAGGGCCAGCGCGAGCGAGAGGAGGATCGGGATGAAGACATGGCGCTTCTCATAGGCCAGAGCCCGGCCCGCAGCGAGCCACAGCGCCGCCAGCACCAGGCATCCCGCGACCGCCACCCTCGCGAACGTCCTGCTGTGCATGCTGCCGAGGATAGGTGCGAAGAGGCGGCGCGTCGAGCGCTCCCGCGGCGACAGCCGGACTCAGCGGACCCGCCGGCACGGCCGCCACGCCGGGGTTCCCGCCCGACGCGGGACGCGAGCGCAGCAGCAGTTGCAGCCGAACCGCTCGAACCAGCGCCTCTGGCTAGACGAACAGCATATGGGCGAACACCTTGGCGTCGCCCATCAGGTTGCTCAGGATGCAGTACTCGTTCGGGCCGTGCATGGTCTCGTCCATGCGGCCCCAGACCGCCGCGGCATAGCCCTTGCGCCGGATGCAGGCCGCCACCGTCCCGCCGCCGATGCCCATGGGCTTGCCTTCCACGCCGTAGACCGCCTTGACCGCCCGGCCCAGGGCCTTGACCACCGGCGCGTCGGTCGCCGTCGGCGGGGCGGCGTCGGTGCGCTGCACGTGGTCCACCGTCGTGGTCGTTCCCCGCTCGCGGTCGACGGCGGCGGTGATCTCCTGCACCGCCCCGATCACCTCGTCCAGGCTGTAGCCCGGCACCACGCGGCAATCGAGATAGAACGTGTGCTCGCCGGGAATGGTGTTCACGTTCGGCACGCCCGCCTCGACCTTGGTGACCGGGAAGGTGCAGGTCGGCGGATCGAAGACCTCGTCGCGCCGGCTGAAGCGCTCGCCGAGCTTCTCCAGGCGCACCACCATGTGGGCCGCGGCCATGTGGGCGTTTATCCCGCGATCGGGCAGGGAGCCGTGCGCCGCCTTGCCGCGCACGTTGCAGCGCAGCCAGACGATGCCCTTCTCCGCCACCTCGATCATCGAGCCGTCGACCGAGCCGCCGTCAGGCACCACGATCGAGTCGCCCGGCCGGAAGATCTCGTGCTTGCCGAGCAGGAACTCGATGCCCCGCTTGTTGCCCGTCTCCTCGTCGGCCACGAACAGCAAGGCCAGGTCGAAAGGCGGCTCGGCGCGCTCCTCGTGCATGGCCCGGACCAGGCAGAGCGAGCCCATCATGCCCTGCTGGTTGTCCTCGACGCCGCGGCCGTAGATGCGGTCCCCTTCCACGCGCACGGTCCACGGATCGCTCTTCCAGTCCTTGAGGTCGCCGGCCGGCACCACGTCCATGTGGCTCATTATCCACAGCGTCCGGGAGCGATCCATGCCCGGGACGCGCGCCACGATGTTCGGACGCTTGCCGGTCGAGACCCGCTCGTCGTCCGACTCGAGCACCTGGATCTCCTTGACGCCGAGCTCGCTCAGGATGGCGAGCACCAGCTTCGCCTTCTCGCCCTCGCCGTCGCCCCCGCTCGCCGGATCGAGCGCCTTCGTTGCGGTCAGCTTGGTCTGCACCTCGACGATCCAGTCCCGGTAGCCGTCGATCCGCTTCGCCACTCGTTCAAACACGGTTGCGCTCACCTTCTCCTCCTTGGCTTCGCTAGCTTCGCTCCTGCTCCGCGCCCGAGCGCTCGCCCGGACGCTCAATCCTCGGCCCGCGCCGCCGCACGCCGCGTCGCACGCCAGTGGGCCAGGCTCATCCCGGTGAGCGAGGCCAGGCCGACCGCCCCGAGCATGACCCAGATGACCCAGGGATGGTAGCTGTTCCATAGAGCGGCCACGGCGTCGCCCTCGGTCGCCTGTTGCCCCATCCTCTGCGCCAGCGCGCCGAGCAGCGCGCCGGGCTGGATCTGCCGCGCCGCTTCCCAGCTCATCCCGTGTTTCTCGACCAGCTCGCGGCGCGCGAGCGAGGCGAGCGACGAGAACCGGTCGTAGACCGGCCCCGACAGGCCGTTGCCCGCCGCCCAGCCGATGGCAACCGGGATGTTGAGGTAGCCCATGTACTGCGCCTTCTTGTCCGGCGGCGCCGCCATGCCGACGTACTCGTAGAGCTTCGGGTTATAGATGATCTCCCCCACCGAGAAGGTGAAGATCATCAGGGCGCACAGGGCGCCCGCGCGCGTCAGCCCCGCGCCCACGAACCCGGCCGTGGCGACGGCAATGCCCGTCAGTAGCGCCGTCATCACGCGATAGCGCCCGAACAGCCACGAGGCCGGCAGCACCAGCAGGATGACGGTGAACGAGTTGATGTTGATCAGGATCTCCGGCTTGGCCGCGCCCGTCGCGGTCAGGAAGTCCCGGGCGCCGTCGCCCAGCACCCGCGCCAAGAACCCGCCCACGTCGCGCGCGTCGACCCACTCGTCGATGAAGTTCGGCAGCAAGTCCCAGACTTGCACGAACATGAACCAGAAGCCCGAGATGAGGAGCAGTAGGCGCAGCATGGGCTGGTCGCGCCAGAGGACCCGCATCGTGTCGGCGAAGACCCGGACCGGGCTCTTCTCTTTCGCCGCGGCATCGATCGCCGGCTCCTGGAACAGGACCATGCCGAGCAGCAAGTTGATGGCCGTCACCAGGGCCGCGCCGTAGAAGACGTGGCTCCAGGTCGGGCTCTGCTCGTTGCCGCGGGCCCAGGCCGCGGCCATCGGGGCAAAGAAGCCGCCGAGGTTGACGATCCAGTAGAAGATACCGAAGCCCAGACTGCTGTTGCCCGCGCCGAGGGAGCGAGCAATGGCCCCCTGCACCGGCGGCTTGAAGATGGCCGTGCCGGTGCCCACGCACGCGCCGGCCAGCATCATCGTCCCGAAGCCCGTGGCGTTCGCCATGAGCGCGTAGCCGCACAGGTTGAGGGCGAGGGCGACGGCCAGGCTCTTGCGGTAGCCGTAGGAGTCGGTGTAGCCGCCCGAAACCATGGGGAGCAGGCACTGCAGCACCGCCCACACCATGTAGATCACGCCCTTCTCGGAGTAGCTCAGGCCGAGCGAGCCCGCCTTCACGCCGGTGAGGTACAGGGGCAGCACCGCGCGCACGCCGAAGAAGGCCAGGCGCTCGCCTGCCTCGATGAGGTTGGCGATCCAGAAGTTGCGGCCCATCGTGGCGAGCTGTTCGCGGATCGGGACCTTGGGCTTGGGGGCCTCGGACATGCGGCGCTCCTCAGTTGCGGTGGATGTCGCGGTGCATGATCTGCCGCGTCGCGGTCAGCCGCTCCTCGGCCGACATGTGGGCGAGCGTCTGGTTGAGCCGCTCGTCGTCCTCGCGCATGAGCTTGTCCACGACGTAGTCGACGACCTCGGGCGGGAAGACGCCCTCCTTCTCGTACAGCTCGCGACGCTCGCGCAGCAGGCGCGCGGCGGCCACGCAGCTTCCCGGCAGCGGTTCGAGGCGCGCCACCAGCGTCGGATCCTCGAAGATGTTGCCCACGACCTTGGTCTTTGCCGCCAGCTCCTCCATGCCGTCGTGCGTGAGCCCGTACCCGGCGGCCGTGGTCAGCCCGGCCAGCAGCAAGTTGAAGAAGGCCGAGCCGTCGGGCGAGCGGATCTCCACCGTCTGGTGGCCGCGCGGATCGACGTACCGGCCGGGCTCGTCCGGGTTGACGGCCTGCGCCAGGTCCGCCGCGTGCTGCCAGCCCAGGGGCACGCGGACGAGCGCCGAGCGGTTGCAGTCGCTCCAGCAGATCCGCGTGGGGGCCTCCTGGTTGGGCACGAGCCGCAGGAAGGCCGAGGCCACGGTGTTGCCGAAGGCGGAGAGCGTGGCCGCGTAGTGCACGAGCCCGCCCACCAGGCGCAGCGCCTCGCGCGACAGGCCGCCGCCCGGCGCGGTCATGGCGTTCTTGCCGTCACGGACGAGCTCCATGTGCACGTGGAAGCCGTTGCCGGCGACCCCTTCCTCCAGCTTGGGCGCGAAGGTGGCGAGCATGCCGTGCCGGAAGGCGACGTTGCGGATGATCCAGCGCGACAGGGCCACGAAGTCGCCCGTCTCCTCCATGGGTCGCGTGAGGAACTCGATCTCGTGCTGCTCGGCCCGCTTGCCCTTCAGGATCTCGCGGTCGGAACGCACCGCATCGATGAAACCCACCTCGGCATGGGCGTACTTCACGGCGCCGGTGATCTGCGAGATGTGGCGCACCATCTCGCTTACCACGTCGCCGAAGGTGAAGAACGGAGCCGAGGCGTGGTAGCCCGTCTGGCGCGTGGGCGTGAACAGCCCGGGCCCGGCTTCGCCCACCAGGAAGAACTCGATCTCCCCCAGGGCGTGCAGCTCCATGCCCGTGCGCTCCTTGAAGCGCCGGTGGGCGAAGGAGAGCACGTTGTCGGGCGTGAACGGCGCGTGGCTGCCGTCCCGGCCGAGGAAGCGGCACATGAAATCGAGCGAGCGCGGATCGAACGGGCTGATGAACGCCGTGCGGTAGCGCGGCACGACGTACAGATCCGAGTCGGCCGGATCCACCAGGCCCCGGAAGAGCGAGGAGCCGTCCACGCGCTCGCCTGCCGCCAGGATCCGCTCCGCGTGCTCGATCGTGCTAAAGGGTAGCCTGAGCTCCTTCAACTGGTTGTCCATGCCGGTATAATGGAAGGAGAAGTGCTCTATGCCCTGCTCGCGCACGACGCGCAGCAGATCCGCCCGACAGAAGTCGGCGGGCTCCTTGTCGAGCAGTCGGCTCAGGGGATTGCTCAGCGCGAGATCCGTGTTCATGACGGTACTTGACCACAAAGCTGTCCGTGAGGCGACAGCTACAGCCTCGCCGGCGCGTGGCCGGCGCGCGAGGACCGCAATCATGCTCGACCAGCCCCGCGTCAGCGTGCTCCTGCTCGTCTTGCTGCTCGGCGCGGCCGCGGCCGCCTGTGGCGGCGAGTCGGGCGGGTCCCCGGTGTGCGGCAACGGCAAGCTCGATCCGGGCGAGCAGTGCGATGACGGCAACGCCGCGAGCGGCGACGGCTGCTCGGAGAGCTGCCGGGCCGAGGTGAAACCCGGGGTGTGCGGCAACGGCAAGCTCGAGCCGGGCGAGCAGTGCGACGACGGCAACACCGAGGGCGGCGACGGCTGCTCCGCGAGCTGCCAGGCGGAGCCGGGCGCTTGCGGCAACGGCAAGACCGAGCCGCCCGAGGAGTGCGACGACGGCAACACAGAGGACGGCGACGGCTGCTCCGCGGGCTGCCAGATCGAGCCCGGCGTCTGCGGCAACGGCAAGCTCGAGGCGCCCGAGCAGTGCGACGACGGCAACACCGAGAACGGCGACGGCTGCTCCGCGAGCTGCCAGCTCGAGCCGCACGAGTGCGGCAACGGCAAGGCCGAGCCGACCGAGGAGTGCGACGACGGCAACGACGAGCCCTGGGACGGCTGCGAGAGCGACTGCACTCTCTCGCCCGACGCCGTGGACTGCGCCATCCTCGCGCCGCTGCCGGAGGGCGTCTGCAAAGTCACGCCGGCGGCCGGCCAGGATCTCGTGCTCCGGGGCGACGTGCTCGCCAAGCACACCATCCTGCAGGGCGGCACGGTGGTGGTGAGCCCCAAGAGCGGCAAGATCACCTGCGCCGGCTGCGACTGCGCGGCGCAGGCCCAGGGCCAGACCGAGATCCTCTGCCCCACCGGGGTCATCTCGCCCGGCTTGATCAACGCCCACGACCACATCACCTACGCGCACGACTTCCCCTACGTGGACACCGGCGAGCGCTACGAGCACCGCCACGACTGGCGCCTGGGGGGGTGCAACCACAACGAGATCCCGTCCAAGGGCGGCGCCTCCAAGGACCAGATCCGCTGGGGCGAGCTGCGCTTCCTGTTGGGCGGCGCGACCTCCACCGTGGGCTCGGGCTGCGCCACGGGCCTGCTGCGCAACCTCGACAAGAGCGACAACGACGGCTGCCAGGAAGGGCTCGGGCAGCCGCTCGTGCACTACAGCACTTTTCCCCTGGACGACTCGAACGGCACGAAGCTCGCCTACGGCTGCGGCTACGGCTTCGCCGACACGGCGGCGGACATCGCCAACTGGGACTCCTACGTCCCGCACATCGCCGAAGGGATCGACGTCTATGCCCGCAACGAGTTCGTCTGCACCGCCTCGATGGACGGCGGCGGCCAAGATCTCTTGGAGCCGCAGAGCGCCTACATCCACGGCGTCGGGCTCACGTCTCTCGACTACGCGCGCATGGCCGCCGAGGGCACGCGCCTCATCTGGTCGCCGCGCAGCAATGTGACCCTGTACGGCAACACCGCGATCGTGACGGCGGCCGCGCGCCTGGGCGTACGCATTGCCCTCGGCACCGACTGGATCCCCTCGGGCTCGATGAGCATGCAGCGCGAGCTCGCCTGCGCCGGTGAGCTCAACCAACAGTACTACGACGGCTTCTTCAGCGATCGCGAGCTGTGGCAGATGGTCACGCTTCGCGGCGCCGAGGTCGCCGCCGTGGACGACGTGCTCGGCGCCCTGAAGGCCGGCCTCGTGGCCGACATCGCCGTCTTCGACGGCGCGAAGCACCCCGGCTATCGCGCCGCGATCGAGGCCGGAGCCGCCCAAGTCGCCCTGGTGCTGCGCGGGGGCAAGGTGCTCTACGGCGACGCGGCGGTGGTCTTGGCCCTGCCCGGCACGGCAAGCTGCGACGCGCTCGATGCCTGCGGGACGCAGAAACGGCTGTGCCTCAAGGACGACATCGGCGAGGGCCTGGCCGAGCTCACCGCCTCGGTCGGCAAAGTATTCCCCGCCTTCTTCTGCGGTCCGCCCGAGGGCGAGCCCTCCTGCCAGCCGATGCGCCCCGTCTCCGTCAAGGGCTCGACGGTCTACTCGGGCGAGCCGGCGGCGGACGATCTCGACGGCGACGGGGTCCCCAACGACGTGGACAACTGCCCCAAGGTGTTCAACCCCGTGCGGCCGCTCGACCATCTCCTACAGGTCGACTTCGACTTCGACGGCGTGGGGGACGCCTGCGACCCGTGCCCGCTCAACCCCAACACCGACGAGTGCCTGCCCTTCGATCCGAACGACGTGGACGCCGACGGCGTGCCCAACGACAAGGACAACTGCCCCGAGGTGCCCGACAACGACCAGCTCGACGACGACGGCGATGGCATCGGCAACGTCTGCGACGGCTGCCCCAAGTTCGCCAACCCGGGCGGCCTCGCCTGCCCGACCACCATCTACGCGATCAAGTCAGCCGCCGTGCTCGGCCCCGTTGCCCTGGAGAACGCGCTCGTGACGGGCTGCGCCGGCGGTCAGGGCTTCTTCGTGCAAGTGAAACTGGGCGATCCCGGCTACGCCGGCGCGGAACACTCTGGCCTGTACGTCCACCATCCCAGCGTCGTCTGCGGCGGGAACGCACCGACGTTGAAGCCCGGCGACCGCGTCACCCTGCAGCCCGCCGTGGTCGCCGACTTCTACGGCCAGACGCAGTTGAAGCAGGCCACGGTCACGGTCGTGAGCTCGAAGGGCGAAGCGCCGCCCGATCCGGTGCTCGTCACCGCGGTCGAGGCCGGCCCCAAGTGCCCCACGGCGCTGGAGGGGGCCCTCGTGCGCGTCGCGAACGTCGTCGTGACCGACGACGCGCCCAAGCCGGGCGCGGGCGACAAGGAGCCGACGGGCGAGTTCGAGGTGGACGGCGCGCTGCGGGTCGACAACCTGCTCTACGAGCTCCAGCCGCTTCCCGCCAAGAGCGTGACCTTCAAGTCCATCACCGGCGCGCTCGTCTACCGCAACAACCGCTCCAAGCTCGAGCCTCGCTCCGCCGAGGACTACGTCTTCGGTCCGCCCCAGCTCGTGGCCTTCGCGCCGGCGAAGTCCTTCGCCCGCGCCGGGCTCTTCGGCAAGCCGACCATCCCCGTCCCGCTGGCCGTGACGCTGTCGCAGGCGCCGATGCAGGACGTGTTCGTGGCCATCGCTTCCGGCGACCCGGCCAAGCTCCTGGCGCTCGACAGCGGCAAGGGTCCGGGCATCACGGTCCCGAAGGGACAGGCCGGAGCCGAGGTGCTGCTCGACGCCTTCGCGGCCTCGCCCGGGGTCACGCTCACGGCGACGCTCGATGCTACGTCGCTCCAGGTCGCGGTGCGGGTGCTCGATCCGGCCGAGCAGCCCAAGGTCGCCAGCCTCGAGCCGGCGAGCGCGAAGCTCAAGCCCGGCGAGCAGCTCGCGATGACCGTCTCGCTCGACATCCCCGCGACGACGCCGGGCGGCAGCCTCGTCCTGCTCGGCCTCGCGCCGGGCTCCTTCGGCAAGGTGCCGCAGAGCGTGCTCGTGCCGGCCGACAAGCTCGGCGCCGGGTTCACGTTCGAGGCGCTGCTGCTCGCCGGGGACGAGCTCGTCACGGCCGCGCTCGGGCAGAGCCAGGCGAGCGCGTCGATCTCCATTGGCGCCCCCGGCCTGGTGCTGAACGAGCTCGACTACGACTGCGTCGGCGACGACAATGACGAGCTCGCCGAGATCCTCAACGTCTCGGGCTCGCCCATCGATCTCAAGGGCAAGAGCCTGGTGCTGGTCAACGGCGCGAACGACACCGAGTACGGCCGCATTGCCCTCGGGCCGGCCGGCACGCTCGCGCCCGGCCAGTTCTTGGTGGTCGGCTCGAAGACGCTGCTGCCCAAAGTGCCCGGCTCCGCCCTGACCATCGCCCTGGGCGCGGCCAAGGACAACATCCAGAACGGCGCCCCGGACGCGATCGGCATCCTCGACGAGCAGAAGGGCAAGCTCCTCGACGCCCTGTCCTATGAGGGCTCGGTGACCAAGGGCAACGTCAACGGCGTCGGGCCCCTGAGCTTCGTCGAGGGCGCCGCCTGCAAGGCGAGCGACAGCAACGCCACTCCCGGCTCGCTCATCCGCTGGCCCAACGGCAGCGACACGGACGACGCGGCCACGGACTGGGCCTTCACGGGCACGCTCACGCCGGGCGCGGTGAACGTGCCGTAGCGCGCGGTGCGGGGCGCTCAGTTGCAGGTGATCTCGACGATGGCCTCCGGGCAGCTCGGGTGATAGTCGAGCGACTGGTTGTACCAGTAGCCGTCCGACCAGTCACACCAGTGCGGCGCGTTCTCGTCGTAGCCGCTGCACCAGAAGAGCTGGCCGTAGGGCGGGGCGCAGCTACGCGAGCCGTACTTGACCGACGAGTAGCCCTTGCAGCCCATCTGCTGGCACCACTGCGGATAGTTGTTGTTGCCGTGGTTGTGCGGCACGCCGTTGGGGACGTTGCCGTACTGGATGAGCGGGTTGATGCAGGTGTAGCCGCCGTTCGTGACCGACTCGCACTTGGTGTACTGCGGCTTCTGCGGCCCGATCTGCTGCTTGTACTGCGTGGAGAAGCAGCCCTGGAGCACGCACTTCCCGCCCTGGCAGGGCTCGCCATTGCCACAGGCCGCGTTGCACGCTCCGCAGTGCTTGAGATTGCTCTGTAGATCCACGCACTCGTTGCCGCACTTGGTGAGCCCGCCGCCGCACACCAGGGTGCACTGGCCCTGCGCGCAAAGCTGGCCCTGCGGGCAGGCATTGCCGCAGCTCCCGCAGTTGGCGGGATCGACCTGGAGATCCACGCACTTGCTGCCGCACTTGGTCGTGCCGCCCGCGCACACGAGCGCGCACAGCCCGGCGCTGCACGCCTGCCCCTGGGCGCAAGCAGCACCGCAGCTCCCGCAGTTCTGCGGATCGGTCTTGACGTCCACGCAGACGTTCCCGCACTTCGTGCTGCCGCCGACGCACTGCAAGCCGCACTGCCCCGCGGAGCACACCTGCCCCGGCGCGCAGGCCGCACCGCAGCTCCCGCAGTTGCCGAGATCGGTCTTGACGTCCACGCAGGCGCCGGCGCACTCGGTGGTGCCGCCGGCGCACTGCAAGCCGCACTGTCCGGCCGAGCACACCTGCCCGCCGGCGCAGACGCTGCCGCAGCTCCCGCAGTTCTGCGGATCGAGCTGGGTGTCCACGCAGGCGCCGGCGCACTTGGTGGTGCCGCCGGCGCACTGCAAGCCGCACTGCTCCGCCGAGCACACCTGCCCGCCGGCGCAAGCCTTCCCACAGGCGCCGCAGTTCTGCGGATCGAACTGCGCGTCCACGCACTTGCCGCCGCACTTGGTCGTGCCGCCCATGTAGTTGATGCCGCACTTCTCGGCGGAGCACACCTCGCCCGGGCCGCAGACGATGCCGCAGCCGCCGCAGTTCTTGGGATCGATCTCCGTGTCCACACAGCTCGATCCGCACTTGGTCGCGCCGCCGCACTCGAGCTGGCATTGTCCCGCGGAGCAGAGCAGGCCGCCGCTGCACACGACTCCGCAGCCGCCGCAGTTGCTCGGATCTATCTTCGTATCCACGCAGGAGTTGCCGCACTTGACGGCGCCGCCCAGGCACACGAGGCCGCATTTGCCCGCGGAGCACACCTCGCCGGAGCCGCAGGCATTGTTGCAGCCGCCGCAGTGCGCCGGATCGAGCTCGGTGTCCACGCAGGCGCCGGCGCACTTGGTCGTGCCGCCGCCGCAATCCAGCGCACATTGGCCCTGCGAGCACACCTCGCCGGGCGCGCAGCCGTTGCCGCAGGCGCCGCAGTTGAGCGGATCGAGCATCGGGTCCACGCACTTGCTCCCGCACTTGACCGTGCCGCCGGCGCAGCCCGTGGCGCACCCTCCCTCGTAGCACACCTCGCCGGGCGCGCAGCCGTTGCCGCAGGCGCCGCAGTTCTGCGGATCGACCTTCGTGTCCGCGCACACGGCACCGCACTTGGTCGTACCGCCGCCGCATTCCAGGCTGCACTGGCCGAGCGAGCAGACTTGACCCTGCGGGCAGGCCGCGGCGCAGCTCCCGCAGTTCTGCGGATCGAGCTGCGTCTGCACGCACTTGCCCGAGCAATCGTTCAGGCCGGGCGGGCAGCCGCCGCCGCCGCCGGTGCCGCCAACCGTGGTGGTAAGCGTCTGGGCCGGCTCGCTGCTGCACGCGGCAGCGAGGGCGGCGCAGGCGCCTACGGTGACAAGACCGCGAAGCCAGGTAGTGTACATGCTTCAGATGAAAGCCGAGAGGGCGGGTGGCTGTCAATCGGCGTGCCCTCGCGCGGGGTGGCGGCCGGCACAGCCTCGCACACCGCCGCAGGGGCAGAGGCGGCCCCTCTCCCAGTCTGTGAGCCGCAGCCGCAGGCCGGCTCGCCAGGCGCCCGCCTGCTTTGGCCACGCTTGCACACCTACGGCCGAAACGCGCGGCAGCCCTTGCCCCAGCTTGGAAGCTCGGCGGGCACGAACGAGAAGCCGGGTCCCGCCTGCCCGGCCCAGTCGGCAACGCTGCGCCCGCTCATGGACGTGGCCTGGGGGTGGATGAGAAGCTCGACGGCCTCATGATCGGCGAGCTTCTGGCACCGCAGGTAGAGCTGCCCGAAGCTGGGGTCCTCGGGGCGGCTCATGAGCCGACTCTCACAGGATGCGGGCGTCCCCGCCTGGCGGACGGTCGCGAAGGTGCCGGCCGGCAAGCTCTTGGCAAGCCGCTCGGTGAAGTCGATGACGAGCGCCGTGCTTCCCGGCTCGTCGCAGAGCTGCACCTGCCGGACCTTGGGATCCGACCCGGGCCGGAAGCGCGCGCCCGAGGCCCCGCCGCCAAGCTCGTGGCGCCACGCGTAGCGCGGCCAGATCGCTCCTGCCGGCGGCTGGCCCACGCGCAGCACGTACCAGCGGTCGGCGAGCGCCGGGGCCGGCTCGAGCTCGACGTAGGCTCGTGGATCGTCGCCCTGGCCAGCGGCCCTCTGGCGCACGGCAGCCGGTACCGGCTCGAGCTCGGGCCAAGTACGAAGCGAGACCAGGGATGCGAGCTGAGCGAGCATTGCGCCGCCCACGCCCGCCTCCCCGCCGTCGAGGCCAACCCGCAAGACGTGGGCGTCTACCGCCGTCGAGCCGTCCATCGGTTCGAGCCACAACCGCACGCCCGCAGGGCCGGGCTCCGGCTCAACGGGGAACCTCGGCCGCGGCTCGTAGTCGATCGAGGGCCCGGCGGCCTCGATGCGAGCCGATGCCATGCCTGTCAGCTCGGCTTGCTCGGGGGGCGGCTCGGCGGGCTGAGCGCAGCCCGCAACCAGGAGCGCGAGCGCGCCGACGACGACGGTGGTCCTTCGCGATGACATGGTGCTTGGCACTGCTCGATCCTCTCGTTCGTCGCGCCGCGCTAGTAGAGCTTGAAGCCCATGCAGCCTTCGACGTGCTGCTCCACCTTGGCCGGCACGAAGGTGAAGGTGGGCCACGGGTTGCCCTTCCAGTCGGTGACCGGCTTGCCGCTCACGGCCGACTTGACCGAAGAGTCCACGCTGATCTCGGTAGTCTTGCTCACGTCGAACCCGGGGCAGTTCACGGACAGCCCGCCCGGCGGAATGCTCTCGCCGAAGTCGGAGCAGGCAAGCTTGTTGCCGTCCTGCTTGACCGTGAGCACGGAGGCCGGCGTGCCGTCGGCCGCGATGCTCTCGGTGACGGTCACCCATACCTTGTAGTACTCCTCATCCCCGGCCTTCTCGTGACACATCTCGACGCGCGAGACCCGCGGATCGGAGCCAGGGCGGAAGAGCGTCTCGGAGGCCCCGGCCGGAAGCCCGGCGAGGGTCTTGTCGCCGGCGGTCTCCGGGTTGAAGCCCGGCGGGACCTTGGCCACGACGAGCACGTGCCACTCGTCGGCAAGCGGCGCCTTGCGCTCCAGCAAGACCCAGGCGTCGGCGAGCATATCGGCGTATGGATCGCTCGGGACGGCCTTCACCGTGACGTCTACGGGAACCAGCCCAGGCCAGGTCTTGAGCGAGACCTGCGCCGCCAGCGCCTCCACCTTGGCGGGCTCGACCGGCTTGCCGTTGTTCTCGATCGAGACCTTGACCTCGGCTGGATCGCAGGCGCTCTTCGGGCCAAAAGGCAGAGGCCGGATGAACGGCCCCGGTCCGGGCCAGGAGCCCGACGAGCTGCCGGCGCTTGCGCCCTGGCCGCCTGCGTGACCGGCGCCACCGGCCCCGGAGCCGGCCAGACCTTTTCCTTGGGCCCGCCGGCCACCGCTTTCGCCGGCCGGCCCTGGCGGCGCGGGCGTCGAGGCCGCCGGCGCGCCCGTCACGGGCGGCCCGTCAGCACCGGCCGCTGGCGGATTCTCGGCGCAACCGCCCAGCGCCGCGAGCAGGGCACCCGCGAGGCCAAGACCCTGGCAAACTGACTCAAGGCGCGTGCGTTTCATGGTCGTTCTCCTGGTGACAGGTGTTCAGTGAATCACCACCGTTCCGACCTGGTTGTTGAAGTCGAACATGGCGTAGCTGTAGTTGTCCGGAGTCTCCGAGGGCTTCCACGGAGTCACTCCCGCGTTGTTGGCCTGGTCCCAGGCCGAGTCCAGGCCGGAGTCGGCTGCGCCGCAGGTCTTGTCCTTCTCGTGGTCCTCGAGCGAGCCCTGCGTGTGGAAGTAGCACATGTTGTACTGGCCGTGCGCATAGTCATCCGCCATGATGCTGTGGCCGCAAAGGCGCCCGGAGTCCCCGTACTCCTCGCCAGCGCAGAAGTACTCGTGGCCCCACTCGTGCGCGATCGAAAGGTCCATGTGGCAGCCCGCGGGAGTGGGGTAGCGCACCCGAACGTCCGGCTCTTCAAAGGTCGGCGGTCCGTCGCACATCCCCCACCACCCCGCAAACGCGCAGAAGCCGCTGCCCTGGAAGCACGACTCCTTGACGTAGCACAAGCTCGCCGTGGTCTCGTGCTCGCCCGAGCCGCCGGCGCCGCGGGCAAGCACGATGTCGATGCGGCCACCAGGCGCGGCGGGCGCTCCCGGAGCCGCGATGCGCAGCCGCGAACCTATGCAGAACGGCTCGTAGTCGTCCACGCGCGTTGGCGTCCCCAGCGGGATTTGAACCCGCGTAACAGCCTTGAAGGGGCTGGGTCCTGGGCCGGGCTAGACGATGGGGACCAGTGCCGTCTACTAGCCTCGCCCCGGCCCTCGGGCAAGCGCCGCAAGCGCATCGCGCCGTATCCGTTCACGGGGATCTAGGTGGTCGGCAGCGACGGCGGCCGATCCATCCGCGGGGCGCGGCTTGCGTCCTCGGGCCGGCCCCTCACGTACGGGAGTACGCTGCGGGGCCGGCCCTCCGGGCGCGCCCGCGCCGCGCGGCGCCTCGGCCGCCGACTGACTGGAGGCGTGAACGCGTACATCGCGCCAAGGCCGCCGTTCGTGGTATTCTTGCATCGCCCGTGTTTCCGGATTCGAGCCAGCAGGCCGAGCGGTACGTCATCGAGTCGCGCGTCGGCGGCGGCGCCAGCGGGGACATCTACAAGGGCCTCGACACCAGCACGGGCCAGCCCGTGGCGTTGAAGGTGCTGCGGCAGGGCGCGACCGAGGGCGAGCGGGCGCGCTTCCAGCGCGAGATCGACGTCGTCGCCGACCTGCGCCATCCCAACATCATCAGCTACGTCTCCCACGGGCAGTGGTCCGACGGCCGGCCGTTCTTGGCGATGGAGTGGTTGGAGGGCGAGGACCTGTCGCAGCGCCAGCGCCGGGCGCCGCTGGGCACGCGGGACGCCGTCGAGGTGGTCCGCCGCGCGGCCCAGGCCATCGCCGCGATGCACTCGCGGGGCATCGTGCACCGCGACCTCAAGCTTTCCAACATCTTCCTCGTCCAGGGCCGCGGCACGGCGGTCAAGATGATCGACTTCGGGGTCGTCAAGCCCGCGGCGCCGGACGAGTTTCAGACCGAGCCCGGAACCATCCTCGGCACGCCGCACTACATGGCGCCGGAGCAGGCGCGCGGGGAGGACGTGGACACACGCGCCGACGTCTACTCGCTCGGCTCGGTGTTGTTCCGGCTGCTCACGGGCCGCAACGTGTTCGAGACCGAGCACGTCATCGCCCTGTTGGGGAGGCTGGTGATCGAGGATCCTCCGCCGCCCTCGAGCCTGCGCTTCGACATCCCCGAGAAGCTCGACAAGGTCGTGCACCGGGCCATCCAGCGCGACCGCGAACAGCGCTACACCAACGCGGGCGAGTTTGCGCGCGCGCTGGCGCGCGTGGGCCCCCTGACCAACGATCCGCCCAGCGTCGAGCGCTCGGCCTCCGCCGTCCTGCCCCGGCGCAAGCGGCATGACTCGATCAGCGACACGGGCTCGACCGGCAGCCGGCCCACGCGGCCCGGGATCGCCGTCCGCCGGGTGGTCGCCTGCGTGCTTTACGACCTGGGCGACACGCCGGCGGAGCAGAGCATCAGCGACAGCCTGATCGACGCGGCGGGCGAGGACGTGCGCATCGAGCCGCTGGCGGGCGGCAAGACCGTGGCCGTGCTCGGCATCGAGCACTCGCGCGGCGACGAGATCCTGCGCGCGGCGCGCGCCGCGCTTACGGTCGTCTCGGAGTATCCCCACGCGCGCGTCGTGGTCTCCAACGGCCATGCCGCCATCGGCCGAGGCAACCTCGCCGGAGAAGCGCTCGACCGGGCCGCCGCCCAGTTCGAGCACACCGGCCCGGGCGTCATCCGCCTCGACCTGCACGCCGCCGCCGCCATCGAGGCGCGCTTCCGCATCGAGCGCGACGCGCACGGCGCCCGCCTCATCGGCGAGGATCCGCGCGGGCTCGGGCCGCGGGAGCTGCTCGGCCGGCTCACCCCCACGGTGGGCCGCGAGAAGGAAATCGGGTTGCTGCAAGCCGTCTACGCCGACCTGCTGGGCGACTCCTTCCCGCGCGCGGCACTGGTCACGGGGACCACCGGCATCGGCAAGAGCCGGCTGTGCTCCGAGCTGCTGCAGCGGCTCGAGCTCTCGCCCGCACCGCCGGAGGTCCTGGTCTGTCGGGGCGACCCGCGCAGCGGGGGCGGCGATCTGTCCATCCTGGGGCGCGCGCTGCGCGCGGAGATGGGCGTGCAGGACGGGATGCCGCACGTCGAGCAACTGCACCGCGTCAAGCGCTACGTGCGCTCTCGGCTACCCCGCAGTCTGCACTTCCTGGCGGCCTTCGTCGGCGAGCTGGTCGGGGTGCGCTTCCCCGACGAGCACGACGAGCCCCTGCGGGCCGCGCGGCAGAACGAGCAGCTCATGCAGGCGCGCATTCGCATGGCGCTCGAAGCCTACGTGCGCACGCAGGCCGGCCGCTCGCCGCAGGTGCTGGTGATCGAGGACGCACAATGGGCGGACGACACGACGGTGGAGCTCGCCGATTGGCTGCTCGCCTGCAACGACATTCGCCTCTGTGTGTTCGCTTTCGCCCGCCGCGAGATCGAGGCGCGCCGGCCGAACCTATGGGCCCGTGCCCGGCTCACGCGCCTCGGCCTCGGGCCGCTGGCGGCGGCGCTGGCGGAGCGCATCGTCGCCACGGTGCTGCCGGACCTGCCCGCCGAGGCCCGCGCCGATCTGGTCGGGCGCGCGGGCGGCAACCCGCTGGTGCTGGAGGAGCTCGTGCGCTGCGCCGCCGAAGGGCGCACCGAGCTGCCGGTGACGGTGCAGGCCCTCGTCCAGGCCCGTCTCGATCGGCTGGCTCCGGACGTGAAGGAGGCGCTGCACGCGGCCGCGGTCTTTGGTCCCTCGTTCTGGACCGGCGGCGTGAGTGCCCTGTTGGAGCGGGACGTGAGCGAGGACCTCGTCCAGGCCGAGCAGCACGAGCTCGTCGCGCGCCAGCCCGGCTCGCGCGTGGCGGGCCAGGACGAGTGGCTGTTCCGGCAAGCGGTGGTGCGGGACGCCGCCTACGAGTCGCTGCTGGAGGAGGACCGCGGCGCGCTGCACCTGGCGGCGGGCGCCTGGCTGGAGGCGGCGGGCAACGTCGATCTCGGGCTCATCGCCGGTCACTACCACGCGGGTGGCGACCGGGAGCGCGCCGCCGCCCTGTACGCCGCGGCGACGAGGCAGGCGCTGTCGAGCTCCGCCCACGTGCTCACCGTTCTGGAGCTGGCCCAGCGCGGGCTGGAGTGCGGCGCCACGGGAGGGGAGCGCGCCCAGCTCCTGGTGGCCCTGGCCCGCGTCCACAACACGATGGGCAAGCTCGGCGAGGGCGCCGAGGCCGCGGAGCAGGCGGCCAAGCTCGTGCCGCCCGCTTCGGAGCTGTGGGTCGAGGCGCAGCGGCTGCTCGCCTCCTGCCTCATCGAGTCCGGCCGCGCGGCCGAGGGCGACGCGCGGGCGGCCTGGGCCCTGGGGTCGCAGTTCGCCGCCTCGCTCGACCACGCCATGCGCTCGGTCCTGCTCGCCACGCGCGTGCGGGGGCTGGCGCACCTGAACCGGCCCGCGCAGGCGCTCGAGATTGCGAACGATGCGGTGCAGGCGGCGAGCTTCGCCGGCATAAAGGGAGGGCACGCCATGTTGCGCGCGCTGGACGCCCAGCTCTTCGCCCTGATGAACGCCGGCCAGCCGGCGCAGGCCATCGCGGCGAGCGAGCACCTCATCGAGGCTGCGGATCGGGCCGGTGACATCCATCTGGCGAGCCGGGCGCGGCTCAACACCGCCTCGGCCCTCAACTACCTGGCGCGCTACGAGGAGGCGCAGGCCCTCATCGAGCGCGCCCTGCCCGACGTGCGCAGCTTCCGCCTGCGCATCCTCGAGGGTTCGGCCATCCACAACCTGGGCATGTCCTACGCCCGCCGCGGGGCGCTCGACGAGGCCATCGAGATGCAGCGCCAGGCCGCAATCATCGCGGACGAGTGCGGCAGCCCGAGGCTGGGCATCAATGCCCGGCTCTACGAGGCCCTGCACCTGGTCTGGCGCGGCGAGCCGGGCGATCTGCGCCGCGCCCACGAGCTCGCGCAGCAGATCCTCGAGTCCACCCAGCCCCATGTCGGCCTGCAAGTGCCCGCCCTGTACTGTCTCGCCCAGATCCAGCTCGCCCGAGGCGAGGCGGACGACGCCCTGGCCGCGGCGCGCGAGGCCCATCGCCGGCTCTCCTTGGGCCCGGTCGAGGAGTGGGACGAGGGCATCCGGCTGTGCTTCGTCGAGGCGCTGCTCGCCAAGGGCGAAACCGAGGAGGCGGACCAGACGCTGCGTGACGCCTTCGAGGCTGTGAGCGCGCGCGCCGCCGCGATCGCGCGGCCCGACTACCGCGACTCCTTCGTGGCGCGCAACGACGAGGTCTGCCGCCTCTTGCGCCTGGCCGACGCGCGGCTCGGCCTGCGGCTGGACGCCCCAAACGTGCTGGGTTCTTGACCGTTGCGGGCCCAGTCGCTATCCCGTGACGCATGTCGACCGCGTCATCTGCCTTCGTCCGTGGGTTCGCCCCCTGGCGGCGCTGCCTCGGCCGCCTTGCGGCCGGCGCCGCCGTTACGCTCCTCGTGCTCTGCGCCTTCCCCGGCCTGGCCCGCGCCCAGGCCCGCTTCGCCGTCATCGACCTGCGGCGGGCCGTCATCGAGACGGAGGACGGGCTCCGGGTCCAGGCCAAGCTGAAGCAGCTCTTCGACAGCCGTCAGACGGAGCTGGACGGCAAGCAGAAGGACTTCCAGCGGGCCAAGGAAGAGCTCGACGGCGAGGCCAAGGGCGGCAAGCTTGCCAAGCCGGAGCTCGCCAAGAAGCTGGAACGGCTCCAGCAGCAGGCGGCCGAGCTGCAGACCACGCTGGTGGAGTACCAGCGCGAAATGCAGCGCCAGGAAAGCGAGGCGACGACGCCGATCCTGCAGCGCATGCTGTCGCTCGTGGCGCGGCTGGCCGCGCAGAGCGGCTACGACATGGTCGTGGACAAGTCCGCGGTGCCGTACTTCCGCTCCGATCTGGACGTCACGGACCGCATCATCCAGATGTACAACGTAGGCGCCGGGCCGGGGCCGGCCGAGCCGAAGGACACCAAGAAGCCGGCCGAGAAGAAGCCGGCCCCGCCCCCCGCGGGCGACAAGCCGCCGGGCAAGGGGCGCTGATCTACTAATTCGGTACAACGAACCGCCAAGGCGCCAAGGGCGCCAAGATCGAATCCGATTTTGTTTTTTCCTTGGCGTTCTCGGCGCCTTGGCGGTTCATCTTCTTGCGTGGGTTGCGGGCGAGGCCCGCGCTGGTCTACGACGTCCCAGAATCGTCGCGCCGGGCGACGATTCTGGGCTGCGCGAAGCGCCCGCGACGGGCGTCGGGGTTGGGGCCCCGACGCCGAGGCAGCCGGCAGCGTGAAGCTTCTGGTCGGCCGGCAACCGCAGCCATGGCGCCTCCGCCCGGGGTTCGCGGGGGAACGCAAAGGCGTGAACGCTGGCGTTCGCGGCCTGGGTTGCGGACGAAGCCCGCGCTATGCGCTCCGATCAGAGCATCGTCCCCGAGGGGGGCGGCGGCACCGACGCCGGATGGGCCCACGGATCGTCGGCCTGCTCGATGCGCACCAGCACGGCGGTGATGTTGTCCCCTCCGCCCGCCGTGTTGGCCGCGGCGATGAGCCGGGAGCAGATCTCCGTCAGGACCTTCGTTTCCCGGAGGATCTGCGCGATCCGCTCGTCCGGGACCATCCCGTGCAGCCCGTCCGAGCAGAGCAGAAACAGGTCGCCCAACCGGATGTCATGCACCGCCACGTCGATCTCGATGGTGGGCTCGACGCCCAGGGCTCGGGTAATCACGTTGGTCGGCAGGTACGACAGCTCCGACTCGCTGATGTCCGGCCGGGAGCGCAGCGCCTCCTGGAGCAAGGAGTGATCGCGCGTGAGCGGCACGAGCTGGTCGTCGCGCAGCCGGGAGCAGCGGCTGTCGCCGGCGTGGGCCACGCACAGCTTCTCCTCGCCGCGGTGCAGCGCCGCCGCCACCACCGTGGTCCCCATGCCGCGGTGTCCCCGCGACTGCGACGCGCGCCGGTGGATCTTCTCGTTTGCCTCGATCAGGGCCGCCCGGAGCAGCTCGGCCACGGCCTGGCCGTCCCGGTCACCGGTCGGGTGCGCGCGGAAGTAGCCCGCGATCGTCGTGGTGGCCATGCGGCTCGCGACCTCGCCGCACTGGTGGCCGCCCATGCCGTCGGCCACGGCGAAGACGCCGAACTCCGGCAGCAGGACGAAGCGGTCCTCGTTGTGGTCCCGCTCTCGCCCAACGTCCGTGGCGCCTGCCGCAATCGCTCGCACGACCCGACCCTATCTCACTCCGGGCGCCAAGGGAATGGCTGGAGGGCGATGCGCCCCCCGGCGGCCGCCGCGCTCACGGCCCCAGCTCGAACTGGTAGCGCGCGGGCTGCGCCCCGAGTACTTCCACGTGCAGCCTTCGGTCGCCCAGGCGGACCACGGCGTACGCCGCGGCCGGCACGGCCGGCTCGTCCTCGTTGATGTTCTCGATCGGGCTCTGGAGCGTCACGTAGGGAATGCCATCGACGAGATCGAGGTGGTTCCAGTGCAGGTGGCCGCAGAAGACGGCGACCACGCGGCCCGACGCGCGTACGAGCGCGCGTAGCTCCCCCCGCTCCGCGACGAGGCAGATGTGCGAGGCGCCCTCGAACCAGCGGTTGCCGCGCAAGTCCTGGTCTGCCGCGCTGTGGTGCATGAGGACCACCGTGGGAAGCGTCGTTCGGCCGAGGTCGGCGGCGAGCCAGCGCAGTTGCCCCTCGCCGAGCCGCACGTCGCGGTCCTTGCGCTCGTGGCCGTAGAGCACGACGAAGTGCGCGCCGCCGCAGTCGAACGAGCGGTACAGCTCTCCCTCGGGCTCCAGGCCCCAGGCGCGCCGCAGCTCCGCCTGACCGAGGTGCACGCGGTCGTGGTTTCCGGCCACGTTCACGAGCGGGGCGCCGGCGGCGCGCAGCAGGCCGAGGCCCTGCTCGTAGCGCTGCCGATCGAGCTCGGGCGCATCGTCCTCGATCACGTCGCCGAGGTTGACGACGAGATCCGGCCGGACGACGTCCCGCATCCGCGCGGCAAAGGCGCCCGCCAGCTCCGGCGCGAGCTGGGAGAGCTTGCGCCGCGCGCCGCGATGGCTCGCCGGGGGACCGAGGTGCAGGTCGGCGATCAGGCCAAGGGTGAGCATCCGTGCGGCGAGGAGTCTAGTACGCCATTTTGCAAGTCCCGTCGTAAACGTCGATGACCGGATCGAAGACGAACGTCCGCGCCTTCGCCGAGAAAAGCTGCGCGAGCGTGGTGCTCTTGCCAACCTGCCGGGCGTCGGTCAGCAGGACGACGGGGAAGTTCCGAGCTCCGCGGACACGTTCCTGGCCGGGCGTCGCGGACCCGGGCGACGAGTAGCGCGGCTACCAGAGCAGCTCGACGTCGTACGTCTGCAGGGCCGGATCGCCGGTGATCAACGCCATGCCCTCGACCATCGCCTGCGCCACCAGCATCCGGTCGAAGGGATCGCGGTGGTGCAGCGGGAGCTGCGCGACCGCCACCGCGTGCTCCTCGGCCACGGGCAGGATGCCGATACCCTGCTGCACCAGCCGCGTGCGCAGGTAGTCGCCGAGCGGCTCGGGCAGGCGCACCTTGCCGAGCGAGGCCTTGATGGCAAGCTCCCAGGTGCTGGCCGTGCTCCAGAACAGCGCGACGGTGCGGTCGGAAAGCACCTCGCGGGCCGCAGCGGACAGCCGCCCATCGTCGGCTGCCCACCACAGCAGCACGTGGGTGTCGACTAGGCCCTTCATCGCTCGAACAGCTCGACCGCGTCCGCCGGCAGGGGCTCGTGCAGGTCGTCGGCGTACCAGATCCTCCCCTTGTCCATCCCCGGAACACGCCGCAGCGCCGAGGCATCGGCCGGGACCAGACGGGCCACCGGCCGGCCGTTGCGGGCGATGACGATCTCCTCGCCCTTCTCCACCCGCGCAAGCAGCGCCGAGAGGCTGGTCTTGGCCTCGTAGACGTTCACGGCCACCATGAGCCTAGACTATATTCGATGATTGGTCTGGTCAAGGACGATCGCCCAGTGTCCGTCGAAGGCCGTCCGCCGGGGCTCGTACCGACCATGTCGACGCCTGGTGGCGGTGCGCGGCACCGACAGCGACCAGCACCTCCGTGCTTTCCGCCATACCAAGAGCCGAGCCCATCCACGTGCGCTCCCGTCCCGCGGCCCGGATGCAACACGAATCACGATAGTGCCCTCCGCCTCCAGCGGTCCTGGCGCCGCTCCGCCACCTCGTGCTCGCGTCCCTCGCCAGTCCGGGCGCAAGGCCAAGCCACACTATATCCGGTACCTGATCTACTGCTTCCGAGAATCGTCGCGCGGCGCGAGGGTTTCTCTGCCCGCTCCCGCTCCCGCTCCCGCTCCCGAAGTGCGGAAGTCGGGAGCGGGAGCGGGAGCGGGAGCGGGTCGGACGGAGTTGGGTGGCGGGCGAAGCCCGCGCTGAGATACTTGGAAGCGGTGCCAGCATCCGCTTGTCGGTTCCCCTCGGCGAAATCTCGGCCTATCCTCGCCCCGTGATGCGCCCGCGCCTTGGCTCCCTGCTGCTTGCGTCACTTGGCGCGGCCGTGCTCCTGGCGTGCTCCGCGGACGAGAGCGCGCCGGTGGTCGTCGGTCCGACCGGAGCGCCGGCCCTGGCCATCGTCGAGCCTCTGGGCACGGCCCAGAGCCCGGCCTGTGCCTCCATCGGCACGGATCCCGGCTACCGCCTGCTGGTCCTCGTCGCGCCGACGGAGCTGCTGCTCCGGCCGCCGGGCCTGTGCGGTGAGGCCGTGCAGTGCGGCCACCTGGAGCTCTACGTCGAGGGCGTGCTCAACAACCGCGGATCTTGTGCGGCCATCGAGCTACTGCTGCGCAGGCTCGCGGATCGCTACCACGACGGCTCGATTCACGCGCGCACGGGCGAGCCGGACGTGCTGCACGTACGCGTCGACGTGGTCGGGGACGCCGGAGATCCGCTGCTCGACCGTACGGGCAAGCCCCTGAGCGCCGAGACGGTCCTGGTCACGGTGCCGGACTGCGCGGCCCTGTAGCCGTCCCTGCCCCGTGCGCGCAGGCGTACACCTCGTCGATGTGCCGTGCCCGCCGCAGGCACTCGAGCTCGCCTGCCGCCGTCCCTCGGCCCATGAGCTTCTCCCGGCACGCCTGCGCCGAGCCTTGGGCCACGCGTGCCCCCTGCTCGCCCACTGCCCGGACGAGCTCGGCGTCCGCCTCGGCCTCGGCCGCGGCCAGGGCGGCCCGGGCGTCCAGCGTCCAGGCGGCTTGCAGCCTGGCGCCGAGCTGCGCACAGTCGGCCTCGGTCACGCGGCGGGGCTCGCCGCAGCCGACCAGCGGCGCCAGCGGCACCAGCAGCAGCAAGGCGGCGCGGGCGGGGCGGCGCATGCGGCTACGCCCGGCTAGGTATCGACGAAGCTCTTGAGCTGCTTGGACCGGCTCGGGTGGCGCAGCTTGCGCAGCGCCTTGGCCTCGATCTGCCGGATGCGCTCCCGCGTCACCTCGAAGTCCTGGCCCACCTCCTCGAGCGTGTGATCGCTCTTCTCGCCGATGCCGAAGCGCATGCGCAGGACCTTCTCCTCGCGCGGCGTGAGCGTCTTCAGGACGCGACGCGTCTGGTCCGCCAGGTTCAAGTTGATCACCGCCTCGGAGGGCGAGAGCACGCTCTTGTCCTCGATGAAGTCCCCCAGGTGCGAATCCTCCTCCTCGCCGATCGGGGTTTCGAGGCTGATCGGCTCCTTGGCGATCTTCAGCACCTTGCGCACCTTGTCGAGCGGCAGCTCCATCTTGTCGGCGATCTCCTCCGGCGTCGGCTCGCGCCCGTACTCCTGCACCAGGTAGCGCGACGTGCGGATGAGCTTGTTGATCGTCTCGATCATGTGCACGGGGATGCGGATGGTGCGCGCCTGGTCGGCGATGGCGCGGGTGATGGCCTGCCGGATCCACCAGGTGGCGTAGGTCGAGAACTTGTAGCCGCGCTTGTACTCGAACTTGTCGACCGCCTTCATCAGCCCGATGTTGCCCTCCTGGATGAGATCCAGGAACTGCAGCCCGCGGTTCGTGTACTTCTTCGCGATGGACACCACGAGCCGCAAGTTGGCCTCCACCAGCTCGGCCTTGGCGCGCTCGGCCATGCGCTCCCCGGTCAGGATGTCGTCGAAGCTGGCGCGGATCCGGCTGACCTCGCAGCCGATCTCCTCCTCGATGGCGCGCAGGCCCTTGGCCGCCTCGCGCAGCTCGGCCTCGATCCGCGACAGATCCGCCCGCGAAACCTCGAGCTTCTTGGCCAGCCGGTGCTCGGCGTGGCGATTGCCGCGCGCCTTGGCCAGGAGCTGCCGGACGGTGCCGAGCTCGGTCCCGCACCGCTTCTGCAGCTCCCGCACCGGCGTCTCGACCTTGTCCACCCGGGCGATGATGCGCTTGAGAACCTCGACGATGCGGTCGACGGTGCGCTTGTTGAGGCACATCTCCTCGAGGGTGCCGACCATCTCCGCCGTGATCTGCCCCGTCTCCTGCTCCAGCGCCTCACGTCGGCCGACCGCCTTGTTGCTCTTGAGCTCGGCTTGGATCTGGCGCTTGCGGCGGTCCAGGCGGCGCACCTTGTCGATGAGGCGGATAATGCGCCGGTCGGCCTCCTCTTCGTCGAACTCCTGGTCGTCGGCCTCCGCCTCCCGGATGAGGTCCTTGACCCGGATCTTCTGGTGCCGCAGCTTCTCGCCCAGCTCGATTATCTCCCGCACCGCGATGGGCGAGTCGAGGATGGCGGCATTGACCCGCACCTCGCCCATCTCGATCCGCTTGGCGATCTCGACCTCTCCCTCGCGCGTGAGCAGCGATACGCTGCCCATCTTGCGCAGGTACATGCGCACCGGGTCGTTGGACTTCGAGTAGTAGTCGAGATCCTCCTGCTCCTGCAGCGACGCCGCCCGCACCGGCACGCGCTTGTCGCGGTCCTCCTCGGCGACGAGGCGCGTGGGCGTGATCTTGACCTGGGTCGCGGCGTTGACGATCTGGACGTCCTCGGCCGTGAGCCCGCCGACCACGTCGTCGACTTGGTCGGCGCCCATGTCGGCCGGGATGACCTCGCCCACTTCGTCGAAGCTCAGGAAGCCGCGCGACTTGCCGTCATCGAGCAGCGACTCGAGCTTGCGCTGGCGCTGCTGCTCGTTGGTCTGGGCGGTCTCGTCGTCGACATCGAAGTCCTCGCCGGAAGCAAGCTGCCCGCGCCGGGTGGCCTCCGCAATGGCGCTCTCCCGGGCGTCCAGGAACTCCGCCTCGAACGTGCCGTCCTGCGGCGGCCAGCTCGGATGCTCCTCGAGCGAGGGCGACGAGGGGGGACCGGGCTCAGGGGGCGAAGGCTGGGGCCGGACGGCGGGCACCCGCTCCCTCTCGGGCGCGCTTGCGGGCGGCGCGCCTGGCCTGGGCGGGGTCGCGCGTTCTCCACGGGCGGCGGCGGCCGCAGGGGCCGCGCCGCGGGCCTTGGCGGCACCGGCGCGCTTGGCGGGCGCTGCGCCGGTCTTGCCGACCGGCTTGCTGACGCGCTTGGCCGCCGCGCCCGAGCCGTGGCGCGCCTTGCTGCTGCCCTTCTTGACGCCCGCCCGCCCTGGGCCCGAGCGCACGCTCTGGCGCGCGCGGGCTTGGCCAGGTCGCGGCTTGGGCCGAGCCTTGCGCTTCGCGCGCTTGGCAACCTGCCGCGCCTTCACCTTGCCCTGCTTGGCCTTGCTCGCCATTTCTGTCCCACTCCTGCCACCGCGCCGCGCCGCTGCGCTTGCGGGGCGCAAGCGCGCCACGCTCAGGTCAGCCCCAACTTCATCTTCGAGCGCCGTGTGAGCTCTCTCAGGAGCTCGTCCTCTGCCGCACCGTCGCCCAGTGCCCGTGCCTGCGCGAGCCTCTGAAGAAGCACCGGCTTCTCGCGCAACCAGGAAAGAGCCCGCAGTTTCCTTGCGTTTTCAAGCAGTTCCGCTTTTGCCACCGAAGCTGAGCCGAGCTCCGGGGACGCCAGGCGGCCAACTGCAAATGCATGGATCGCCTGCGGCGTCAAATCAAGTAGCTCGTCGGGGGAGATGGTCTTTTTCGTGTCCCACATATTGCGCACCGCAGCAACCCCCAAGACGAGGTCCCCCTCCAGCGCGCTCAGGGCCTCCTCCACCTCGGGATCGCCCAGCAGCTCCGGGAAGTCGAGCACGGCGCCGAAAACCGCCTCCCCAATGTGCTCCGTGCGCGGCGGCGAGCGATCCCGGCGGCCGGCCACCGCCTGCGCCGCCGGCCCTTGCGCCGAACCGAGCGCCCCCGCGACGAGCCGCTCCAGCTCGCGCAGGTCGGCCGGCGCGCGGCCGTCGGCGATCACCCGGGACGAGAGTCGATCGGCGTAAGTCTTGGCCATGGCACGGATGTTGGGATCGTTTTCGGAGGCGAGCAGCTCGGCCACCTCGCGCAGGCGCTGCTGCTTCTCCTGCAACTCGGCGGCGCCGAGGGCCTCGGGGTTGAGGGTCTCGTCGATCAGGTGCTCGAGCAGGCCGCGGGCTCGGCCGAGCAGCGCCTCGATCGCCTCGGCCCCGCGCGCGCGCGCGAGCTCGTCCGGGTCGCTGCCGGCGGGCAGCACCGCCACCTTCGCCACGAGCCCGGCCTCGCGGGCCGGAGCGCGCGCCGCCCGCACGGGCCGTGCCGAGCGGCGCCACGGCGTGCCCGATCCCCCGCGCGTGAAGACCGAGCACGTCGAAGTTCCCTTCCACGAGCACCGCCTCGCCCCGCTCGCGGATGGCCCGCCGGGCCTGGTGCAGCCCGAACACCGTGGCGCCCTTGACGTAAATCTCCGACTCCGGGCTGTTGATGTATTTGGCCGGCGCCTCGCCCGCCTCCCGGTCACGCCCCGGCCCCAGCCCGGCGGCCGCAAGCTCGGCGGGCTCGGGCTCGCGCAGTGCCCGGCCGCTGAACGCGACGACCCGGCCCTGCACGTCGAGCACCGCGAACATGAGCCGGTGGCGGAAGCGGTCGTAGTGGCCGGAGCCGCCCTTGCGCGGGACGATGAGGCCCAGCCTCTCCGCGGCTCCGAGCGACGCCTCCTGCTGGCGCAGATGGGAGACGAGCCCGTCCCAGCCGTAGGGCGCGTAGCCGACGCGGAACGCCGCCAGGGCACCCTGCAGGGCCGGGTCGGCCCTGCCCAGTGCGAGCCCGCGCGCCTCCAGCTCCTCGCGCGCGTAGCGGGCGAGCGGCGAGCGCGGCGCGCGCAGGCACTGCTCGAAGAACGCGGCGGCCAGGCCGTTGAGGGCGTAGAGATCCTCGCGCGCCTGCCGCCGCCGAGACGCCTCGCGTTGCTCGGCCGCCGACGCCGTCTCCTCGACCGGGACGCCGAGCCGTTCGGCCAGCGCGCGCACCGCCTCGGCGAAGCTGAGCCCCTCGAGCTTCATGAGGTAGTCGACCGCCGTGCCCGACTCCTTGCAGCCGAAGCAGTGGAAGAAGCCGCGCTCCTGGCTCACGTGGAAGCTCGGCGTCTTCTCCTTGTGGAACGGGCACAGGCCGACGTAGCTGCGCCCACGCCGCTTGAGGTCGAGGTTCTCCCGCACCAGCGCCACGAGGTCGGTGCGCTCCTTGACCAGGGCGATGGTCTCGGCAGAGATCACTGGCTACAGGCCGGCAGTTAGCGGTCCCCGCAACCCAACCGCCGGGAGCTCACGGATATCCGTTCACGGCATTTCCGCGCCGGCAACGACGGCTCGCCGAGTCGGCCGCGATCGCGGCTCACGTCCTCGGCCCGGCTCCTCACGTACAGGAGTACGCTCCGGGCCGGGCCTGTGGGCGCGCTCGCGCTCGCGGCCGCCTGACGAGCCGGGTGGGAGATGGCGTGAACGCATACGCTCACGGCGCCTCCGGCGGAGGCACGTCGGGCTCGCCCGGCTCGGGCTCGCCGGGAATGACCCCGGAGTAGTCCACGGTGCGCACGTGCTCCAGGAGCCTCGGCACCGGCGGGTCGCCGTAGAGCTCGAGCTGGGCGGCCAGCCACTGCTCCTCCTCGACCAGCTCGAGCCGGTGCGGGTCGCGCAGCTCGCCTTCCCACCGGCCGAGCTCCTCGTCCACCTCGTGCAAGCGCTCCCGCACCGCCAGCACATCCACCTCCTTCTGAGCCATGAACCGATCGGTCAGGAGCAGCGCCCCGTCGCGCAGGATCTCGACGAAGCCCGCGCCCACGGCCACGCTCTCGCGCTCCTCGGATCCGGCAGGCGTGTACTGGACCAGGCCGACCTCGAGGGCCGCCAAGAGGGGCAGGTGCCCCGGCAGCACGCCAAACTTGCCGGCCACGCTCGGCGCGGCGAGCTCGCGCACCTCCGTGCGCAAGGCCACGCCCCGCGGCGTCACGATCTCGAGCCGGATGTTGCCGCTTTCCGCCATGGTATCCGTTCAGGGGGTATCGGGGTGGCAGGCAACGACGGCTCGCCGAGTCGGCCGTGATCGCGGGGCAGGGGTGACGCGCCCGAAGGGCGCGTCGGGACCCCAACCCCGTCCAGAAGGGACGGACTTACGTCCTCGGCCCGGGTCCTCACGTACAGGAGTACGCTGCGGCCCGGCGCTGCGGGCGCGCTCGCGCTGACGGCCGCCTGACGAGCCGTCTGGCAGGGGGCGTGAACGCTTACCCACCATGGTCGTCTAGGCCGCCTTGGCGCTCTCCTTGCGGCTCTGCTCGTGGCGCTCCCTGACCTCGTCGATGCCGCCCGCCATGTAGAAGTCCTGCTCGGCGATCTCGTCGAGCTTGCCCTCGACGAGCTGCTCGAAGCCGTCGATCGTGTCCTTCAGGGGCACGTACTTGCCCTTGAGCCCCGTGAACTGCTCGGCCACGAAGAAGGGCTGGGAGAGGAACTTCTGGATCTTGCGCGCCCGGGCCACGGTAAGCTTGTCGTCCTCGCTCAGCTCGTCCATGCCCAGGATGGCGATGATGTCTTGCAGATCCTTGTACTTCTGCAGCATCTGTTGCACAGAGCGCGCCACGCGGTAGTGCCGCTCGCCCACGACGCGCGGATCGAGCATCACCGACGTGGAATCGAGCGGATCGACCGCGGGGTAGATGCCGAGCTCGGCGATCTGGCGCGAGAGCACGGTGGTCGCGTCCAGGTGCGAGAAGGTCGTGGCCGGCGCGGGGTCGGTCAGGTCGTCGGCGGGCACGTAGATCGCCTGCACCGAGGTGATCGAGCCCTTCGTGGTCGACGTGATCCGCTCCTGCAACTCGCCGAGATCGGTCGAGAGCGTGGGCTGGTAGCCGACCGCGCTGGGGATGCGTCCCAGCAGCGCCGACACCTCCGAGTTGGCCTGCGTGAAGCGGAAGATGTTGTCGATGAAGAGCAGCACGTCCTGCCCCTCCTCGTCGCGGAAGTACTCCGCGGCCGTCAGCGCGCTCAGGCCGACGCGCGCGCGCGCCCCCGGCGGCTCGTTCATCTGGCCGTAGATCAGCGCCGTCTTCGAGATGACCGGGGAGCCGTCCTGGAGCTTGGACTCCTGCATCTCGAGGTAGAGGTCGTTGCCCTCGCGTGTGCGCTCGCCCACGCCCGCGAAGACCGATACGCCGCCGTGGGCCTTGGCGATGTTGTTGATGAGCTCCATGATGATGACGGTCTTGCCCACGCCCGCGCCGCCGAAGAGGCCGATCTTGCCGCCCTTGCGGTAGGGCGCGAGCAGATCGACGACCTTCAAGCCGGTCTCGAAGATCTCGATCTTGGTCGACTGGTCCACGAATGTGGGCGGCGGCCGGTGAATGGGCAGGTAGTGCTTGGCCTGAGCGGGCGGGCCCTCGTCCACGGGCTTGCCCACGACGTTGAGGATGCGGCCGAGCGTCTCGCGGCCGACGGGCATCTTGATTACGCCGCCGGTCTCCCGGACCGTCATGCTGCGCACCAGGCCCTCGGTGGAATCCATGGCGATGGTACGCACCGTGGATTCGCCCAGGTGCTGCGCGACCTCCAGCACGAGGTTGTCGGGCTCAGCGGAGATGGACGGATTGCTCACCGTCAGCGCGTCGAAGATCCGCGGCAGCTTGCCCCGCGGGAACTCGACATCGACGACGGGACCGATGACCTGAACAACGCGACCGTCGGACATGGCTCTCCATTTGCGTGGACGGAATGTGCCCGGCGCGGCATCGCCGCAGGCGGCGGGCAGAACGTGCCCGAGCGGGCGAGCGGGCCGTAGCACGGGACCGGGCGGTTGGCCAGGGGGATGACTGCTTGCCGCCGCCCGTCGAGCCCACCGGGATCCCGGCTCAGACTCTTGGCTGCGGAGATCGCTGCGCTCGGGCGCCGGGCGGGTGCTTGACCCGCGAACGCCAAATTGTGTCCCTGGTATTGACACAACAACCGTTTCTTCTATCAGGCTCAAGTACAGCCACGTGGATCCCGAGCGGCGGGCGGCTCCGCTCCGGCAGGCCCTCGATCTGCTCGCCAAGGCTCGACTGTGCCACGTGGTGCGCGCCAGCGCCTGCACCGGCGTTCCCCTGGGCGCCGAAGTGCGCCAGGGGGTCGTCAAGGCCATCCTGCTCGATGTGGGCCTGGTTTCGGCGGCGCTGGGGCTCTCGCCCCAGGCGATCCTGGCGCCGCCGGACATGATCCTCGCCAACGAAGGCGCGCTGGCGGAGCAGGCGGTCGGCCAGGCGCTGCGCGCGGCCGAACCTTCCTTCAAGGAGCCCGCGCTCGTGTATTGGACGAGCGAGCAACGCGGCTCGCAAGCCGAGATCGACTACGTCATCGAGCATGGCGCGCGCGTCGTTCCCGTCGAGGTCAAGGCAGGCACGACCGGCCGCCTCAAGTCTCTCCACCTCTTCATGGCGCTGCGGCGGCTCCCCCTGGCCGTCCGCTTCAATGCCGACATGCCCTCGGTGGTCGAAGTGAACGCCAAGACCACCACCGGCCACCCGGCCCGCTACCAGCTTCTCTCCCTGCCGCTGTACGTCGCCTCGGAAATCCATCGATGGATCGCCGCCGTGGCCGGCGCGACGCCCGCCACGGCGGCTTGATCGCTGCTGCGCGCCGAGGTAACCATCGTGGTGTTACGGCTGCGGCTTCGCCGCCTGCTCGGGAATGGCGGCGGCGCGGATCTCGGGTGGAGGGTAGTAGGCCCATGCCTGCCACTCACTGGCATACGCACCCCACATGACGACGCGACAGCCGTCCCATCCGAGGTGGAACGGTACAAAGAAGTCCCTCATGTACGGCGCCGGGGCGTCGTCCACCGGGAGGCCCTCAGCAGACATAGACGTCCACGCGGCGCTTTCCGGGTCGTAAAGGCCCCCCGTGGTAGCGTGCTCGACGTTGGCGCCGCCGATGACGATGACGTGGGTGCCCGTCCACAGGCAGTGGTGCTGGAACCTCGGCACCGGCGCCCCGTCCTCGCTCGTCGTCTCCCAGGCGTTGGCTTCTGGATCGTACAGGCCGCCGGTTGCCAGCGGGTCCGGGCTTCCCTCTGCCTGTGGCCGGCCGCCCCAGACGAACATCCGCGAGCCTGCCCACACGGCAC
>JACQWT010000309.1 GCA_016209145.1 Deltaproteobacteria bacterium | reverse complement strand
GCGTTCGAGCATGGCGGCCGCAGGCCCCGGGCGCTCGATCTGCTGGCCCGCGCCGCCGCGCTTGCCGAGCGCGCGGGAGCCGACCGGTCCCGCATCGACCTCGATCTGGCCCGCGCTCTGGCGGAGATTGCCGACGATCGCCCCGCCGCCATCGCCCGCGCCCGCGGCGTGCCCCCGAGGAGCCCGGAGTCCTTCGAGGCGCGCCTGCTGGAGGCGCGCTGGTCGGCCGAGCTTGGCGATCTGGCGGCGGCCGGCGTGGCGCTGGGCCGGCTGGGCGACGCGGTCGAGACGTCGATCGAGCTGGTGACGGGGCCCGGCCGGCCGCCTCCGGACGGTAGGCCCGTGCTCTGGGGAAACGGCGCGCGCTTCGCACGGCGCGAGGACGCTTGCGCCGCCCTCGCCGCCCTGTGCGTGCAGGGCGCCCAGCTCGAGGAACAGGAGCGGCGCGACCCCTTCGCGGCGCGGCGCCTGCTCGGCCTCGCCCTGCGCCTGCGGCCGCACGAGCGCCGGATCGAGCAAGCCTTCCGGCGCCTGGCCGCCCTCGCCGCTCCCGCGCTGCCGGCCGGCCGCCCCCCCACGCCCGTGGCGGACGCGACGGCGGCGCCCGAGCCCGTCGTCGGCGACGAGGAACAGGTCGACCGGCTCACCGCCAAGCTTCGCGCCGATCCGAGCGACCAGGAGACGGTGCGAGCGCTCGCCACGCTGCTGGAGCGACTGGGCCGCGACCACGACCTGTTGGCTCTGCTGTCCGCACGCCTGGAGGAGGCCCCGGCCGAGATCGCGGGCGAGCTCAACCAGAGCCGGCGCGCCGTGCTCGCGCGACTGGCCGCCGCCGCGCGGGCCGCAGGTCGCAACGGCGAGGCGGAGCTGTACGAAGCGATGGGCGAGCAGCGGGGAGAGTAGGACGCGGCCGCTTTCTTGCTCCGCGGGGCCGGCGCCTGATAGGTCCCGCGGAGCCATTCGCGCCGGCCATTGCCGCCCGCGCGCGATCGTGCGAGCTAGTCCGATGTTGCTGCCCGAGCCCAAGAGCGAGAGCGAGACGAGGACCCGCCCCATCGTGGTGCAGAAGTACGGGGGCTCCTCCGTGGCCGACGTCGAGAAGCTGGGGAGCGTCGCCGACCGCGTCGTGGCCACGCGCCGGGCGGGCTACGACGTCGTCGTCGTGGTCAGCGCCATGGGCAAGACCACCGACGCCCTGCTCGAGCTCGCGCACCAGGCATGTCGCGCGAGCGCCAGTGGCGGCACGCCCGGCGCCATCGAGCCGCCGCGGCGCGAGCTCGACATGCTCGTGTCCACGGGCGAGCGCGTGGCCATGGCGCTGCTCTCGATCGCGATCCAGGCCCGGGGCCTCAGCGCCATCTCCTTCACGGGCTCGCAGTGCGGGATCATCACGAACGACCGGCACTTCGACGCGCGGATCATCGAGGTCCGTCCCCACCGCATCGAGGACGAGCTGGCGCGCGGCATGGTCGTGATCGTGGCCGGCTACCAGGGCATGAGCTACAAGCGCGAGATCACCACGCTCGGCCGCGGCGGCTCGGACACGACCGCGGTGGCTCTCGCCGCCGCGCTCCAGGCCGAGCGCTGCGAGATCTACAGCGACGTGGACGGCGTCTACTCGGCCGACCCGCGCGCCGTGCCGGACGCACACCACCTGCCCGAGCTCGACTACGCCACGCTCCAGCACATGGCCGAGTCGGGCGCCAAGGTGCTCTGCGCGCAGGCGGTGGAGTGGGCCCGGCGCGCGGGCGTGGCCGTGTACGCCCGATCGAGCTTCGATCCCGTGGGCGGGCCGGCGCGGGAGACCCTGGTGCGCAAGCTCGGGCCCGGCGAGGAGCCGCGCGCCCGGGCTGTCACCGCCGATCGCGCCGTCGTCCTGGCGCGCTTCCGCGAGGACGCCGGCGGTCGCGCGCTGCCGGCCGCGATCGAGAAGATCGCGCGGGCCGGCCTGCGCGTCGTGCACCTGCGCCAGGCCGGGGACGCGGTCGAGCTGGTGCTCTCCGCGAGCGCGGCGCCGGACTGGAGCGAGACGCGCGCGGAGCTGGGCAAGCTGTGCCGCGAGCTCGCGCTGGAGGAGGGGCTCGGCCTGGTCAGCGTGGTCGGCGGCGGCATGGCCGACGGCCCCGAACCGCTGCGCCGGCTGCGACGCGCCCTCGGCCACGCCGCCGTCGAGCCACGGCTGTGCCTTGCCTCGGCGCTGTGCGCCAGCGCGGTCGTCGACGCGGCGCGCCTGGTGGAGGCGCAGCGCGCGCTGCACGCCGAGTTCGTCGGCTGATCTACGGATTCGCGGTCTATCCGTTGACTGCCAGCGCTCGTGTGGCTACAGTAATTACATCGGTGGTAGGCGAAGGGGCTGACAGCCGTGCACAGAGGCGCCCGCAAGTTGGAGCTCAACGTGGTTGCCATCGGCAACTCGCGTGGCGTGCGGTTGCCGAAGGCCATCCTCGCCAGGTACGCGATGCACGACGCGGTGGTCCTCGAGGAGCTTGAGGATGGCCTCTTGCTCAAGCCCAAGCACGACGGGCGCCTGTCCTGGGCGGAGACCTTCCGCGAGATGGCGCGAGAGCGCGAGGACTGGAGCGAGCTCGACGCCGTGGTGGCTGACGGTCTCGATCCGGAGGACCGTTGGGAGCCAGGACCGTAGAGCGCTACGGCGTCTACCTCGCGGATCTCGCCCCGACGCAGGGAGCAGAGATCGCGAAGACCCGCCCGGTGGTCGTCGTCAGCCTGGACGCGATGAACCGGTATCTCGACACGGTCGTCGTGTGCCCGTTGACCACGAAGCTGCACCCGCGCTGGCGCAGCCGCGTCCCGGCGGTCTGTGCCGGGCACCGTGCCGAGATCGCCGTCGACCAGATCAGGACGATCAGCAAGAGACGGCTCGGTCGAAGGCTCGACACGCTGGACGCGGACGCGGCCTCCCGGCTGCGGCAGCTCGTCACCGAGATGTACGGCGAGTGAGCGTGCGCTCCAGAGCCGAGGAGGATCTCGACCGCTTTGTTGGTCAGATCGCCGCCTACGGTTCTTGCTCTCCCAGCTCCGGCCGTATGCCGACGTCGATCGGCTCGTCGTCGCCGTCGCACGCTTGGTCGAGCGGCGGCAGCGCCGCCTCGTCCACCTGCTGCCCGGCCGGATCCGCGAGGCCCTCGGCCCCGCGATCCTCCTCGGAGTCGGGCAGCTCCTCGATGCCCAGCGCCTCGTCGTCGCCCACGCCCTCGGCGCCTCCCTCCGCGTCGAGCAGGGACGCCGTCCCCTCGCCTATTGCCAGGCCGAGCGTCGCCGGCGCTCCCTCGAACCCCGCCGCGTCGTCGCCCAGCAGGCTCGGCTCGTCTTCGCCCACCTGCAACTCGGGATCGCCGTGGGGCCACCCGCCCTCCGGCTCGCCCT
>JACQWT010000308.1 GCA_016209145.1 Deltaproteobacteria bacterium | reverse complement strand
GGTTCCTGCGGCAAGGCTTGCCCCCAGGGCGAGGTCTGCTCCGCCGGACAGTGCGGCCTCGTCTGCGTCGGCGGCACCACCAAGTGCGGCAGCAAATGCACTGATGTCCAGCTCGACCCCGCCAACTGCGGCTCCTGCGGCAAGGCCTGCGCCCAGGGCGAGGTCTGCTCCGCCGGAGCGTGCGCCCTGGTGTGCTTCGGCGGCACGATCAAGTGCGGCAACCTCTGCGCCGACACCAAGACCGACCCGGCCAACTGCGGCGGCTGCGGAAAGGCCTGCGCGCAGGGTGAGGCATGCGTGTCGAGCAAGTGCACGCCGCTGCTCTGCAGCCAGGGCAAGACCAACTGCAGCGGCAAGTGCGCCGACCTCGCCACCGACACGGCCAACTGCGGGAGCTGCGGCCGCGAGTGCGAGCCAGGCGCGACGTGCGAGGCAGGCTCGTGCCCGTGCAAGGGGCATCTGTGGAGCAGGAGGTATGGGGATGGCGGCGAGCAGCAGGGCAGAAGCATCGCAATCGACGGCTCGGGCAACGCGCTCGTCTCGGGGCAGTTCCAGGGTACCGTGGACTTCGGCGGCGGCCCGCTCACCAGCGCGGGCAGCTACGACATCTTCGTCGCCAAGTTCGACAAGGACGGCACGCACGTCTGGAGCAAGCGCTTCGGAGATGCAAGCGGCCAAACGGGCATGGGCATCGCGGCCGACGCCTCTGGTAACGTGCTCGTGATCGGCAGCTTCGAGGGCGCCGCGGACTTCGGCGGCGGCCCGCTGACGAGCGCCGGCAGCACTGACGCCTTCGTTGCCAAGTTCGACGCCACCGGAGCTCACCTCTGGAGCAAGCGCCTCGGGGGCTCGTCGGAGGAACGCGGATGGGGCGTCGCGGTCGACGCCAGCGGCAACGCGCTCGTGACGGGCTTCTTCATGGCAACCGTCGACTTCGGCGGCGGGCCGCTCACCAGCGCCGGCAGCTACGACATGTTCGTCGCCAAGTACGACAAGGATGGCAAGCACCTCTGGAGCAAGCGCTTTGGGGATGGGGTCACTCAGGCGGGAGTCGGCGTCGCGTTCGACGCCGGTGGCAATCCGTTCGTGAGTGGCTACTTCCAGGGGTCCGTTGACTTCGGCGGTGGACCGCTGGCAAGCGCGGGCGACCGCGACGCCTTCGTGGTCAAGCTCGGGCCGTCTGGCCAGCACCTCTGGAGCAAGCGCTTCGGGGGCTCGGGGGCGGACGAAGGCGACGGCTTGGCGGTAGACGCCAGCGGCAACGTCATCGTCGTGGGGGGGTTCTCGGGCACCGCCGACTTCGGTGGCGGCTCGCTGACGAGCGCCGGCAGCACCGACCTCTTCGTCGCCAAGTATGAGAAGAACGGCGCGCACCTCTGGAGCAAGCGCTTCGGCGACGCGAGCGAGCAGCAGGGCTGGAGCACCGCGTTCGACGCCTCGGGCAACGCGCTCGTGACCGGCCGCTTCCAGGGCACCGTGGATTTCGGCGGCGGCACGCTCGTGAGCGCCGGCTTCGATGACGTCTTCGTCGCCAAACTCGGCCCCTGCATGCCTCCCCCGAGCTGCATGGGCGGCGGCCCCGGACGCGACGACTGCGGGCCGCAGGAGATCAACTGCTGCCACAGCAAGCTCGTGCCGGGCGGCTCGTTCTACCGAAGCTACGACGGCGTGACCTACAACGACAAGAGCTACCCGGCCACGGTGAGCGACTTCCGGCTCGACACCTACGAGGTCACGGTCGGCCGCTTCCGCGCGTTCGTGGACGCCGGCATGGGCACGCAGCAGAAGCCGCCCGCCCCGGGCGCCGGCGCGCACCCGAAGATCCCGAACAGCGGGTGGGATGGGGGGTGGAACGGACAGCTCCCGGCGGACACGGCGGGGCTGAAGTCGGGCCTGAAGTGCCCGAACGCAACGTGGACCGACAACCCCGGCAACAACGAGAAGCTGCCCGCCAACTGCATCACCTGGTACGATGCCCTCGCGTTCTGCGCGTGGGACGGCGGCAGGCTTCCCAGTGAGGCCGAGGAGAACTACGCGGCCGCTGGCGGCAGCGAGCAGCGTGCCTATCCGTGGTCGAATCCGCCGAGCTCGACAACCATCGACTCGAGCTACACGGTCTACGACTGCCAGGGAAATGGCAACCCGGGCGACTGCGTCCTTGCGGACATTCTCGCGGTGGGCTCGAAGCCCAAGGGCAACGGCAAGTGGGGCCAGGCCGACCTGGGCGGGAGCACGTGGGACTGGGTGCTGGACTACTCGGGCAGCTACCCGATGCCGTGCGGTGATTGTGCCAACCTCAATGTCGCCTCCTCGCGAGTGGTTCGGGGCGGGGCTTGGAGCAACGACGCCTCCCTACTCCGCACGGCGTTCCGCAACTACATCGACCCGTTGGTCTACAACGGGACCATCGGCACCCGCTGCGCCCGCCAGCCCCTCTAGCCAGGCGCCCGCCATGCCCCTCGCCCCCGGCTCGGTGCTCGCTGGCACCATCAGGCTCGATCGGCCCCTGGGCCGGGGGGCGGGCAGCGGCGCCTGGATCGGCCGCCACCTGCGACTGCGGATCGACGTGGTGGTGAAGCTCGTGGCGGGCGAGCAGGCGGAGCTCGCCGCGCGGATTGGCGGCCCGCACGTCGTGCGGCTGCTCGACCTCGGGGTCACGCCCGAGGGGCTGCCGTACGTCGTGCGGGAGCTGCTCGAAGGCGAGAGCCTGGACGCGCGGCTCGCGCGCGCCGGTCCGATGTCGCTCGCCGAGGTCGCGGCGCTCGTCGAGCAGGCCGCGCGCGGGCTCGGCCGGGGCCACAAGCTCGGCGTGGTGCACAGGAGGCTCCGGCCGGCGAAGATCTTCCTCGAT
>JACQWT010000305.1 GCA_016209145.1 Deltaproteobacteria bacterium | reverse complement strand
ACGCTCGATCCCAACAAGCCCGAGGACAAGGCCAAGCTCGACGCGCTGCTCAAGACCTCCACGAAGATCAAGTTCCTGCGCATCAAGAACTCCTGTGGCGGCTTCCGCGACGATCGCGCCTCGGCTCCCGGCTTCCCCGGCTACCACGACCTGTACCTGGACTACCTGAACGGCCCGATCACCTGGTGCCCGGACGTCGAGGGGGCCAAGACCGCCGCGAACTGCAAGGACGAAACCAACCCCTGGAACAGCGTGATGCTGCCGCCGGGCTACTGATCGCCCGGGCCGGAGAACCGGCGCGCTGCCGCTCGGCCCCCGCCCGTCACGGCGACGGAGCGGGGGCTCGCGCGTGAGCCCGTCGCGAGCCACCGAACCTGGCGCGTGGAAAGCCGTCCTCCAGACGCGTGGTTCGTGCTAAGGACGCGTCGCCGCTTGCGGCCGGGGCGCGGGCGCGCTCAACGGAGGAAGAGGACGATGCGAATTCAGGTTGTCATGGGGTTGTTGGTGGCTGCGGGGCTGCTCGCGGGGTGCGCCAAGAAGGAGGAGGGGGGCGGCGCGACGGGCGAGGCTCGCGCCGAGAAGCCGAGCGCGCAGAGCGGCTCGACGACCGGCGGCGGCTCGACCGGCGTCAAGGAGTGCGACGACTACCTGAGCGCGCTGGAGCGGTGCACCAAGAACGCGCCGCCCGAGGCCAAGGCCATGCAGGAGCAGGCGCTCAAGGCCGCCCGGGAGGCGTATGCCAAGGCCGACGTTCCGGCCTCGGTCAAGACCGCCTGGGCCTCGGCCTGCAAGCAGGCTGCCGATGCGCTGTCGAGCACGCCGTACTGCACCGCCGGTGGGGGCACGGCCGCCGGCGCGGGCGACAAGGCCGGTGCGGCAGCGCCCGGCTCCGGAGCGGCCGCGGCGCCGGCTGCGGCGGGCACCGAGGGGGCGGCGGCGCCTGCCGCCGGCGGCACGGCAGCCGACCTCTTCAAGGATCCGGCCGTGGCCATCAACGCCATCAAGGCGAAGGTCGGCGGCAGCCCGGTCAAGGCCCTGGAGACGATCGTGTACCCGGACTGGGCCAAGATGCAGGCTCAAGATCCGAAGAAGCCGGAGAACATCGACGAGTATCGCTGGCGCAAGGGTACGCTCGAGGCTCCGATTCCGGTCAAGCTCTCGGGCAATCCGGATCTCAAGACCATCGAGACCAACCTCTACAGCGTCGACGACGTCGACTTTGCGAAGCTCCCGAGCCTGGTCGATGACGCGAACAAGCGCCTGGCCTACGAGGAGGCCAAGGTCACGCACATCATCGTCAAGCGCGGCCTGCCCTTCAGCCCCGACGTGCGCATCCGCGTCTACGTGAACAGCCCCCGCAAGAGCGGCTCGGTCGAGTACGACGCCAAGGGCGCGATGGTCAAGGAGTACAAGTAGCGGGGTGCGGCGCGCCGGCCGGCGCCGCCCCCTGTGGCTTGCGGGGAGCGCCGGCCGGGGAGAACGTGCGATGAGCAAGCCGGTCGTGCAGTTTGCCCTGCTGGTCGATGCCAGCGACGGCAGCTACGAGCTTGCCGGGCACGACTTCCCGGGCACCGTCGGCCCGGTGGACTACGGCCTGGCGCTGCTGCGGGAGCGCGACTGCCTGTGCATCGGCTCGGGCGTGCTTGCCGGCAGCATCATCCCCGGCTCGAACCGCCTGGTTTTCGTCGGGCGCTCGCCAGCGTGGGACGGCTTGTACGTCTCGACCATGGGCGGCGCCGCGCTCATCTGGGACGGCACGGGGGTTTCGTTCCTCGCGATCGCGGGCCGGGCCGAGCGACCGAGCGCCATCGTGCTGCACGGGCGGCGTGGCCGGTACCCGCGCGTCGGGCTCGTGCCGGTCGAGCTCGACGCCATTTGGCGGTCGGACGAGGAGGGCGGCGGGTACTACGCGCTGCAGCGCCATGCCTTCACGCGGCTTTGGGAGGGCGCAGGTACGCCCCGGGTGCTGGCGGTGGGCCCGGCCTCCCGGCACACCGACTTCGGCGCGATCGGCTCGGCCAAGACTGCCCGCATGGAGCTTACGCCGGTGGACTGCTGGGCAGGGCGTGGCGGCTTCGGCTCCGCCCTGCTCCAGCGCCACAACATCTGCGCCGTCGTCTACGGCGGCGACTTCGAGGACGAGGACCTGACCGATCGGGCCGAGGCCGACGGCTACTTCCAGGGCCGCTTCTCCAAGACGATGAAGCTCGTGGATCTGGAGGCCACGACCAAGTACCGCTTCGATCCCCGGTTCCAAACCGGCGGCACCTTCGGCGTCAACTTCGCCCGGCTCGCGGAGCTGATGCTGTCCTTCAACTACCGCTCGGTCGGCTGGCCGCCCGAGCGGCGCCAGGCGCTGTGGGAGCGGCTCGTGCGCGACCACTACCTGGAACAGTTCAACCGCGAGACGATCGAGCGCAAGGAGCAGGCGCAGTGCGGCGAGCCCTGCCCGGCGGTGTGCAAGAAGCTCCGCGACGAGTACAAGAAGGACTACGAGCCGTATCAGACGATGGGGCCGCTCGCCGGCGTGTTCGACCAGCGCGCCGCCGAGAAGCTCAACCACCGGGCCGACGCGCTCGGCTTCGACGCCATCCAGGTGGGCGGACAGCTCGCGTGGGTGATGGAGTGCCTGCACGACGATCTTGTCAGCCCGGACGAGCTGGGCCTGCCCGCCGGCGTACCGCGCAAGCCCGTGTTCGAACCCGAGGGCTTCGACCCGGTGGCCGATTCGGCGCACAACGCGGAGCTCGGCCTTGCCCTGCTGGAGCTCTCCGCCACCCCGGGGCATGTTCTCGCCCGCGGGATGCGCGCGGCGGCGCAGGCATTCGGCCCGGCGGCGCGCGAGCGCGCCGTCTACCTCGCCAACGGCGAGCGCGGCTGGATCGTGCCCAACCAGTACTGGGTGCCGGGGATGCTGGCGCCGCAGGCGGTGATGGGCAAGTACTACGTCTACTACGAGGCCGACTTCCGTCCGCCGCGCGAGGTCGGCCGCAAGTGCGTGGAGCGCATGGTCGCCGAGCTGCAAACCGACAACGCCGGCATGTGCCGCTTCCATCGCGGCTGGTCGGAGCGGCTCTGGGAGGAGATCGTCGAGCGTCACTTCGAGCTGGAGATCGACTACGCCGGCGTGCACGCCGCGCTGGCGCGCCAGATCCACGCGCAGGGGCGGCCCGTGTACTGGGAAAGCGCGCGCCTCGAGGAGATGGTGCATGGCTACCTCGACCAGGTGCGGCTTGCCTGTCGCGACGATGCCGTGCTGGACGAGTGGCTCGCGCGCTTCCGCCGCGATCGGCCGGCGGCGGCGCGCGCCTACTGGGAGGAGCTGCGCGCCGGCATCGACGAGGCGATGGGCGCCTTGCCGGGGAAGCCTCCCTACCGCCCGACGGCTCCGCGGTAGACCCACCCCTCGGTGCTGCCGTGCCGGACGCGATACCAGTCCTTGCGGCGGGCGAGCAGCACCACCCTCGTCCCGCGCACCAGGCGGGCGAGCACCTGGCCGGTCTGCGGCTCGTCGCGGATGAGCGCCGTGTCCCATCCAACCGTGGCCGTGCCCCTGACCTCGCCCGTCGCGGCGTCCTGCGCCGGCTCGCTCTGTGCTTCGGGCGCCGCCTCCGGCGCCGTACCAGGCGGGTAGAAGGTCAGCTTGTAGAAAACCTGGTATCTCCGGTACTTGTGTGGGATCTGCTCAAGTGCCACCTCGGAGACGTAGTCACGCGCGCAGGTCAGCATGCCGTCGACCGTGGATGGGGGCAGCCCAGGCTTCTTGCCTCGGAGCAGCGTGACCACCTGCTTGCCGAAGTCGAGGTCGAAGCCGATCGCAAGCTCGCCCGAGAGCCCTACGGCCGAAGGGCAGTCCGCGAGCAGCTCGAGACGCGGGACGACGGCGCCGTCCATGCGCAGTGCCCCGCACTCGGCCCCTTCGAGCTCCTGCTTCTCGTGCCAGCACCGCGCCACCGTGCCCTCGCCGACCACGACGCGCTGTCTGTTCGTCGGCTTGGACGCCGCTGCGGGCTGCTCGATCTGGGGCGAGCCGGAGGGTGCAGGGGCGGCCAGGGGCGATGCCCCGGCCGGCGCGGTCGCGATGGACAGGGGCCGGTCGGCGCCCGGCACCTTCGGACCCACGCGGATGCCGGCCAGGTGAGGCCACACCAGGCCGGCCACGAGCCCCGCCAGGCCGATCGCGCCCACGCGTCCCCACAGCGGCCTGTCCTGCTCCGGGCGGGGCACGGCGATCTCGAGGGGGCGTGGCTTGCGGGGCATGGGAACCGTGACCCGTGGTTAGCACAGACCGGGGCGCGGCTCGTAGTTCGCTGCGATGCGCTCAGAGCAGCTCCAGCAGCGGCCGCAGGCGCGACTGCGCCACGGCGAACGTGGCCTCGACGCCGTCGCGGCGGACGTAGAACACGCTGGTGTCGCGCCACACCTCGCCCGCGCCCACCCGCAGCACGACGCGCCCGGGCGCCGCGTCCTTCACGAAATCGACGCGCACCACGAGCCGGGGGCGGGCGAAGCCCTCGGCGCGCGCCGGCGCGCCTAGCCGCGCCACGCCCTCGGCCACGAGATCGCGCAGCGCTTCCTGCACCTGCCGCCCCAGCGCCTCGGCGCCTGCCCCGGCGCCCTCGGCGCGCCAGCTCTCCTGCCCGGCCACCACTTGCAGCTCGCGCCGGCCCGTGGTGACCGAGACCGTATCGACGGCAGCGAGATCCACCAGCAGCGCCCCGCGGTCGAGCAGCCAGCGCTCGGCCATCGCTCCCAGGCCGCGGGGCGCCACGAACACCGCGGGATCGCCCTGCCGGCGCGCGTAGTAGCCGCCGGGCACCTCGCCACCCAGCTCCAGGCCGAGCGTGCGCGCCGGCTCGGCGTCACCGGTCTCGACGTCGGCCTCGATGCGGCACCATGGCTCGCCGAGCCCGAAGCTGCCGTCGTCGGCGTCCGCCACCCAGCGCAGGGCCTCCAGCCTGCCGAGCGCTTGGGCGAATGCTGCGACGAGGCCGGCGTCGGGGCGGAGCCCGGCGCCGGCCGGCTCGTCGAGCGACCAGCCGCCGTCCTCGGTCCGGCTGAGCTTCTGGCGGCCCTGCTGCGTCACGATGCGCAGCGCCCGCACGTCCTTGGGCGGGACGTTGAAGACGGCGGCGGCGCGCAGCGTCACCCCCGCCGGCTCGAGGCCGCGCGCCAGGCCCTCGTCCAGGCGCAGCACGGCGCCGTCCTCGATCCGGCGCACGTGCACCGCGGCGGGCGGGCGCATGTGCCAGCCGGCGTCCCGCCGGGCGAGCTCGATGGAGCGCGCGGGCGAGCTCAGCTTGATCTCGTAGATCTCGTCCGGCCGTGCCGCCACGAGGAACCGGTCGGCCAGCTCGTCGGCCCCAACCCAGAGCGGACGGACGGCCTGCTCGGCCACACACGCGGCTACCTCCGGGGTCCGGCGTCGCAGCAAGAGCAGGCCCGGGCCGCCCGGGCAGCTTGCACCGAGCTGGAGCTCGACGGCGCCGGGCGCCGGCTCGCCCAGCCCGATGCCCAGCGTCAGGCGCGCCGCCAGCGCCCGGGCCGGCACCGGCACGAACCGTTCGGCCTCGATCCGCCCGAGCGCGGCGAAGAGCGCATCGATCTCGCGCCGCCCCGCCCGAACCTTGGCCGCCCGCCCTGGAGCGCCGAGCATGAATGCGGCCGGTCCCGCGCGCTCGATTCGCCAGCTCCGCTCGCCCTTCGCCTCCAGGCTGGCGATCCGCGACGCAGCGTAGGGCACGAGGCGCCGGGAACGCAGTCTGTCCGGCCAAGCGAGCAGCGCCTCGCAGAGCGCCTTGCTTACCACCATCACCCCTGGCGCCGGCCGGGCGCCGCCGCGTCCCGGTTGGACCTCCAGCTCGAGGTAGGCGCCGCCGGCCGGGCTCGGCGCGGGGCCGCCCAGCCGCAGGGTGTAGCCAAGCTCTCCCATGCGTACGCTCAGCACGAGGCGCGGCGCGGCCAAGCCGTAGCCGGCGCGGCCCTCGTCCGCGGCGCGCCGCTCGAACACGGCGAGCTCGAGCGTCGAGAGCAGCTCGCCCACCGCCCGTTCGTCGGCCTCGACGCGCTCGCCTCCTTGCTCCAGGACCCAGGTGCGCGGCTCCGTCTCGGGCCCCGCGGCGCTCAGGCGTGTGCTCTCGCTGCCGCGCTGGATCTCGATCTCGGCCAGCTCGCCGCTACGCCAGGCGGGGAGCACGTGGCGCTGGCGAGACTCGGTCTCGCCGGTCGTCAGCCGCGTGCGGTCGAAGGCCAACATGTACACGGCGAGGATCGCGCCGAGCACCACCAGCACGAGATTGGTGGCGTGCCCTCTGAGCTCGGCGAGCCTCATGGCCTCGCCTCCTCGCGGCCGGACGGCGCCGCGGGCGGCGGCTTCGTGCTGGAGCGCCGCTCGGTTGCCCGGCGGCGCCAGCGCACCGCCAGCCCGGCCAGCAGCGCGGCTCCGGGCGCGTACAGCACGCCGTAACGCAGGACGGCGGCCAGGCTCTCTTCCGTCATCCGCCAGCCCACGGCGCGGCTCGTCCGCTCCGGCACGTCCGGGGGCGGCGCCGTGCCTGCCAGCCAAGCGATGGCGCTCTCGACGAAGAGGGCGCCGCCGCGCAGCTCCGGCACCTGCCACAGAGCTGGATGGACCACGCTGGCGGAGCCGATGACGATGGCACGTCCGCCGCGGGGGGCCCCTCGCGCGCCGGGCGGCAGCTCGGACGCGTACGCCACGACCAGGGGTCCGGCGCGGTCGCCGGCCTGGCGCTCCGGCGCCGCGCCGTGCTGGGAGAAGCGCCCGAGGTCGGCGACGGAGAAGGCCGACGGGCTCGTCTCGAGCAGCGGAGCGGACGCCGCCGCCGCGTCCCTGGCGAGCGACAGCGAGCCGGCGAGCTGCAGCACGACATCCATCCCCTGGCGGGCCAAGCGCAGCAACGGCTCGGTCACGGCATGCGGTCGAGCCTGCGCCATGAAGATCTCTCCCGCGCCATGGGCCGCCCGCCGGCTTGGGGTGGTCTCGATCACCAGATCGGCATTCGCGCGCACGCCGATCAGCTCCAGCACCGGGCCCAGGCCCAGATCGAGCGTGCGATCCGAGGCGGGATCGGGTACCGGCCCGAGCGCGAAGAGTGCGCCTCCTCCGCCCGCGAGGTAGCTCCGCACGCGCGCGGCCTCCTCGGGGCCAAGGGGGCGGGTGGGTCCGGCCACGACCAGCGCGCGGCAGCGCGGCAGCGGATCGGCGCGCTCCAGCGCCGCGAGCGGCGGCAGCGGCACCGGGTCGTAGTTGCGCGCCTGGAGCGCGCGGCGCAGCGGGCCGAGCTCCACATCGAGGCTCGGCTCGCCGTGACCGCTCGCGAAGCAGATTTGCGGGCGCTGGCCCGCGGCGTGCGCGCGCAGCGCCGCCGTGAGCGCCTGCTCGACGCGCGGCCGGGCCCGCTGTCCCTGCTCCTCCAACGCCACGAGCTGCTCGGCCGGGACGAAGATATGCCGCCCGGCGCCGGCTACCACGATGGCCGCGTCGGGGACGATCTCGCCGTCGTCGCCGCGACCGGCCCCCACGCCGAAGCGCTGCTGCACGGCGAGAAACTCGGCCGGGTGGGTGTCCGGATCGGCAAAGCGCAGCCGCAGGAGGTCGGTGTGCTCCTGATAGGAAGCCAGGAGCTGGCGCACGCTCGCCGTGAGCGGATCGGCGGCGGGCAGCAGCACGAAGATCTCGGTCGGCTCCCGCAGCGCTCGCACCGCCTCGACGCTGGCCGCGCCGAGCGTGAAGAGCCGGTCGGCGGTCCAGTCCCAGCGCCGGTAGTGCCGCGACGAAAGGACGTTGACGAGCACGGCGATCGCCAGAGCCGCGGCCAGGCCGACGGCCGACGAGACGCGCAGCGCTCGCGTCGAGCCCAGCCAGCCCGGCCGAGCGCTCGGGCTCTGGCGCGCGCGACCGCTCACTCCAGCCTCCAACTGTCGACGGCCCGGACGGCGACGAACAGCGGGAAGGCCACGAGCGTCGCTTGCAGCACCAGGCGCCGCGAGTCCACGATGCCTCGCGCGAAGTCGTTCATGTGCCCCCAGAGCGACACGTAGGCGCTGAGCTCGCGCACCGGACCCTCGTCGACGATGAACTCGCCGACGCCCAGCGTGAACAGGCCGATCAGCACGAGCGCGCTCAGGGTTGCCGCGGTGAGCTGGCTGCGCGTGAGCGCGCTCGTCATCGTCCCCACGGCGAGGTAGCCCGCTCCTACGGTGGCCACGCCGAGGTAGCCCGCCAGGGCCACGGGCCAGTCGACCTCGCCGTAGCGGCCGAGCAGCACGACGTAGCCCACCGTGGGCGCCCACATCGCGAGGTACGTCACCAGCGTCGCCGCGTACTTGCCGAGCACCACGGCGGCCGCGCCCACGGGCGCGGCCAGCAGCGGCTCGATCGTGCCGCTGCGGCGCTCCTCGGCGAGCAGGCGCATCGTCAGGAGCGGACAGACGACGAGCAGCGGCGGGTAGAGCAGCACGGTCTGGCCGAAGAAGGTCTCGATCGGCCCGGATCCCGCGGCCGCCGCCGGGTCGCCCGCGAACTGGGAGACGATCCAGAAGAAGTGCAGGCCCTGCAGCAGCAGGAAAGAGGTGATCAGCACCCAGGCCAGCGGAGTGACGAACAGCGCGCCGAGCTCGCGCTTGAAGATGGCCCAGAAGCCTTTCATCTCGAGGGTCCTGCGCCGCCGGTCTCGGCCCGGGTCAGCTCCGCGAAGATCTGCTCGAGCGACGCCGCCGCGGGCCGGATCTCGCGCACGCCCACGCCTGCGCCTGCCAGCGCGAAGACGATGCGCTCGGCGAGCGGCCCGTGGTCCTCGGGCGGCTCGCCCTCCAGCTCGATCTCGATGTCGTGCCCGCCCCGGGCCGGCGCCGGGGCTCCGAGCTTGGCGGCCGCCACGCCGGGGCAGGCGCGGATGGCGCCGAGCGCCTGCTGGGGCGGGCCGCTCACCACCAGGTGCAGCCCCGGCCGTGCCTGCTTCTGGCACAGCTCGTCGATCGTCCCCTGTGCCACGAGACGGCCCTGCGCGATCACCAGCGCGCGGCTGCACGTCGCCTCGACCTCGCCGAGCAGGTGCGTCGACAAGAGCACCGTATGCTCGGCCGCGATCTCCTTGACGAGCCGGCGCACGTCGCAGATCTGGTTCGGATCCAGGCCGGCAGTCGGCTCGTCGAGGATGAGCAGCGCCGGCGAGCCGAGCAGCGCGTCCGCCAGGCCCACACGCTGCCGGTAGCCGCGCGAAAGGTGCGCGATGAGCACGCCCGACACGTCGTCGGCGCCCGCCTGGGCGAGCGCCTCCGCGATCGCGGCGCGGCGCCGGCGCCGGCCAATCCCCTTGAGCTCGGCGCGGAAGCGCAGGTACTCGACCACCCGCATCTCGGGGTAGAGCGGCGAGCCCTCGGCCATGTAGCCCATGCAGGCTCGCGCCCGCGTCCGCTGCGTGACGATGTCGTAGCCGCCGATGCGCACCTGGCCACAGCTCGCGCCCACCAGGCCGGCGAGGATGCGCAGCGTGGTCGTCTTGCCGGCGCCATTGGGGCCCACGAAGCCGACCGCGCCGCCCCGCGCGACATGGAACGACACGTCCCGCAGCGCGGCAACCGGGCCGAAGCTCTTGCTCAGCCGTTCGACCTCGATCATGGGGCGCGCGCGCCCGCCATCATCCATCCGGCAGCTCGTGGAGGCGGAAGCCGGACACGGCCTCGTTCGACTCGAGCCGCGTCTGGATCAGGCGCCGGTCGGCTCTGCGGCACGCCACGAGGCGCCGCTCGCGCCCCTGCGGATCCGGCGGGATCCCCTCCAGGCCGACGAACTCGGCCTGGGCGGGCGTCATGATCTGCGCGCCGGTCTCGCGCATGACCTCGTCCGAGAGCACCGGCTTGTTGGTCACCCCGGGCTTCAAGAAGACTTCGAACAGGTCCATCTTGGGCACTCCTTCACGGCGCGCGACAGAACTTGTTGAGCTCGTCCACCAGCGGATCTTCGAGCTTGACGGCCTTGTCCACCTTCTCCTGGGCCGCCTTCATCTTGTCCGGATCGACCTTCTCCACCGCCTCGGCCAGCTCCCGCGCGCCCGCGGCCACCTGCTTGGCCATGGCTTGGTAGTCGCCGGCGATTTTCCTCAGCTCGGGCACGCTGAGCTTGACCTTGCTCGCCTCGGCCGCGGCGCCATCCATCACCTCGGCGACCGCCTTGAGCTCGTCCACCGCGGCGCCGCCGTCGGCCGCCAGGGCACTGCTCTTCTGCATCCTGTCGACGCCGGCGTTAATCACGGCGACGAGCGCGTTGCACTCCTCGATCTTCTTCTGCTTGCCGCAGCCGGCGGCGCCGGAAACCACCAGGCCGAACAAGGCGAAGGCGGCAAGGGGGGATACCCGATAGCCCATGAGCTGAGCGCCTCCTCGCCCGCGGCCGGCCGCTCCGGGGTCGGCGCGGGCATGGCGGCAGTGTAGTACGGCGTGGCCGTGGTTGGCCATGGGCTGGTGACGGGTCTCCCCGTTCTGGTAGGCTGACCCTGCTGCGTCGGCATGCCGACGCGACCGGCAAGGAGGCCCGAGATGATGCTTCTTAGCGCCCAGTCGCACTTCCAGTACACCTTCTTCCGGCCCGCTCACAACAAGGACTGCACCCCGGAGTGTGCGGGCACGAACTGGAAGGACAAGGACACGCACACGCGCCTGCTGATCCTCTTCAGCTCCACGACCACGGGGCTCAACAACGGCACGTGGCGGCCGTGCGAGCCCTTCGACCTGCCGGGCACGCCGCTGTGGCTGCTGGGCTACCGCCACGGCGAGCTCGGGCCCGGCTCGCCCTGCCTCGACCAGAACGGCCAGACGGCGATCTGCCACGCGCCGGCGGGCATCCTGGCCACCAACCCGCCGTACGGGAACGGCACGCATACGGCCGCCTTCAACTACAGCGACAACGTGCCGCACGCCCACGACCGCAAGGGCACGTACTGGCTCAAGGACGTCAACGCCGGGGGGGTGCCGTAGGACTGAGTCTCATGGAGAGCCTCGTCGACCTCATCGCGCGCAAGCGGGATGGCAAGGAGCTCACCCGCGAGCAGATCGAGCGGGTTGTTGCCGCCCACGCGGACGGCACGTTCGCTGACTACCAGATGTCCGCCCTGTGCATGGCCATCTACTTCCAGGGCATGACCGAGCCAGAGACGGCCGCGCTGACGCAGGCCATGCTCCGCTCGGGCGAGGAGATCGATCTGTCCGACATCCCGGGCAGCAAGGTGGACAAGCACTCGACCGGCGGGGTAGGGGACAAGGTGTCGCTGTGCCTGGCCCCGCTCGTGGCGGCCTGCGGCGTGCGCGTGCCGATGATCTCCGGCCGCGGCCTGGGACACACGGGCGGCACGCTCGACAAGCTCGAGTCAATTCCCGGCTTCTCGGTCGATCTGGACGTCCCGACCTTTCGCCGCATCGTCTCCGAGGTCGGCGCGTGTCTGATCGGGCAGACGGCGCTGCTGGCGCCGGCCGACAAGCGCATCTACGCGCTGCGCGACGTCACGGCCACCGTCGACTCGATTCCGCTCATCGTGGCCAGCATCCTGTCGAAGAAGCTGGCCGAGGGCATTGACGGCCTCGTGCTCGACGTGAAGGTCGGCCGGGGGGCGTTCATGAAGAGCGCGGCGAGCGCGCGCGAGCTCGCCGCGGCGCTGGTGCGCGTCGGCGTGGCCGCGGGCAAGCGCGTGAGCGCTCTGTTGACGGACATGAGCGCGCCGCTCGGCCGCACGGTGGGCAACGCCATCGAGACGCGCGAGGCGATCGAGGTGCTGCGCGGCGGCGGCCCGGAAGATCTCGTGGCGGTCACTCTGGCGCTGGGGGCACAGATGCTCGTGCTCGGCGGTGCCGTGGACGAGCGCGCGGCAGGCGAGGAGCGCCTGCGGGCCGCCATGGCCGACGGCAGTGGTGCGCGGCTCTTCGAGCGGATGATCGAGGCGCAGGGCGGAGAGCCGCGCGTGGTGGAGCACCCCGAGCTGCTGCCGCGGGCCGAGCGTCTGGAGCCGGTGCGGGCGGCGAGCGCCGGCGTGGTGGCGGGGATCGACGCGCTCGAGATCGGCCTGAGCGCGGTGGCCATGGGCGCCGGACGGACGCGCGCGGGCCAGGCGGTGGATCCCGCCGTGGGCATCGAGCTATGCTGCCGTCGGGGCGACGCAATAGAGGTCGGCCAGGAGCTCGCGCTGCTTCACCTGCGGGACCAGGCGGATCCCGAGGCGTTCCGGACGAGGGTGCGCGGCGCTTTCGCAATCGCGGACGAGGGCGCGGGGCCGGCCGAGCTGACGCCGCTCATCATCGACCGGTTGTAGTCACCGCAGGTCCTCTATTTTCCAGCGCCCGCCCTCGCGCACGAACAGCACCGTGCCGCCTGCCCCGTAGGGCATCGCCGCCCGGTCCTCGGTCTCCTCGATGCGGGCCGTGGGCAGGGCGCTCTTGATCGCTTCGACGATGCGCGCCATCTCCTCTTTCTCGTCGCCCTCCCAATAGTGGCGCAGCTTCTCCGCCGTCAGGGCAACATCCTGCCCGGCGCCGCGGGGTCCCGCGTCGGCGACATCGGCCGCGGCGTCTGCCCCGGCGTCGGCCGCTCCGGCGGCGGCCGAGCCGGCCACGGGCTCCCCCCAGGCCGCCCAGGAGCGCCCCTCGCGCTCGGCGTCGGGCACGTAGCGCATGATCACGTCGTAGCGCTTGCGCTCGAGGGCGCGCAGGAAGCCCTCCAGTGCCTGGCGCGGCGTGGCCTGGCCGTAGCGGTCGATACCGGTGCCGTCCACGCGCCACCGCCCGTCCTCGAATAGCAGCGTCAGGCGATCGCCACCCGGCGCCACCACGGTGGCGGTGACGAGCGGCGCGCTCGCCGGCTGCGACAGGGCGCGAGCGATGTCCCGCACGTCCTGTCGGTTCTCGGCGACCATGCGCCGGAACGTCTCGAGCGACACCGTGCGCTTGGCCTCGTCCGACAGAAGCGCATAGGCGTCATCCGCGCGCCCCTGCTCCAGGGCCGCGGCGTAGGCCCGCAGCGTCGCCTCGGGCCCGCGCGCCGTCGTGCCGCCCCCCGCGCAGGCTCCGGCCAGGGCGAGCAGCAGCGCGGCACCGGCCAAGCTCATCCGCTGGTTCGCTGGCAGCCGTGTCACGGTGCCTTGATAGCATAGCGGCGCAGTCCGTAGCTACCGCGCGCACACCGTACTACGCTAGCGCCATGTCGGCCCCGGGCGGTCAGAAGGGCGGCGCGCCGCTGGCGTTGGAAGTGCTCGGCATCCTGCCGCTGCGCAACTCCGTGCTGTTCCCGACCTCGGTCGTGCCCGTCAACGTGGGCCGGCCGCGCTCCGTGCGGCTGGTGCGCGATCTGCTCGGCGCGGCGCGCGCGGTCGTGGGCGTGCTGGCGCAGCGCTCGCCGGACATCGAGGAGCCGAGCTTCGACGAGCTGTACGCCGTCGGCACGGTGGCGCGGGTGGTCAAGGTGATCCGGCTCGGGCCGAGCAACTACTCGGTTGTCCTGAGCGGTTTGGGCCGGCTGCGCGTCGAGGGTCCTGTCTCGCTCGAGCCCTACATGCGCGCGCGCATCGTGCGCATTCCGGAGCGGGTGGGGCGCGACGTCGTGCTCGAGGCCCTGGGCGCCACCCTGCGCGAGTCGACACGCGAGGTGCTGGCGCTCATGCCGAACCTACCGCGTGAGACGGCGCACATCCTCGACCAGGTGCGCGAGCCGGGGGCACTGGCCGACCTCATCGCCGCCAACTTCCCGCCTAGCGAGGCCTCGGTGGCCGACAAGCAGAAGGTGATCGAGGCCTTCGAGCCACGCGAGCGCGTCAAGCTGGTGCTCGACATGGTGGCGCCGCAGCTCGAGGTGCTGCGCGTCAAGAAGGAGATCTCGTCGATCGTCGACGAGCAGAGCACGCCCTCGCAGCGCAAGGACATGCTGCGCCAGCAGATGCGCACCATCCGCCAGGCGCTGGGCGAAGAGGACGCCGAGTCCGAGCACGAGGAGCTCTTGCGGCGCATCCTCGAGGCCAAGGTGCCGCCGGAGGTCGAGAAGGTGGCGCGCAAGCAGATCGCGCGCCTGTCCACCATGGCGCCCCAGTCGGCCGAGTACAACGTGGCCCGCACCTACGTCGAGTGGATCGCCGATCTTCCCTGGTCGAAGACGACCGAGGATTCGATCGAGGTCGGTGTGGTGCGCCGCTGTCTGGACGAGGATCACCGCGGCCTGGAGCGCGTCAAGAAGCGCATCGTCGAGTATGCCGCCATCCGCCAGCTTCGCCGCGACAAGAAGGGGCCGATTCTCCTTTTCGTCGGTCCGCCCGGCGTGGGCAAGACCTCGCTCGGTCGCTCCATCGCCCGCGCCATGGGCCGCCGCTACGAGCGCATCGCCCTGGGCGGAGTGCGCGACGAGGCGGAGATCCGCGGGCACCGGCGCACCTACGTCGGCGCGCTGCCCGGTCGCATCCTGGCGGCCCTCAAGCGCGCCGGCACGCGCAACCCGGTGCTCGTGCTGGACGAGATCGAGAAGATGGGGGCGGATCTGCACGGCGATCCCGCCGCGGCCTTGCTCGAGGTGCTCGATCCGGAGCAGAACTACTCCTTCCGGGATCACTACCTGGAGCTGGACTTCGATCTTTCACAGGTGCTGTTCATCGGCACCGCCAACCAGCGCGAGGGGATCCCGCCGGCGCTGCTCGACCGCATGGAGCTCATCGAGATCCCGGGCTACACGCGGATCGAGAAGGTGGCCATCGCGCGCGAGCACCTCGTGCCCAAACAGCTCGCGGCCCACGGGCTGAGCGCCGAGCGGCTGGACTTCTCGGACGAGGGCTTGGCGGCGCTGGTCGACTACTACACGCAGGAGGGCGGCGTGCGCGAGCTGGAGCGGCAGATTGGCGCCCTGTGCCGGGCGGCGGCCATGGAGCTCGCGGACGGTAAGGACGTCCATCATCTGGCCGATGCGGATCACGTCGAGCGGGTGTTGGGGCCCCACAAGCACGAGCCGGAGCGCGCCGAGCGCCGGCTGCGGCCGGGCGTGGCCACGGGGCTGGCCTCGAGCGCTGCCGGCGGTCAGATCTTGCTGGTCGAGGCCAGCAAGATGCCCGGCACCGGCCAGATCGTGCTCACGGGCAACATGCGCAACATCATGAAGGAGGCGGCGGCCACCGCCGTCTCCTACGTGCGCAGCAAGGCCGAGCGGCTCGGGCTGGACCGCGAGTGGCTCAAGGGTGTGGATCTGCACCTGCACATCCCGCAGCACGGCACGCCCAAGGATGGCCCCGCCGCCGGCGTGGCGATGTTCGCGGCGCTCTCCTCGCTCTTGCTGGGCTGCCCGGTGCGCGCCGACGTGGCGATGATCGGCGAGATGTCCCTGCGGGGCCGCGTGCTGGCGGCCGACGGCCTGAGCCAGAAGCTGCTCGCCGCCCACCGGGCCGGGATCGAGACGGTGCTCGTGCCCGAGTCCAACCGCTCCGACCTCGAGGAGATCCCGGCGGAGGTCCGAGGCGAGCTGTGCATCCGCTTCATTTCATCCGTCGAGCAGGTGCTGCCGCTGGTGCTGCAAGAGCCGGAACGTTGACTTTGACAGAATCCTGGGCGGGCATCTCGAAGCCGGGACCCGGCGGTCGGCCTTCGGCTATGGTAGCCGGCCCCGATGGTCTCGGCCCACGGCCATGGCTAGTAGCCGAAAACCCGACGATGGCAACGACGGCGGCCGATCCATCCGCGCCGACCGGCTTACGTCCTCGGCCCGGCTCCTCGCGTACAAGAGTACGCTCCGGGCCGGGCCTCCGGGCGCGCTCGGCCGGCGCGGCGCCTCGGCCGCCGCGCGATTGCCGGCTGACAGCTATGCGGCCCACGGCTATCTCACCGAGCTGCGCCGGCTCTGGCGCCTGGCGTTGCCGCTGGCGGCGGCGCACGCCGGCTCCGAGATCATGCGGCTGGTCGACACCGCCGTGGTCGGGCGGATCGGGGCCGTGCCGCTCGGGGCGCTCGGGCTGGGCAACGCGCTGTTCTTCTCGGTCACGGTCCTGGCCATGGGCATCATGCTCGGCTTCGATCCGCTGATCGCCCAGGCCCTGGGCGCGGCCGGCTCGGCGCGCGCCCGGAGGCTGTGGTGGCAGGCCGTGTGGGCCGCGCTGCTGCTCGGCGCCGCCGCCTCGGTGCTCGTCGCCGCCATCATCCCCGCGATCGAGCCGCTGGGGCTCGATCCGGAGCTGGCCGCCGCAACCCGGCCCGTGCTGGCGGTGCGTATCGCCGGCATCGTGCCCTTCCTGCTCTTCGTGGCCACACGCAGCTACCTGCAGGCCGTGGGCCGGACCGCACCCCTGGTGACGGCCATGGTGGTCGGCAACCTCGTCAACCTGGCGGCGGTCTTCCCTCTGGTCTTCGGCGGATCCGTGCTGCCGGCCTGGGCCGGGGCGCTGCGCGGCCTGCCGGCACTGGGTGCCGCGGGCGCGGCTGCCGCCACGAGCATCGCCTTCGTGGCCCAGTTGGCCGTCGTGCTGCTGGCGCTGCGCGCCGTGCCTTGTCCGGAGTTGGCGCGCGGCAGCCGCCGGCCCGCGCGCCGCGAGCTCGGGCAGGCCTGGCGGGTGGGGCTGCCGGTGGGCCTGCAGATCGGCGCGGAGGTGGGGATCTTCGCGCTGGTGGCGTTCCTGGCCGGCCGGCTCGGCCCGCTTCCGCTGGCCGCGCACCAGGTGGCCCTCACGCTGGCGAGCTTCACCTTCATGGTGGTGCTCGGGGTGAGCAGCGCCGGCTCGGTGAGGGTGGGGCGGGCCATCGGCGCGGCCGACCCGGCCGGCACGAGACGAGCCGGCCTGGTGGCCATGGGCAGCGGCGCCGCGTTCATGGCGCTGAGCGCCACCGCCTTGCTGCTCTTCCCGCGCGACTTGGCGCGGCTGCTCACCGACCAGCCGGCCGTGGTCGCCGCGGCCGTGCCGCTGGTGGCGGTGGCCGCCGTCTTCCAGCTCTCGGACGGGCTGCAGGCCGTGGCCTCGGGCGCGCTGCGCGGCGCCGGCGACACGCGCTTCGCCCTGGTGGCCAACCTCGCCGGCCACTACGCGGTAGGGCTACCGCTGGCGGTCGGCCTGAGCTTCGGGCTTGGCCTGGGCGTGGTCGGGCTCTGGTGGGGCCTATGGGCCGGCCTGACGACCGTGGCGGCGCTGCTGCTCGTCCGCTTCGTCCGGCTCTCGTCGCGGCCCATCGCGCCGATCGAGGCTCCTGGGCGGGCCAACGCGGATCCGCGTCCGGCTCCGTGCTAGGTCGTGGCAAGTCCCGCTGGCGATTGTCCCTGCCATGACGCCGTCGCTACTGCCCCCGCACGACCAGCCTGCGCGCCCCGCGCACAGCCGCGGGACGTACATCGGCGTGGCGATCGCGGTCATCGCGATGGCGGTCGCGGGCTTCTGGCCACCGCTGGCTGGCCCCGGCTACGAGAGCGCGCTCGTGGCGGGCCTCGTCCTGCCGTCGACGGCGGCGGCGGTCGCGGCGGCGAGCCTCGCCTCGCGGCCGCTTCAGCCCTTCTCCGCGTTCTGCGAGGCGGTTGCCCACGGCGTGCGGCTGGCGGCGGCG
>JACQWT010000304.1 GCA_016209145.1 Deltaproteobacteria bacterium | reverse complement strand
ATGAAGGAGCGCGAACGGCTCGCCGCGCTCGGCCAGATTGCGGCGGGACTAGCCCACGAGATTCGCAACCCGCTCGGGGCGATCAAGGGCGCCGCGCAGCTCCTGGCCGACCCTGCCCCGGGCGGCGCCGGGCCGGATCCACGCGAGTTCCTCGGCATCATCCTGCAGGAGGTCGATCGGCTCGACCAGGTCGTCGGCTCGGTGCTGGATTTGGCGCGGCCCGATCCGGAGGAGGTGGCCGCGCCCATCGACGTGGGACCGGTGGTGCAGCGCACGCTGCAGATCCTGGCGCCGGAATGGGGGGACGACGGCGCGCTGGAAGTTAGCGTCGAGCTCGGCGCCGGCGTGGCTCCGGCGGCGATCGCGCCCGAGCGGCTGATGCAGGTGGTCATGAACCTGGCGCGCAACGCGGTGCAGGCGATGGGCGGCCGAGGCCGGCTCACGGTGACTACCCGCCGGCGCGCCGGCGGGGCCGGTGGGCGCGGCTTGTCCGACGGCGCGGGCGAGTTCGTCGAGATCGCGGTGGCGGACACGGGCGCGGGGATCCCGGCGCCCATCATGCCACAGCTCTTCCAGCCCTTCTTCACGACCAAGGACAAGGGGACGGGCCTGGGCCTGGCCATCTGCCAACGCATCGTGCGCGCCGCGGCCGGGCGCATCGAGGTTCACAGCAGCGAAGGCTGCGGTGCGACCTTCGCCGTAGTCCTTCCCGCGGTCCACGCCGGAGCGCCGCCGTGCGCGGCCGCGGCCGGAGCTGCCAAGGGGTAGCGACCATGGCCGAGAACAAGCCGCAGCTTGCCGCGCCCGACCAGCGCCTCGCCCTGCGCTTGCTGTGCGGCAGCGCGGAGGGGGTGGAGCTCACGCTGCGCGACCCGGAGCGGCTGGTCATCGGGCGCGCGGCCGAGGCCGACCTCGTGCTCACGGCGGGGATGGTGTCGCGCCGCCACGCGCTGCTCGTACTGGAGGGGGGGCGCCTGCACCTCGAGGATCTCGGCTCCACCAACGGTACCTACGTCAACGGCCGCCGCGTGCGCACCCAGCAGCTCCTCGTGGGCGACCGGGTGCTCATCGGCGACAACATCATGCGCGTGGTCTGGTCGCAGTCCGGCGGCAGCTCCTCCCACGAGACGTCCGAGCCGAGCGGGCCGCGGGCCTTGGGGGGTGGACCGGAGGGGCCGGTGGCGAGCTCCGGGCAGCTCGAGCTGGTAGCCCCGTTGGAGCTGCTGGAGCTGTTCGGCGGCTCGGACAAGACCGTGACCGTGGCGCTCGAGAGCGGCGCTGCGCGCGGCCAGATTGCGCTGCGCGGCGGCTTGGTTGAGGATGCCGCGCTCGACGCGCTCCCCGACGCGCCTGCCCGCAAGTGTCTGCTGCGAATGCTCGGGTGGACCAAGGGCCGATTCACGCTCCGGCCCTACGCCCCGACGGCCGGCGAGGGTCTGGGCCTCGTCGTCGCGGAGTTGCTCGTCCAGAGCCGCTTCCAGTTGGACGAGCTCACCGCGACTGCGGGCCGACTGCCCGAGCCGCGCGCGCCCCTGGCGCTGGCCCGCCCGCTCGGGGCCCCGCTGCGCGAGCTGGACGAGTTGGAGCTCGACGTGCTCCAACTCGCCCACAACCTGGGCTGTGTCGCGGCGGTGCTCGACCGCAGCCCCGAGCCGGACGTGGACGTCGCACGGCGGCTCTTGGGGCTGCTCGACCGCGGCTATCTGCGGCGGGGCTAGAGCTCCCAGATCCCGCGCTTCTCCGGGTTGGCGATCCCGTAGGCGTCGATCGCTTGCCGTAGGAAGAAGGGCACGCTGACGTACTTCTGCAGCTTGACGCAGCCCGGGTTGGCCGAGCATGGGCACTTGGAGTTGTCCTCGCCGTCACAGCCCGGGATGGTCTTGACGAACATGCCGTTCTCGTCGACAAACTGCATGGTGGAGGTCCACTTGACGTTGGCCTTGCCCGTCTCGGGGTTGATCCGCGGGATCCACCAGTCGGGCTTGTCGTCGCCGTCGTTGTCCGGGCCGGGATCGACCTCGTAGCCCTGCTCCAGGAGCTCGTTGGCGTACTCCAGCATGCGCGCGGCGATGCCCTTCTGCACGCTCTTGCCGAAGATGGTCTCCTTGCCGAAGACCTTGGCCACGAAGATCTTGCCCGTGGGATCGTGCAGCTCGATCCGGTCCTTGAAGCCGGGATCGGCGTCGGTGCCGAGCTCCCACAGGCGCAACTGGTTGATCCAGTCCTGGCGCTCGTTCGAAGGCAGGTACAAGATCGTGTAGGCGATCAAGAACTTCTGCACCTCGAAGTCGACCTGCGGATCGAGGGGCACCGTGCGCTCCGGCATCTGCGGATCCAGGCTCTTGGAATCCAGGCCCACGGACCCGCACACGGGCGTACCCGAAGCCGGGAAGCAGACCTCGGGCTGCTCGGGCCAGTAGCTCACCCAGCCGATGGGCCACAGGGGGTAGTTCTTCTCGTCGCGCAGCACGGCGCCGTTCTTGTTCGCCGCGAGCTGCGGCCCCTTCAGGGCGTCGTCGCCCGTGAGGTTGTTGCCGAGCCAGCGCCGGTAGCCGTCCGGGAACAGGTCGGCGAGCGAGACGGCCCGGTAGCGACCGTCGACGAAGTCGCCGCGCGAGTCGCTGATGAAGTTGTCGACCGACTCCGCCATGAGGTACGGCGTCCAGACCTTGTCGTAGTAGCTGCCCGAGTTCATGGTGAAGTCGGCGTCGAACTCGCCGCAGTGCTCGCACAGCCGGTTCTCGATGAGCTTCCCGCCCGAGGTGACGTTGCCGAAGTAGCCCGTGGCGCCGTTGGGGATGAGCACGGCCGTGGACGGGTTGTTGACGTAGGCGTCCTCCTCCGAGCGCAGGATCCCGGCGTCGTCCAGGTAGTGCGGCCCGGGCTCCGGACGGGCGAAGGATCGCACGAAGTGGTCGAAGGTCATCGTCGAGGCGATGATGTTGTTCGAGAACCACTGGCCGGCGATGAACGGCCAGAAGCCGCCGTCGAACACCCAGCCGTTCTCCATGGCGAAGTCGCGGTAGACGTTGGTCATGAGCCCCAGGCCCTTGGCCCCGTCGCGGATCTTCTCGTGGTAGCGGGAGAGAATGCGGTCCGAGGCCGAGCGCACGCTGAAGCTCTGCCGGCCGCGGCGGTAGTTGTCGAAGATGTGGTGCACCTCCTGCTGGGTGATGAGGAAGTCGAAGATCTCGAAGACGTCGGCGCCGTTGTCGTGCCGGTAGACGCTGGCGTTGCCGAGGTCGGCCCAGCGGTCGGTGGCAAAGCCGTAGGGCACGCGCACGCGGCCCAGGGCGTCGATGGACGGCCCGCCGCGGTAGTAGTTGACGCCCTTCAACTCCTTCGCGCTCGGGAAGTGCAGCTTCTGCCAGGGCACGTAGTCGACGCGCTGCTGGCGGCACTTGCTGTACTTGCCGCCGACCGAGACGATGAAGCCGTCCAGCACCGGATCCCAAATGCCGTCCCGCGCTTCGTTCCAGGTCGCGGGCTTCCACAGCGCCGGGTCGGGGATCTCGCGGCAGTCCTTGATGAGCTCGAACTTGTTCTGCAGGTCCGAGTAGTGGATGTCATCCGTGCCGTACTGCGGCTGGATGCCGACGATGCCGCCGAAGTTGTCCATCTTGGCGAGCATGCCGGTGGCCCGCGGCTGGCCCACTTTGTAGGACTCGTCGGCGAAGACGGGGACCATCTGGCCGTAGAACATGGCGGCCGAGGCGTAGTCCCAGGCCGACAGGCCGACCAGATCCTGGGCGTATTCGCCGGCGTAGTCCATGGTGGTGGAGTGCTGCCACATGTTGAGCAGGTTGTCGCGCTCGTTCTTGGTGATGGGATCGAAGTAGCGCGGGCCGACGCAGCTCTCGCCCTCGGGCGTGTAGTCCTCGCACAGCTTGGTGACCGCACCGTTGTTGGTGCGAAGCTGCCAGTACTGGGGCCGGTAGCCCCAGGCGTCCGAGGAGCTGACGAAGTTGTGCCGCAGGGCGATGGAGTGACCCATCTCGTGCACGATGACCCCGTAGTGGACCCGGTTGGCGACGTAGCGGCGGATCCTCTCGGCGTGGTCGCGCTGCGCCGTCTTGCAGCCCGTGTCCCAGTCTTCGCAACGGGCGCCGAAGGGTCCGAACTTGCGCTCCACCACGTCGGCCAAGCCGGTCATGGCCAGGGGTGCCGGCGCCTCGTACAGGATGCAGGCGCCGTGCTCGGCCAGGGCCGCCTGCTGGAAGTTGCGCAGGTGCCGGCGCACGGAGGGGTTCAGGCCGCGCAGCGGCGAGGCGTACTGCATCATGGCCGGGGTCATGGCCAGATCCTCGACGCCCGCGTATTGCTGCATCATGGGCGTGACGAGCTCGGCCTCGAGCGGGCTGCCCACGACCTGGCGGCGCCGCGCGTCGTAGATGGGCGTCATCGTGGAGGGCGCGTCCACGGCGGCCCGGACCTGCTGTAGCTCGTCGCGCAGCTTGCGGGCGGATGCCACGACGCCGGGGTCGAGCTTCTTCTGCGCGATCAGGTCGAGTTGCTCGGGTTTCACGCCGGTGAAGGCGGCCACGCGCTGCCTGACCTGCTGGCGCGTGAGGTGCCCGCCGATCCCGCCGTGGTCGGCCGCGTCGGCGGCCGTGACCCAGTCGCGGGCGTACTCCGCCTCGGTGATGTCCTCGGGCGCGAACTCGCCCTTGATGAAGCGCAGCCGGTCCACGGCCATCTGGCTCCACAGGTCGTTGACGTGGGTCCAGACGTTGATCGCGGCCGAGAACTTCTCGCCCGTCATCGGATCTTCGGCGTCGGTGTAGATACCCCAGGACGAGGGCTCCTGCGGCTCGGGCAGCGCGTTGATCAGGTGGTAGCGCAGATCGCCGCGGCGGGCGTTGCGCGCCGCGCGACAGGTGCCGAGGAGCGAGCCGTCGCGCTCCTTCTCGGCGCGGTAGCACTGCTCGGCCGTCACGTTCTTCGGCAGGCGCGGGCCGCCGCAAGGCCCGGGATCGTCGGCCTGCACGGGGCTGTGGCAGACCACGATCGCCTCGGGCATCTTCGCGAGCGCGATGACCCCGGGCTCCAGCCCGCGCTGCTGGCCGAGCTCGTCGGCGAGCTGGTTGCAGTCCCTCCCCGCATATGCCTTGCCGCGGCGGCAGGCGTCGATCTCGGTGGCGAGATCCCTGGCCTCTTGCGCGTCATCCATCTGGCCGAAGTAGACGGGGTACTCCTCGGCGCACGACGCGGGGTCTCCCCTCGTGGCCATGCACTCGCCGTAGTTGGCCGCTTGCTGGGCGTGGCGCATGGCCACGTCCCACTCGTGCGCCGCCCAGTCGGTGCCATCGAAGAACTCCGGATTGCTCAAGGTCGTGTAGTACCAGGCGAGCGGCAGTACCTTGCGGTAGCGGTAGGGCAGGGTGCAGCGCTGCTTGAACGTGTCGCAGCGCGAGCCACCGGCAATGCGGTTCCTGCCCCGGTGGCAGCAGATGTTGCGCTTGAGCTGGTCGCACTGCGCCGGATCGGCGATCCCCTGCGCCTGGCACTCCGCGTCCAGCCCCTGGCAGCCCGGATCGCTCGGGTCCGGGCAGACCGCGTTGGAGGCGAGCGCGTCGGTCACGGCCTCGCACTCGTCCTCGGTGCCGTTCTGGTCGGCATCGCGGTGGGGGTCGGCACCCACGGGCGTGCTCTGCCGCGTGTAACACTCGACCGGCCCGGTCATGGCCGAGGAGTTCTGGTAGTAGTGGGTACGCTCCCAGATGTTGTAGTGCGTGAGGAAGCGGTGCCACTTGTAGTCGCTCATGCCGTACTGGCGGTCGTAGCCGTAGCGGTCGACGTAGAAGCCGCCATAGGCCTGGAAGCGGTAGCCGTCCCAGTCGATGGGCTCGAAGTCCGTGTCGACGACCCGGCGGAACGCCTGTCGCACCGTGAGCTCGACGGCGTTGCAGTTGCCGTACGGGTCGGAGCCGCCGAGGAAGTCATTGGGGAGGTAGCAGGCCGGGAACGAGTCGATGCCCCAGCCGAAGCTGCTCAGATCGATGAGCCTGGGTGTCGCGAAGAGCTTGTTCGTGATGTCGAAGTAGCCGCTCTGGACGTCGAAGAAGGGCGCGTCGCGGTCGGTCGGGTCGTTGACGTAGTAGGCCGTGGGCTCGTACGTCACCCCGCCGTAGATGCCCAGCAGCGCCACCGTGTCGAGGTCGTAGTTGGTGCTGATGAGGTTCTTGGACCAGTCCACGCGGAAGTACTCCCGCTCGTACCAGGGCCGGTCCGTGGTGTTCTCCTCGACGACGTTCAGCTCCTCGCCGGTCGACGGGTTGTAGGCGCGCTTGATGTCGAAGTGGCTGAGGATCCGGAAGGCCACGACGACTTGGCCGTCGGTGCTGGCGGCTCCCGCGCCCTTGCCGTCGCTGTCCTGGACGCGCTCGTAGGGCAGCCGGCCGAACAGCAAGTCCTCGGTAATCTGCCATTTCACGCGCGCGACCGCCTGCGCCCAGGTCGAAGTGAACAGGCCGTCCTGCGCCGCGCCGTAGCCCACGTCGATGAGCGATGCCTGGTTCCAGAACTCTGGGTCGTCGCTCGGATCGAGCAGCTTCGGCCCGACGAAGAAGGACTTGGCCAGGGCGTTGGCCTGCACGCGGTTGATGGGCTCTCGTTCCTCGGCGCAGCCCGCGAGGGGAGCCATGACCAAGCCGAGCGCCAATATCGGCACCCATTTGCGACTCATCGGATGACCTCCTTGGAAGACCGGTTCGGCGACCGCGCAGCACGGCGGTCACCGGGCAAGAAGCGCACGCTCCTCTTTGCAGGATCGGGACCAACCACGCTGGTCAGCAAAATCAAGCAGTTAGAAGCAATCACGGGGCACAAGCAGTTGTCGTCGTAAGAGTGCTAACCTCGAGCGGTGCGGGTACTGACGGCGCCGCGAGTGGCGGGGTCGTACCCTTGCCAAGAACGTGGCGCAAGAGCGAACGGTAGCGCCCGTTCAAGTCCAGTGGCCGGCGCGCAGGGCCGCCGCGTCGATCGTCTTGAGCTTGGGGCTGACGGCCTCACGGAAGATGGCCTCGTCGTCCTCGTCCGTGGCCTCGGCCGCGAAGCCGGCGCCGAGCTCCATCGTCGCCGCCAGGATGCGCACGAAGCGCTCGAAGCTCGAGGCGCACAGCACGGGCTTGAGCGCACCCTTGCCGCTCATGGCCGTCATCACGGGGCAGTCGCCCTCGGCATCGGCGCGCTCGGTGTCCAGGAAGTACGGGTCGCCGAGCAGCGCACTGTGGGCGACCACGATCCAGCTCCGGCGCCAGCCGCTCGCGGCCGGCGTCTCGGTCGAGCCGGCGCCGTAGCCGATCTGCTCCGACTCGAGGTCGGCGGCCGGGATGAAGCGGATGCGCTCGGTCGGCGTCACCGTCTCGACGTCGACCGGATCGGCCCCGCCCAGGAAGGCCGCATAGCGCTCCGGCAGGGCGAGCCTACGCCGGAGCTCGGCGAGAAGCGGCGCGGGAACCTGGCCGAAGCTGGCCGGCAAGCCCCGCCGGACGAAAACTTCCCTCCACGCCGAGACCGATTCGGCCAGATCGCTGTCCACCGGTCGAGCCCTCTCCTTGCGATTCGTCTATAGTTGAACACGTCAGCGCTGGCTACCGCGAGCCCGGCGGCGGGTCTCTACGAGCCGCAGGTAGTCGATGGGGAACGGGCGCTCCGGGGCCCTGGGCCTCAGCTCCGCGCGCCCCGCCTCGATCCGGCGCAGCATCTCGCCCAGCTCGCTCCATCCGGGGGGCGAGGCGCGGCGGCCGCGCACGAGCTCTGCGAACCCCTCGCCCAGCTCCCCCATGCCTCGTCCCGAGACGTGGCCGCGGCGCGCGAGATCGAGGTAGCTCTGCCCGAGCGCGTCGCCTGCGAAGTGGTGCTGCGTGACGAGCGCGCGGGCCACGCGCAGCACGGCGCGGGCCCGGAGCCCGCCGTCCTCGAACAGCACGAAGGCGGCCTGCAGGTAGTTGTAGAACGGCACCACGCGTGCGCCGTACCGGGCGAACGCGCCGGGCGCGGACTGCCGATCGAGGTGGATCAGGATGCGCCCTACCACCGGGTCCTTGCGGATGTAGGACACTAGCCTCAGGGCTTCCTCGATCTCGTCCTCGTACGCGCGCGCGCGCCGCATGACGGCGGCGAGCCGTTCCGGGGGCAGGCTCCCGGCGCAGACGTCGGCGTAGAGCGAGTAGACGAGGGCGTCCTGCTCGGCATCGTCGCCGAGCAGCACCTCGCGCACGGGCTCGCCTTGGGGATCGATCTCGGCGGGCATCTCGGCGCGTGCGCGTAGCAGCGCCCGGAGCTTGTAGGCGACCTGGCCGCGCAGCGCCCGCAGGCGCCCGCGCAGGAGGTTCTGCAGGTTGGGTTTCAGCGTGAGGCTCGCCCAGCGCACGCAGTCGAGCTCGAGCTTCGCGACGATGCGGCCGCGCAGGCTCTCCGGGCTGCCGGAGACGATGTGCACGGCCGCGCCCGCATCGCCCAGCTCGCGCATCAACGCCGCCGCGCCGGGCACGGTGCGCTTCTGGTCGGGCCGCTCGATCGCCGTGCGCACGAGATCGCGCAGCGTGTCGAAATCGGTGCGCAGGTAGGTCTTGTCCAGATCCCAGCGGGCGACGAGCACGGGGCCGAGCATAGCGCGATTCGGGGGCGGGCTTCGTCTTGCCCCCGTCATGTCGGCCCGCCTTGACGCCTCCCCCAGCGCGGGCCTACATGGCGCCCCGGAGGAGCGCACCATGGCCGCAGACATCAAGAAGTTGTTCGGCGAGGATCTTCCCGCCGCGATGGCGAAGAGCCCGGACGCCGCCAAGGCGATCGGGGCCAAGTTCCAGATGAACATCACGGGCGAGGGCGGCGGGAGCTGGTTCATCGACTGCAGCAGCTCGGGCCCCAAGATCGAGGCCGGCACGGGCGAGGCCGACTGCACGATCGAGATCAGCACCACGGACTTCCAGACGCTGCTCTCCAGCCCCCAGGCCGGAGTGCAGCTCTTCTTCGCCGGCAAGCTCAAGGTCAAGGGCGACCAGATGCTGGCGTTGAAGCTCCAGAAGCTGTTCGAGCTGAAGTAGGCGCCGCGCCCCGGCGCGCGCGGCGCGAGCAGCCGCATGCGACCCCTCGAGGGCATCCGCATCCTCGACCTGACGCGCCTGATTCCCGGGCCGTTCGGGAGCCTGGTGCTGGCCGATCTCGGCGCGCAGGTGGACAAGATCGAGGATCCGCGCAGCGGCGGGGACTACCTGCGGCACCTGCCACCGCTCGCCGCGGGCGCGTCCGTGGTGTTCCACGCCCTGAACCGCGGCAAGCGCAGCGCCCTCTTGGATCTGAAGCACCCGGACGGCCGGGCCGTTTTCGTGCGGCTCCTCGCCCGGTACGACGTGCTGTTCGAACAGTTCCGTCCCGGCGTGCTCGCGCGCCTGGGTCTGGGGCATGAGACGCTGCTCGGGCAGCAGCCCCGGCTCGTGATCTGCGCTCTGACCGGCTACGGCCAGAGCGGCCCGCTCGCCACGCGCGCCGGCCACGACCTCAACTACCTGGCGCGCTCCGGCCTGCTGGGCGTCCAGGGCCCGGCCGGCGGCCCGCCCCAGGTCCCGGGCTTCCAGCTCGCCGACGTCGCGGGCGGCATGTGGTGCGCCCTCGCCATCCTGGCGGCGCTGCGGGAGCGGGACCGCACCGGAAGAGGCGGCGTCTGCGACATCGCCATGACCGACGGGGCGCTGTGCTTCGCGCCCTGGGCCCTGTGCCGGGCCCTGGCGGGCGCTCCCGACGAGCGGGGCGGCGACCTGCTCGGCGGCGGGATTGCACCGTACAACACCTACCTCACGAGCGACGGGGCTCCGGTCACGCTGGCCGCGCTGGAGCCCAAGTTCTGGCTAGCCTTCTGCGCGGCCGTCGGAATAGATCCGGATCCGCAGGCCCTCGTGGTCGGGCCGCACCAGGATGGGCTCAAGCGCCGGCTCAGGGAATATTTCGCCTCGCGCACGCGCGCGCAGTGGCTCCAGCTCGCGCGGGAGCACGACTGCTGCGTCGAGGTTGCCGTAAGCCCGCCCGGCCTCGCCGCCGACGAGCACGCCGTGGCGCGGCGACTGCTGCTCGGTCCCCCGGCCGGCACGGGAGGGGTGGCACAGTTCCGCACCCCGCTCACGCCGGCGGATACCGTGCCCGGCCGCGCGCCGCACCCGGGCGAGCACACGCGCGAGATCCTGGCCGAGGCCGGCCTCGGCGAGGCCGAGATCGCCGGCCTGCTGGCCTCGGGCGCGGCAGTGCAGGGGTGACGCGCAAAGCGCGTCGGGACCCCAAACCCGTCCCGAAGGGACGGATGCAGCACGGCTCTACGCCGGCGAAACCAGCGTGAGCGCCGGCAGCGCGGCGTACGCGGCGAGGTAGCCACTTAGCTCCGCCACGTACACGCCGCAGCGCTCGTCCACGTGCAGCGAGTCGGGGATGAGGTCGGACGGCACCTTGCCGAGCAGGGCACCGTCGCGCGGTCGCAGCACGTAGATCTCGCTCTGGGGCAGGAAGATCGCGCCCGAGCGCAGCAGCGGCTGCAGTGAGCGCGGCCGGTCGCCGGCGCAGTGGGCGGCGAAGACGTGGCGATAGAGCACCTCGCCACTCGAGGCCGCGACCGCCACGAGCTCGCCCAGCTCGCCGTTCGCGATGAGCGCGTCGTCGACCACGAGACATGCCGCCTCGCCTTCGCACACCCCGTCGAGCTCGAAGCGCAGCACGCCCGTGTCGCGCTCGAAGCACATCAGGCCGAGCCGGCCACGCTCGCGCGTCGTCACGAGCACACCGTCGCCGCAGACTTGCGGCGCGCCGGTTGGGCTGACCGGACGGCGCAGATCGCTCGACCAGACGACGGCTCCGGACCACGGATCGATGCGCCGGAGCGCCGCGGCGATCGTGGGGCCCGGCCCTTTCATGCCCAGCGCGTAGAGTTCCCCGCCGTCTACGGCGACGCCGTGGGGGTAGCACAGCGGGCCCGCGTGGCGCCACAGCACCTCGCCGCTCATGAGGTCGAGGGCCGCAAGCGCCGGCTCGGCGCTGGCCACGACCACGAGCTTGCCGGCGCGGCGCAGGCGCAGCGGCCCGGGCGGACCGCCGCCGGAGCGCACGGGGCGCCGCCAGCGAACCTCGGCCGAGTCGAGATCCACGGCGCAAAGCTCCCTTGCTCCCTCGGCCAGCAGAACCAGGCGCGGCAGCCCCCGGGCGCTCACGACGGCGCCCGAGGCCGTGGCGCCGACTGCCGGGGCCAGGCCGAGCTCCAGCCGGGGCTCGCCGTCGTCCAGGCCGTGCAGGACGAAGCGGCCGTCGGGGCCAAGGCGAACGAGCCCGCTCGGCGTCAAGATGGAGACCCCGCGCGAGGCCCGCCGCCGCCACAAGAGCGCGCCGCTGGAGCGCTCGACGCAGCAGAGCTCGCGGCTCGAGCCGACCACGAGCCGCTCGCCGCACAGGAAGATGGAGCGCAGATCGATGCCGGAGACAGTGGCCCTCCAGCTCTCGGTGAAGCGGAGCCTGCCCACCGCGCCAGAAGTTGCGGGGCGAGAAGCATTCTCGGGTGCGCTCGCGGCAAAGGCCCGGTAGCTCTCGGGCGCCTCGTTGAGCTGGGCGCCGCGCGCCGCAGTGCCGCCGGCACGCTCGCCCAGCGCTTCGGCCGCCTCGCGCAGCGCACTGAGGCGGAGGTTCGTGGCAAGCGCCGGGTCGGCGCGCAGCAACTCCCGGCCGAGGGATCCGCTGAAGGCCAGGGCCCCCTGCACCAGGTCCGCGAGGGCGACGGCCGGCAGGCGGGAGCCGTGCGCCTCGTCGCCGGAGCGCTCGCCGACGAGCAGCGCCGCCCGGCCGGACGGATCGAGCTGCACGCCAAGGCTCGTGCCACCGGCGCACACGCGGCGCAGCATGCCGCGACCGGCGAGCTGTGCCTCCAGTGCCGCGGTCACGAGCGCCACGAGCTGCTCGGCCACGAGAAACACGTGCGCCTGGGCGAGCTCACGCACCGAGCGCCCCACGGCAAAGCGCATCCGGCCCTGGAAGAGAAGCGCGTGCAGGTCGGCCCGCGCCACCTCCGAGCGGACGCCGCCCGGCCGGTCGTCGGTGCGCAGCTCGAAGACCGCCTCGATCCGCAGGACCGCGCGCCGCGCCCCGCGCACGTCGACCCGCTGCCTGCGGGCCGCGGCCGTGCCGGACGGACAGCTCGCAGCGTCGGCCAGGCGCCGGCCTGCCATGGCCAGGCCGGGATCGGCCGAGCCGGCCGACCGGAGGGCGTCGAGGAGCACCTCGCGTGCCACGCCCATAGGCACGCGAAGTTCTGTTTGAATTACGCGTGGTTGCGCGCCAGACATAAAGAGACTCACCAGGAGCTCGGCTCCGTCGCGCGTAAGGCCGATCTCCCAGACGTTGCCGCGTAGCTCGATGGGAACGACGGCACGGCGCCCCTCGGCGAGGCTCAGATCGACCAGAGCGAACGCGATCTCGCGCAGCAGGCATGTCACGGCCGATCGGCCCAGCGCGGCGAGCCGGCCATGGTCCTCGAACAGCAGGCGCAGCACCGCCGCGACCTCGGGTTGGAGCTCGCCCTGTGCCGGCGCGCTCGGCTCGGCGTTCGGCGCCAAAGCTGCCGCTGCGCACGCGTAGCGGCCCGCACGGCTCGATGGGGGAACGAGGCGAAGCAGGGACATCGGCGACCGGGAAAGTGGGGCTAGCTCGCGAGCCCGCCTGCGAGGATAGGCTCCGGAGCGCGGTGAGCTAAGTTTTCGTCGCCCTTTGCCACAGACTGGACAAGCGCCCGCAATCCCGGTAGGCGCACGTTGGCATGGAGCAGGCGAACGAGCGGCAAGGCGAGCCTGGCGCGGCGGGGCTCGTGCCCCGGCTGGGCCTGTTCACCGCCGTCACGCTGGTCATCGGCTCGATGATCGGCAGCGGCATCTTCAAGAAGACCGCGGTGATGGCGGGCGAGCTGCACTCCGCCTGGCTCGTGCTCGCGGCCTGGGTGCTGGGCGGGCTGGTCACTCTGGTCGGCGCCCTGACCAACGCCGAGATCTCCAGCATGATCCCGGCCACGGGCGGGCAGTACGTCTACTTCCGCCGCATCTACAACGATTTCTTCGGCTATCTCTACGGTTGGGCGATCTTCGCCGTGATCCAGACAGGCTCGATCGCGTCGATCGCCTATGTGTTCGCGGAGTACTCGGGCTACTTCTTGCCTCTGCCGCGGCTCGCCCCGCAGTGGGAGGCGATCACCTTCTCGTTGGGCGGGGTCATCACCATCGCCCCGTTCGCGGAGCTGTCCACCAGGCTGCTCACGGTGGCGACGATCCTGCTGCTCACGGGCGTGAACTGCCTGGGCGTGGCCATCGGCGGCGCGCTCCAGGACGTGTTCACGCTGGCCAAGCTGGCAGCGATCGCGCTGATCATCGTGCTCGGCTTCACGGCGAGCGGCGGGTCGCTCGCGCACCTCGCCTCGACCGGCTCGAGCGCGCCGCCCGGCACTTTCCTGGCCTTGGTGGGAGCAATGGGGCTGGCGCTCTCGGGCGCGTTCTGGGCCTACGACGGCTGGAACAACATCACCTACGTCGCGGGCGAGGTGCGCCAGCCGCAGCGCAACATCCCCCGGGCGCTGGTCATCGGGACCGTCGTGGTGATCGCCGTCTATGTCTTGACCAACCTGGCCTACCTCTACGTCCTGCCGCTCGCGCAGATCGAGGGCTCGAAGCTCGTGGCCGCGGACGTGGCGCGCTCGTTCCTGGGCTGGGCCGGGGGCGCCTTCGTGGCGGCCACCGTGATGGTCTCCACGTTCGGGACCACGAACGGCACCACCCTGCTCTCCGCGCGGATGTACTTCGCCATGGCCCGCGACGGGCTGTTCTTCCGCCGGGTAGGCACCATCCACCGCCGCTTCCGCACGCCGCACGTGGCCCTGCTGGTGCAGGGGATCTGGGCCTCGCTGCTGGTCTTCACCGGGACCTTCGACCAGTTGACGGACATGCTGATCTTCGTCTCGTGGGCCTTCTATGCCGCCGGGGCCGCGGGCGTGTTCGTGCTGCGCCGCAAGATGCCCGACGCGCCGCGGCCGTACCGCGTGCCGGGCTACCCCTGGCTGCCGGCGATCTTCGTGCTCTTCGCCACGGCCTACGTCGCCGTGAGCCTGGTGCAGAGCCCGCGCAACAGCCTGTTTGGACTGCTGCTTGTCGCCTTGGGTCTCGTGCCCTACTTCT
>JACQWT010000303.1 GCA_016209145.1 Deltaproteobacteria bacterium | reverse complement strand
GGGTGTTGGAATGCGTGAACAGTTACCACGGTTGTGACGTGCCCGCCCCGCCCGCCGCGGCGCTCTGCCACGTCAGCCGCACGGGCGTGTCGTAGGCACACTGGTCGGCCGCGCCCTGCGGCCCGCACCCCGGGGCGCCGTCCGCGCCTTCGGGCGCGGCGATGCTGAGCCGCAGCACGTCCTTGTCGACCGCGTCCACGTGCACCTGGCCGATCTCGATCCAGCCCGAGACGAGCAACTCGCCGCGCCGCGTGCTCTGGTGGCGGGAAAGCACGCCGCGCTGGCCGGCACCGGGCAACAGCGCGCCCGGCTGAGCCTGGACCACGAGGTGGCGGCCTTCACGGCCCACCAGCCGGCCGCTCGTCTGCACCGTCGCGGGTGGCGCGCTGCCGCGCCCGGCCTCGCCGTCGCTGCGTCGCCCGCCGAAGGAGCGGCGCAGAGCCGGGCCGGCGTAGCAGGCGACCGCCCCGCCGCGGGAGCCGGCGCACACGAGCCTCCCCCCGAGACCGGCGTCGAGGCCGACGACCGGCCGGGCGAGTCGGCCGGCAAACGGCGCGAGCGCACCCTGCGCGGCATCGAGCAGCACGAGCCCCTCTGGCCCGACTGCCACCAGGCGCGTCGCCGAGAGCCACCGGGCAGTCGCCAGAGGCGACGGCAGGCGCAGGACGCGCTCCGGCGTGCGCCGCCCGACGTCGACGATCATGGCCTCGGTCTCGCCCCGGCAGGCGAACAAGCGGCGGCCGTCCGGCGAGAACGCCAGCGCCGCGACCTCGCCTGGCCCATCGATTCGCACGGCGCCCTCGGGCTCGCCGCCCGAGCGGCGCAGGAGCAGGCCCTCCTCTGCCAGCCCAATCGCCAGGAACTGCTCGTCCGGCGACAGCGCCAGCGCCGCGACGCGGCCGTCCACGGCGATCGCGGCGGCCTCGGTCCAGTCCCGGCTCCGGTAGACGCGAACCGGCCCTGCCGCGAACCCGATCGCCACAAGCGACTTGCCGAAAGCGGCAGCCCGGGCGTCGCCGGGCAGGGGGCGCTCGCCCGCGTACTCGAGGCCGGCAAGCGAGAAGAGCCGCACGCTGTGCTCGCAGACGAGTGCGACGGCCTGCTCGCCCACGAAGCCAAGCGCGCCCGGGAAGGTGAAGCAGGCGTCAGCCTCGGCCAGCAACAGGCCCGTGTACGCGCCGTACAGGGCGAGCCGGCGGGAGCCGAGCACGACCAGCTCGCCGGCGCGCGGCGCGATGGCCACGGCCTTGTTGGCGGCGGCCGCCTGGGACTGCCACAGCGGCTCGAAGCGGGCACGGGCCCCCGGGGGCTCCGCCGCCGCGCCTGAACCGGCCCCACCGCCCAGGGGAGGCCCCGTCCCGGCGGCGCCGGCGCAGCCCGCGCCGAGCAGGCACAGGAGCGCCAGCCGGACGAGGATGTCGGGCCGTGCGCTCCCCCGGGTCATGGGCCCTGTGCCTCACCTCACGGCGCGAAGGCCGCGACCCACATCGAGTACGCGCCCTGGTTGACGAGGTTCGAGCCCCCGAAGTTGACCGTGCCGTTGAAGCTGCCGCAGGCCACGATGCGGCCGGTCGAGGTCACGGCCACGTCCTCCGCCCAGTTGTTGTTGGCGTCGCCGAAGTACTTGGCCCAGACGTAGGCCCCGTCCTTGTCGAGCTTCGCGAGGTAGATGTCGTTGCTGCCCGCGCTGTTCAGGGGCCCGCCGCCGAAGTTGATGCTGCCCTGGAAGTAGCCCGCCGACACGACGTTGTCCTGGGCATCGATGGCCAGCCGGTTGACGTACTGGTCGCTGCCGTCGCCGAACTTCTTGCTCCACAGGTGGCCGGCGTTCTTGTCGAGCTTGGCCAGGAACCCGTCCCAGCCGCCCGAGCTGTTGATCGGACCCCCGCCGAAGTTGATCGTGCCGCTGAAGATGCCGCTCGGGACGAGGTTGCCGCCGGAGTCGAACTTCACGTTGTAGGCGCGGCCGTCGGTGGGGTTGTAGCGCTTGCTCCAAAGGTGATTGCCCTTGGGGTCGTACTTGGCGAGGAAGATGTTGTAGTTGCTCGACGAGATGAGCGGGCCGCCGCCGAGATCGATGGTGCCCATGAAGTAGCCCGTCAGAGCGATGTTGTCCTGGGCGTCCACGTCCACGCCGTAGCCGTCCTGGCGCTGGTTGTCGCCGAAGCGCTGGCTCCAGACGTGGGTGCCGTTCTTGTCGAGCTTGACCAGGAACGCGTCGTAGTCGCCGGCGCTCACGAGCGGTCCGCCGCCGAAGTTGACCGTGCTCTGGAAGTGGCCGGTGATGACGACGCCGTCGGCGCTGTCGGTTTCCACGTCGTAGACGTAGTCGTAGCTCGCCCCGCCGAAGCGCTGGCTCCAGACGTGAGTGCCGTTCTTGTCGAACTTCGCGACCGCGATGTCGTGCACGCCGGCGCTCGTGAGCGGTCCGCCGCCGAAGTTGACCGTGCCCTGGAAGTAGCCGGTCGCGATGACGTTGTCCTGGCTGTCGATCGTGATCTGGTAGAAGTAGTCGTCGGCACCGGCGCCGAAGCGCTGACTCCAGAGGTGATTGCCGCCCCCGTCGAACTTGACGAGATACATGTCCCAGCTCCCGGCGCTCGAGAGCGGGCCGCCGCCGAAGTTGATCGTGCCGGTGAAGATCCCGGCCACGACGGCGTTGCCCTTGCTGTCCACGGCGACGGAGTAGGCGCGGGTGTCGGCGCCATAGTAGCTCTTGCTCCAAAGGTGCTGGCCGGGCGAGCAGGGGCCGCCGCCGCACTGGAGCGCGCACTTGCCGGCCGAGCAGATCTCGCCGCCGCTGCACGTCTTGCCGCAGCCGCCGCAGTTGCCCGGATCGATGGCCGTGTCCACGCACTTGCCGCCGCACTTGCTCGTGCCCCCGCCGCAGTACAGGGCACACGCCCCGGCCGAGCACGCCTCGCCCGGGGCGCACGACTTGCCGCAGCCGCCGCAGTTGGCGGGATCGAGCGCGGTGTCCACGCACTTGCCCCCGCAGAAGGTCGTGCCGCCGGCGCACTGGACGCCGCACTGCGCGTTGGAGCACACCTCGCCCGGCGCGCAAGCCTTGCCGCAGGAGCCGCAGTTCTTGGGATCGAGCTTCGTGTCCACGCACTCGTTGCCGCACTGCGTGGCGCCACCGAGACAGCTCAGGCCGCACTGGCCGCCGGCGCAGACCTTGCCCTGCGGGCAGGCCTTGTCACAGCCGCCGCAGTGGGCCGGATCGTTGTCGGTGTTGACGCACTTGCCGGCGCACTTGGTGGTGCCGCCGCCGCACCCGAGCGCGCACTTCTCGCCACTGCACACCTCGCCTCCGGGGCATGCCTTGCCGCAGCCGCCGCAGTGGGCCGGATCGTTCTCGGTGTTGACGCACTTGCCGCCGCACTTGGTGGTGCCGCCATAGCACTCCAGGCCGCACTGCCCGACCGAGCATGCCTCGCCCTGCGCACAGGCCACGCCGCAGGAGCCGCAGTTGGCCGGATCGATGTCGGTCTCGACGCACTTGCCGCCGCACTTGGTCGTCCCGCCCAGGCACTTGAGCGTGCACGCGCCGGCGAAGCACACCTCGCCCGAGCCGCAGGCGTTGTCGCAGCCGCCGCAGTTCTTGGGATCGAGCTGGGTGTCCACGCACAGCACGCCGCATTGCGTACTGCCCCCCGAGCACGCGACGGCGCACTTGCCGGCCGAGCACACCTCGCCCCCGGTGCATGCCTTGTCGCAGGCGCCGCAGTGCTCGGGATCGACCGTTGTGTCGACGCAGCCGCCCGCACACTCGGTCGTGCCCCCGAGGCAGACAACCGCGCACTTGCCGGCCGAGCACAGCTCGCTGGAGCCGCAGGCGTTGTCGCAGGCGCCGCAGTGCTGCTTGTCGATGCCGGTGTCGACGCACTTGCCGCTGCACTTGGTGGTGCCGCCCAGGCAGTCGATGGTGCACTGGCCCTGGGAGCAAACCTGCCCCTCGGGGCAAGCGTTGCCGCAGCTCCCGCAGTTGCTCGGATCGAGGTCCACGGCCACGCACTTGCCGTCGCACTCGCGCAGGCTGCCCGAGCACCCGGGACTGCCGCCGCCCACCGGGCCGGTGGTCGTGCCCACTTGCGCCACGTCGCTGCCGGTGCAGGCCGCCGCCACGGCCACGGCGAGCAGGCAGGCTCCACCCAGGCCAAGCGACCGCAGCGTCACGCGGTTCGTACCCACTGTCCGCCGTCTCCCGCTCATCGTCTCCTCCGTGCTCGGGCGACCGCACGCCGCCAGCGCCGCCCGAAGACGCCAGAGTAGCGGAAGGCCGCAGGGCCGAGCCAGCGGTTTTGTGCGGGCCTGGGGCTACCCGGGATCCCCGAGCAGATCGCGCTCGAGCTCGGCCAGCTCGCGCGCCACCTCGTCCGTCTGGACCGCGGGCTCGACGAACAGGAGCGTCAGGCCCAGCCGGCCGCCGTGCCGGTCGGCCACCACGAGCAGACCGGGCGGAAGCGCAACGGCAGGCAGGAAGTACGCATCCTGCACCGGTACCCCGAGGAAGTGCTCGATCGGGATCTGCCCGGGGCAGGAGAGCACGAACGAGCCGCGCTCGCCGCCGAAGGGGCCGCGCGAGACGCGGCTGAACGCCGGGCCCGGGAGGTAGCGGCCGAGCTGGAGCGCCGCCAGCATGGCGAGATCGAGCCGCTGCTGCACGATGGCCCGCTTCTGCGCCGCCAGGCCGGCCAGGGCCCGCGCCTCGTCGCCCAGAAGCTCGCGATCGACCGAGAGAAGCAGCATGGTCAGGTTGTTGCCGAACATGCGCTCGCTCTCTTTCTTGGCGTCGAGCGAGACGGGCACGGGCACGAGGTGTCGCGGAGGACTGTAGCCGCGCGCGCCCAGGAGCCGATCGACCAGGCGGCAGGCGGCAACGAGGACGACGCCGCTCTCGCCCCGGCGCCGCGCGCCGGCGTCGAAGCGCTGCGTGCCGGCGGCGTCGAGACGCAGGCGCAGGACGCGAGTCCGGATCGGCCGCGGACGGCCCGCTGCCGTGTCCAGGCTCAAGGTTGACCGCGCGCCGAGCGCGCGCGCGTGCTCGCGGTAGGCGCCGGCGAGCTGGAGCCGTTCCCGCCAGGAGAGCCGGCGCAAGGCCGGGCACGGCGCGGCAAAGCGCCGTGTGGACGGCGGCGCAGGCGCTTCCGGCTCGCCCACCCAGCCGAGCAAGCGGGCCACGCCGCGGGCGTCGCCCAGCGGGTGCAGCCAGCGCAGCACGATCGCGTCCGCGGCCGCGGCGCGAAGGAGCACGATCTCCCAGGGGCGGCGCCAGCCCATCGGCTCGTCCAGCAACGCGGCGGCGGCGTCGAGCACGGGCCCGTCGGGGGCGAGCGCGCGGACCTCGAACGGCGGGCCGGGCCGGGCGCGCGCCACGCGCCACTGCGGCTGCAAGTCCAGGCCGCGCCCGAGCTGCCAGCGCAGCTCGCAGAGCTCGGCCACGGCGCGAGCGAGGCGCCGGTCCAGCCGATCCGTCGCCAGCCGGCCGGCGAGCTCCAGCACCAGAGCACAGGCGTTGCCCCCGAGGCCCCGGGCCCGCATCTCCTGGTGGGCGCGAAAGAGAAAGAGGTCGACGGGGCCGAGATCGGTGGGAGCGCCGCTCGGCACGGCGCCTAGTGGTCCGTCCCAGAAGTCGTGCGGAGAATGTGGCTCCGGTCGCGGCGGGGCGTGGCTGTGGTGCAATATGGCAGGACCACTAGGAAAAGTCGCGGAGCGACTTTTCGCGGGGGTGAATCGGCTCGCGCAGCGAGCCGAGAGGGGGCGCGCGGCGCCCCCTGGGGACGAAACTAGTACTGCCCGCTCGGCGGAGCCGAGCGGAATTCGCGCAGCGAATCATCCCCGAGACTTCGGGGATGCGGTACTAGCGCCCCAGCGACTCGGCGCGGTTGACGATGCGCGGCGTGAGGAAGATGACCAGCTCGCTGCGGGTGTCGCTGGAGCGCCGGCGCTGGAAGAGGACGCCGATGATCGGGATGTCGCCCAAGAGCGGCACCGAGTCGAGGTTGCGGCCGGTGTTGCGCGTGTAGATCCCGGCGATGACCGCGGTGTGCCCGTCGGGAACGAGCAGATCGGTCTCGGCCTCCCGCTTGAGAATCGTGGGATCGCCCCGCGCGCCGGTCTGGTTGAAGTCCGGCTCGTCGCGGTTGATCTTGACGTGCATCGAGACGCTGCCGTCGGCGGTGACGTGGGGCTTGACCAGGAGCTGCAGCTTGGCCTCCTGGAACACCGTCTGGACGCCCTGGGCGCTGATCTGCGAGAAGGGGATGAGCGTGCCCTGGTTGATGCGCGCCTCGTAGTTGTCCAACGTGAGCACGCGCGGGCTCGACACGATGCGCACCATGCCGCTCGACTCGGCCGCCGACAGGCGCACGGCCAGGTTGACGGTGTTGTCGATGGAGCCGAAGCTCAGGCCCAGGGCGCCGCCCTGCCCCATGCCGACCGTCGCGGGCAGGTTCACGGCGAAGTTGGGCGTCGACACCTGCGAGTTGAAGGGCGAGAGGCCGCCCGTCGGCGTCTGCTGGTCGGACGCGCCGCCCACGACGCCTACGGCTGCCGGGAAGACGAGCCCCGTCTCGTTGCCGGTGGCCGGCGAGAAGGCCATGTCGCCGCCCCACTGCAGGCCCACGTCGCGCTGGAAGCGGCTCGTGGCCTCGACGATGCGGGCTTCGATCAGCACCTGCGGCGTCTGCGTGTCCAGGGCGCGGATCAGCTCCTCGACCTGATTGAGGTTGCCGGCCACGTCGCGGGTGATGAGCACGTTGGTGCGGGCGTCGACGGCAATGGAGCCGCGCGGCGAGAGCAGCTCCCGGGAGCGCATGGCCAGGTCCTCGGCCTTGGCATAGGAAACCGGGATGAGCCGCGTCTCGATCGGCGCCAGCTCCAGCTCGCTCTTGCGCTTGGCGATGGCGTCCTCGCGCTCCTTCTGCAGATCGATCGCCGGGGCCACGCGTATGATGTTGCCCTGCCGGACCATGCCGAGCTTCTTGGCCTGGAGCACCGTTTCCAGGGCCTGGTCCCAGGGCACGTTGCGCATGCGGATCGTGATGTTCCCCTCCACGTTGTCGCTGGTCACGATGTTGACGTTGCCCACGTCCGCGATGAGGCGCAGCACGTTGTGGATGTCGGCGTCCTTCAGATCCAGGTCGATGCGGCGACCGGCGGGCGCGCGCCGTACCTGCGCGGCCGACGCCGGCAGCAGCCCGGCGGCGCGATCGGGCTCGGTCGTCCACTGCGCGGCCTCGCCTCCGGGCCCCGCGGGCCGATCCGGCTCCGCCAGGAGCTCGCGCGCCACGGTGCGTACGCGCCGCGCCGAAAGCCCGTCGGGTGCGATCCCGGTGAGCGAAGCAGGCGCCCGTCCGGTGCTGAAGATGTAGTGCAGGGAGCTGCCGTAGCGCACTACGACGCCGGAGGCGTCGCGGTCGTGGTCGACGTCGATGACGACGCGGCCCTCGCGCTCCGGCTGGCGGTAGGTGGACACCGCTCGCACCGGCCCGCCGAAGGCGGCGACGTCCAGAGTGCGCACCAGCGCCGCCGGAACCCGCACCCCCCTGAGCTCCAGCAGCGAGCGGCCCGGGGCCGGCGCGGACAGGCCGTACGCGGCCTGGCCGCCAAGATCGAGGATCACGCGGTCGGCCTCGGCGCCGTGCTCGAAGCGCACGTCGCCGAGCACGCGGGCGGACCCGGACGCGCCATCCGCCCGCTCGGGACTGCTCCCGCGCCGCGGCCCGCCCCGCCCCGCCGCCTCGCGGGCGGGCACCGGCTCGGTCTTGTCGGCCGGTTCGAGCTCCAGGTGCAACGCCGCGGGCGCGGCGCGCAGCAGGTAGCGCGCCGGCCGGGAGAGCTGGACCATCAACCTCGTGGTCGGGGGCCGGGCGGGTTCCCGAGGGTTGGTGTAGGAGTGCGCCAGCACGCTCGCAACGACGCCGCGGCCCTCGGTGATGGCCGGCTCGGCGCCGTCGAGCCGGGCGTCCTCCAGGTCGACGAGCAGGCGCAGGCCGCCGGGCGCGACGCGCGCGGCGAAGCGCGGCGGCGCGCTCGTCTCGAGCACGACCGCGGCGGCGCCGGCGGGCCCGGCGAGCAGCCGGACGGCCGTGATGCGGCAAGTCGAGGGCTCTGCCGCCGCGCCGTGCGCCGTCGCCATGCCGAGCAAGACGGCGCCAAGCGCCAGAAGCGCCCGCG
>JACQWT010000302.1 GCA_016209145.1 Deltaproteobacteria bacterium | reverse complement strand
GGCTGTCCGACCGAGGTAAACTGAGGGCGGGTCGGACCAAAGAGGGCAAGATCACGATGCTCTTCGGCTGTCCGACCGAGGTAAACTGATCTACCACACCGCCTCGATCCGGCGCGCCGTGCCGCGCCCCTCGATGGCCAGCGCGTAGAGCGTTGTCTCGTCGTACTCGGCGCGCGGCGGGCTGGGCGAGCCCGCGCGATGCACGAACGCCTCGACCTGGCGCCCGCGGTCGAGCGCGACCACGCGCCGGCAGCCGGCGTCGAGCAGCGCCCGCGCGTTGGCTTCGCCGCTGTCTGACCGCGAGCGGGCCACGAGCAGCGTGCCGTCGCCCATGGCGCAGCCGCCGGTGCGCCAGCGCAGCCGGCCCAACTCGCGCGCCTCGCTGCGCAGCTCGCCGCCGTCGGCCAAAAGGGGCAACTCGGTAGCGTCGCCGCGAGGGGCGAGCTGCTCCGTGGCGATTCCAATGGCGAGCCGCGTGCCGTCCCGATCGATCGACAGCACGCCGAGCCCGGGCCGGATGGGCAAGCTGACGGCTCCGCCCAGCACGAGCCCGCGCCGGTTGTGCTTGCGGCTTGCCACGCCGAGGCCGATGGCGCAAAGCGCGCGCGCGTGCTCCGCGGGATCGAGCGCCGTCAGGGCGGTCGCGGCGCCGCTCTCCTCGCGGCCAGGTCGGATCCGCCAGGCAAACCGATCCGGCGAGAAGGAGCGAAGCTCGATCTCGACGCTCAGCCGCTCGGCCCCGGCGCCATGCACCGCCGGCAGCCAGTGGGGCGCAGGCTGCTCGGCGCCGTCGGGCCGCCACGGCAGGTCGGCGCGGGTGCGGGGCCGCTGCGCGCGGCGCACGAGATAGAGGAAGCTCGCGGGCGAGCCCGCGATGAAGCGCCGGGGCGCGACGGACATGGCGGGGTCGAGCTTCGCGGCGCGGATCGCGGAGCCCTCGGCCGAGAGGTAGACAAAACCCTGGTCCCCGAGGCTTGCGTCTATCTGCGCGCCCCAAGTGCAGCCGGCGAGCTCCAGGCCGCGCGCCAGCGTCGTCGCGCTCGCCTCATGGCTCCAGCCGTAGATGAGGTAGCCGTGCGCCGTCAGGCACAGAGCCGATCGCTCTACGAGCAGGTCCGGGGCCGCCCGGGCGAAGCCGCCGGCCCTGTAGTCGCGCCCGGTTCCCTCTGCGGGATCGAGCAGTGGATCGATGCCCTGCCAAAGCGAGCCCAGCCCCCCCGGCAGCGCCGGGGCGGGCCCCCAGCTCCCCAGGTAGGCCCGACCGTGCACGTCAACGGCCACGCTTGCCGCGCCGGCGATGGGCGGGACGAGCACGCGGCCGCCAGCCACGACGCCGCCTGTGTTGGCGCCGGCGTGCAGCCCGCCGCCGAATGCGGCTACGGCGCGAGGGAGATCGCGCGGCCCGATGCGGCCCCGGCCGCGCGGGCCCGCGAGCGGCGTGGGGTCGCTGGCGCCCGCCTCGACGTGCAACTCAAGCTGCCGCGTGTCGATGGCGACGAGGCGCAGCTCGGCCGCCGGCAGATCTGGATCGGGCCGGATCGTCGTCTCGAGCAGAGAGGGATCGGCGGATCCCGCGGGCGCCGGCGAGCCTTGCCGCGGCGCCGAGCCCGCGAGCGGCGCGCGCCACTCACCCTCCCCGGCGAGCGCGGGAGTGAACAGGGGCCCGACGGCGGGAGGCGGCCACCCAGAGCCCTGCTCCGGGGGCAGCGATCGCGCCGCCGCAGGGGCCGGTGCTCGCCGCGGGCGGCCGCGCAGCGAACCGCAAAGGGCGGCGCCGAGGCGCATGAGCACCGAGCGCGTGCACAGAATCGCTCGCTCCAGAGCCTCGGGCCCGGCCGGTCCGGTCAGGACGCCGAGCGCCTGGCCCGCCAGCTCGGCCACGGAGCGCGGCGTCGCGGGCGTGGTCCAGGCCATGGCGCCCAAGCCGTCGCTCCCAACAGGATCGAGCTCGGGCGGCGCGTCGAGCAGGTCGAGCGACACCGCCTGTCGCTCGGACGCCGCCGTTTCCAGGCTCAGCACGAGCCTGCCGCCCCGCAGCTCGATCTCGGCCGCGGCCGGGGGCTGCGCGAAAACCACCTCGGTGCGGCCGATGCCGCGCGCGCATCCGTCTCGCAGCCAGCTCTGCAGCGCGGCCGCGATCCGCCCGCCCGGGCCGAGGCCGGATCGATCCTCCCCGCCGAGATCGAGCACCGTCACACCCTGGACGGCGCCCCATGCGCGGGTGAGCACGGCGGCGTGCCGGCCGCGCGCGCGCAGGGCCTGCTCGTCGCCGAGCGGCGTCTGGGTGAGGTTGCGGATGTCGAGCACGCCGATGGGACGGCCCCCGCGGCTCGTGCGCACGCGGGCGCGGAAGAGATCGCTACGAGCGCCGGGCAGTGAGGCGAGCAGAAGCACCCGGCGGCCCCAGAGCGCATCCGCGAGCAGGCCGCGGCTCGGCTCCCAGACGAGCTCGTCCTCGCCCACCTGTCCACCCGCCGCCCGGCCGAGCATGGCGGCAACGGCGCGCGCGTTCGGTGCCGGCACGGGCGGCGCCAGCAAGCGCAGCACGGCGGCGAGGGCTCCCAGCCCGAGCACGAGCGGGACGCGCAGCAGCAGGTGTCGGACAGGATGCACGCGTGGCAGGGTCGGCGCGCCGCGCTCGGCAGTCAACGGGGCCGTGGGGGTTGTAAGCGTTCACGCTGGCTGCCACACGGCTCGTCAGGCGGCCGTCAGCGCGAGCGCGCCCGCAGCGCCGGGCCGCAGCGTACTCCTGTACGTGAGGACCCGGTGCGAGGACGAAAGCCGCGATCGCGGCCGACTCGGCGAGCCGTCGTTGCCCGCCAGTCCAGGAGCCCGTGAACGGATACTGGGGGTTTACCCGCGCGGCGGACCCCGCTAAGTGCGTGGTTCGCGAAGCGCCGCCGCGCGAGCCGGCGGCCCGACTGAGGACGATCCTGCCGTGGCGGCCTCCAACTTGACCGTGCGTCTGGCGACTTCGGCAGTGGCCATCCCGCTGCTCATCGCCTTGCTCTATCTGGCTCCCCCCTGGGCGTGGCTGCTGTTCATCTTCGTCGTGGCCGTGACGGCGGCGAGCGAGCTGTTCGGCATGACGCACGCGGGAGAGCGCGGGTGCCGCATCGCCGGCGTGCTCCTTACCTGGGTCGTCGTGGGCGCGATCTGGCTGCGCGATCCGCGCGTCCTGCTCACCGTGATGCTGCTCGTGCCGTTTGCCGGCATCGTGCTCGGCTTGGCGCGGCCGGGCGACCTGCGCGGCTCCGCCCTGCGGATCGCCGGGGGTGGCTTCGGGCCGCTGTACCTGGGAGCCGGCCTGGGCGCCGTGGCGGCGCTACGGTTGCGCCCGGGGGGGGAGGGACCGGCCTACGTGCTGCTCGCGCTGACGCTCGCCTGGATGTCGGACACGGGCGGCTACTTCGCCGGGCGCCTGCTCGGCCGGCACAAGCTGTACCCGGCCGTCAGCCCGAAGAAGACCGTCGAGGGCGCCGTGGGCGCGGTGGCGGGTTCCGTCATCGGGGCCCTGGTGGCCCGCATGCTCATCCTGCCGCGGCTGCCGCTGGGCGACGCGGCCTTGCTTGGCGTGCTCGGCAGCGTTCTCGGCCAGCTCGGCGACCTCGGCGAGTCGCTGCTCAAGCGCTCGGCCGGCATCAAGGACTCCGGCGGGATCGTGCCGGGTCACGGCGGCATGCTCGATCGCATCGACGCGGTGATGATCACTGCGCCCATGACCCTGCTCTACACACTCTGGCGGGCGCCGTGAGTCAGTAATTCACGCCGTTGTAAAACGCCTCGGTTCGGCCCGGGGCGGTCGTCACGGTGGCCATGAGCTTGCCGTGCGTCCAGAGAATCGACTCCGGGTTCGCCAGGATCTGATTCCCGCTCCCGACCTGCTCGTTGTCCTTGTTCCTGACCGCGAAGGCCTTCACCTCACCGGGGAACTTGCCCAGCACGACCTGGGTGGTCTCCTTCATGGCCGCTTCCGCCAGCGCTGCGGCGGAGAACACCACGACGATGTGGTTCGCGCGCACGCCGCTCGGCGTGAAGTAGACCATCGAGAGGGCATCGACCACGCCGCTGCCCATGCCGGTCATCGGCTGGATCGTCTGCAGCCGGTAGTCGCCGACCTGCTGGGGGATGATATCCCGGAGCGAGCCGCTGCTCGGCACGTCGCGGCTGGCGCCGGTGGACGTGCCCGTCGTGGACGGGCCCCCCGTCGACGGGCCCGATTCCGGCGGGCCCTCGGAGGCCGCGTGGCTGGATTGGGACTTGCCGGCCATGAAGAAGATGGCCACCACCACTATGCCCACGACGAGCAGCACGCCGAGG
>JACQWT010000328.1 GCA_016209145.1 Deltaproteobacteria bacterium | reverse complement strand
GCTGGGCCTTGTCCGGATCGACGGGCGCGAGGCAGGCGCAGCGTTCTGTGTCGGGCCCTGCGACGAGCCGCTGCTTGGCGTCGAGGCTCTCGAGAGCCTGGGACTGGCGGTGGATCCCGTCAAGGGTTGCCTCAAGGCCACCCGAGCGTACGCGGCGCGTTTGGCGGGCTGGGGCCGCCGGTAGCAGGCCGCATGCCGGCCTGCCGCGGGCCGGTCGCAGGCCCTCGGCGAAATGGGGTGCGCCGCCGCAGCCGTGGCCGCGGCTCGCTCGTCGTGACCGACCGTGGGCGCTACCCTGGGCATCGTGGCCATGTCGCGAGGCGTGCTGCTCGGGGCTGCCGCAGTGGCGGTCGCCGGCGTCACCGGCTGCGAAGGCACGGTCGAAGCCATCCAGCAGCCGAGCGGCCCAGGCGCTCGCCGGGCCGAGCACGAGGCACGAGCCGAGCGCGACCGCGAAGGCGCGAGCCCCGGCGCACAGCTCTCATCGGCTCGGGCCCGCGCTCCTCCTGTGGCCAGCTCGTCTCGCTCCCGGCTTTCGGCGCGCGAGCCCGAGCGCGGCTGCGAGGAGCAAGCCGAGCGCCGAGCCACGGGGCGCTTCCCCGCCCGCGTGCCGGCGCTGCAGGCCGGGCGCAAGCCGGCAGCCGCACCCGGGCTCCGCGACCGCGGCTGCGGGCTCCACGCACTGCCCGCGGCTCGTGCACATATATCCGCCCGCGCAGTCGGCAGTGGATCTGCAGCTTGTCCGGCAGTTGCCCGCACCAGTGCAGACAAAGGGCGCGCAGCTTGCGGTCACGCCAGCCTCGCACTGCCCGGCGCCATCGCACTTGCCTTCGGCCTCGAAGTAGGCTCCAGCGCACGAGGCCGCGCGGCAGACGACCCCGGCAGGCGCGTGCTGCCGGCATTGCCCTGCTCCGTCGCAGCTTCCGTCCGCGCCGCATGAGCCCGGGTAGCCCGGATCCGGCTCGCACTCGTCCACGGGATCCGCGCCTGCTGCTACCGGGCCGCACACGCCGTCTTCGCCAGTGGCCTTGGCCACGGCCGAGCAGGCCTCGCACTCGCCATCGCACGGCTCGTTGCAGCACACGCCGTTGGCGCAGTAGCCGCTCAGGCAATCGCCAGCTCCTGCGCAGGGCTGGCCGTCCACTATCTTGCACGCCCGGGCGCCGTCGCAGCTCTGCTCCGTCGCAATGCCGCACTCGCTGTCCGGATCCTCGGCTGGCGGGACAGGCGCGCACACCCCGTCCGTGCCGCCGGTCTTCGCCTTGCTGCACGCCTCGCAGGTGCCGGCGCACGCGCTCTTGCAGCAGACGTCGTCGATGCAGTGGCCGCTCAAGCAATCGCTCGCTCCGCCGCAGCCTTGGCCATCGGCCTTCTTGCATGCGCCGGCGCCGTCGCAGCTCTGCTCTGCCCCGGCGCACTCGCCATCCGGATCCTGACCAAAGGGGATGAGCGCGCACACCCCGTCCTTGCCGCCGGTCTTTGCGGCGCTGCACGCTTTGCAGGTGCCAGCGCAGGGCGCATCGCAGCAGACGTCGTCGATGCAGTGGCGGCTGGCGCACTGCTCGTCGGCCGTGCATGCATCACCGTCGGTGCTGCGGAGCCCGAACACATACGCCGCGCCGCGGTACGATTCCGCGCTGTCCTCGCCGTGCGCCCCCACGATGGCCGTGTCGGCCGAGATGGCGACCGAGTAGCCGAAGTAGTCGCCGTTCGCGGCATCGCTCGTTGTGAGCCTCTTCACCTCCGCCCAAACGAGTGGGTCCATGGTCAAGGGGTAGCGTGCATCGCGGTCGTCCACCACGAGCTCGATGACGCCCTGTTGGCCGAAGGCCCGGGGCTCGAGACTCGCGGCTGGCGCGACGTCCATGTGCGCATCGAGAGAGCGGCCAGTCGCATCGCGTGCAAAGAGATCCGTGTACCTGAGCACGGGCTCGCCTTCTCGGGTCCGAAGCGAAACCGAGCGGCCGTCACGAGCGAGCACGGGATCGAGGCCCTCGACCGAAAGCTCGATCAAGAGCGGCGCCTGCCTCGCCTCGGCCGCCTCGGCGGCCGGCCGCGGTCTCGGAGGCTCGGACAGCACGAAGCCCTGCTCGATGCCGAGCGGGCCCGAGACGTACCACTCTTCGAGCCCATGGCCGCGAAGCACGGCCACGCGGTTCGCGGTGATCTGTGCGCGCCCGGTCGGCGCGGGCACGGCCGCCATGGCCCCGGGCCGGCCAACGCCGGTCCAGCGAAGCTCGAGCGAGAAGGAGCCCACTGGCGCGCCCCCATCCGCGGACGAGCCATCCGCGCTCGAGGCACGCGCGCGTGAGATGCGCAGCCTGCCCTCGCCGAGCGCGAGCTCGAGCCCTTGTGCCGGGCACGAGCCCGTGACCCTCGTGCCGCTCGCCTCGAGCTCGTACTCGCTCTGCGCATCGCGCTGCACCGACGCGATGTAGCTCGCGCGAAGCTCGGGCGGCATGGGCGCGGACTTGCTCGCCTTCGGCCTGCTCCGGCGCGAGGCAACCGTGCGGGGTGCGCGCTCGCCGCGGTCCGGGTCGCTCTGGGCTTCGCTGGCGCGCTCGTACGCCTGCTCGAGCAGAGAAGCGCCGCCTTCGCCGAGCCCTGTCAGGGCCTCGGGCCCGCAGGCAGCGAGGCCGAGGAGCGCGCCGAGGCCGAGCAGCACGCGCACGCACATCCGGGCCACAGCGCGGCAAGCCATGGGATGAAACACCCCGCCAGGGGCAACGACGCGGCCATGGCCGCGCAGGTTGAGCCCGTCGCCAGCGAGCTGTGTACGCATCGAGCGACCCTCCTGCCGTAGCCTCGCAAGCCTACCACGGCCGAGGGCGAGCTCGCCGCTGGCGCGCAGCGCTCCTTGACTCGAAAGTCCGCTCCTTTGTGACTCGAGCGCTCGGGGCGTGCCGGCCCACCTACCCCGGCCGCGACGCGACCACCAGCACGCCGTGCGTGGCGGACACCTGGCGCGCCGAGGGGTGGATGACGAAGCCGAACAGCACCGGCAGCGCCGTGACCGACAGGGCTCGGGCCACGCGCTCGGCCTTGGCCGCAAACGGCTTGACGTCGCGCTCGTAGATCCGGCTCCTGACCTCCCCCAGCACCACGACCGGCCGTCCGTCCCGC
>JACQWT010000327.1 GCA_016209145.1 Deltaproteobacteria bacterium | reverse complement strand
GGCGGGCCGCAAGGGCGATGACCTCGCCCGGCGCCTGGAGGGGCTCGCCGTCGCGCTGCTCCGGAGCCTGCCTGCCTGCCCAGTGCTCGATCGTTTCTGCGAGTCCAGGGATGACATTCCACATTCTCGGTTCTCTGTTTCACATTGCACGTTTCCGTGGCCCACGTCCTCCCGCATCTCGGGCCGCCGAGCTGTCAACGGCGATGGCCGGAGGGGCAAGGGGCAAGGGAAGAACGAGCGCGTGCAACGTCTTCGCTGTCGCTGGGTCCCGATGACCGGATGACGGCCCGGCCCCCCTCCCTGCCAGGCTGCCGCGGATGCGCGCGTCGCCTCAACGGTACCGGGCGCGGCGAACGCGAATGTCCTCCAGGCGGCCCCCGGCGGCTGGCACCGCCGTGGGCGGGCGCGAGATCTCCCGGTTCCCGTGCGGGAGGTTTCCGTGCGTGCCCAGGGTCTCTGACCGCGCGGGGTCCGGCCGGCACTCGCGCTGTCGCGCCGTCCGGTGTTGCCTTCCGCCTCCTACGACGGCGTCGGCACCCCGAAGTAGCCCTAGTTTCGCGGCGCGATGGCTGGCCCGCACGTGTCCCTGTCAACGCTTCGCCGGCGTCCTCACGGCCGCCGGCGCATGACTCGGGGTCAGCGTGGATCGCTACTCCTTCGCTGCAGGACTCCCTCATTCTCAGCCTTCCGCCGGTTTGACCGGCGCACGGTAGGATTTGGTGCGCCAATGTAGTCACCACCTTCCAACCTGTTCCCCCTCGCCCCCTTTCGGTTCTTCTGCACGCCACGCGCGGCCGTGGCATGATGGGCACCATGATGGACCACGAGGAGACGGAGATGCGGCGACATCGACGAGCCTTCGCCTTGGCGCTGGCGCTGTCAGCTTGCAGTTGCACGGGAGACTCCGAAGCAGCCGGTTCGGCGGATGGCGGCACGGATGCCGGCACGGATGGCGGCCAGGATGGGGGACTGTCGCCGTTGCAGCAATGCACAGCCCGATGCGTGGCCACGGTCGAGAAATTCGAAGCGGACGCGATGGGCCACTTCCCAGAGGACGCAGACCTCTACGACGGGAACGAGGCGTCCTGCGCGAAGCTCTGCGAGTTGCCCGCCGATTTGGTCGACAGCTTCCTGGATTGTCTCTCCGCGGCCTACGTGGGTCCGTACAACCCTCCGGCGGACGAGATTCGCTTTTGCTTCAACGAGATCCGGATGAAGTACGGCGAGGTATGCGTCGACTCGGTAAGCTGCGTTGCATACCACCTCGCGTGCATCTGCAACCAGGCGACCCCTGGTGGCTACCACGAGAGCGTCCAGTACGCCTCCCAGGGCAAGTGCGCGGACGGCACGTGCCAGATGGACGCACCGCAAGCTCAGGAAGCCGTGTGCCCGGGCCTATGCAGCGATCTTGGTGGGTGGTGCAGCGAGTGCTGAGGCGAGTGCTCCCTCGTCCTGGTGAGCGCGCGCGGGCTGTGGCCAGCAAGGAGCAGGCGCGGAAGGCGGCGAAGCAGGCCCGGAGGGCGCCGCGGGCGACGGCGGGCGCACCCGAGGACGAGTCATCGAAAGGTCCGGGCGACGCGGATACGGGGTGATCGAGCGCGCCTACATCCACGTCTCAGGGCCGGTGGGTGGGTGCGGGCAAGACGGCCTTCATCGAGCACTGCTGCACGCCATCGACGGACCGACGCTCTGTGTGCGAGGGAAGCGCGGCGAACGCGCTCGCAAGCCCCGCGAAGCGTCCCTCGCCCACAACCCCGAGCTCTCCCGATATCGCGCGGCCGGCACGAGCGACGCCGCGCGCTGCCGCATCCGTGTCGCAGCAGAGGATTGCCACGCGTTCAGACCTGACCAGTCCGAAGGACGCGGGCACGAAGAAGGCGATCGCGCGGGCGAAGCGGACGATCGCGCAGCGCGGAGGGCGTCGATGAGCTGCTGGCGCACGGCCGCTCTCGGCGCGGACTTCTGCACGCGAGAAGATGCCAGCGAAAAAGTGCCAGCCTATCACTACTGCACTGCATCAAGTTCTCGTAACGACCTGAAATCATGGACCCATGAGCAAGGACCGTTGATGGCGCATTTCCAAATCAAGGAGCCGCAAGTGACCGATTTCGGGATCGTTCTCGACGGGGGTCCCTGCCCGCCGAAACGACGGAACCTGAACTTGATGCAGTAGTGCTATGGAGCGGCAAGGACGATCAAGCGTGGATTTCGGGCTGCGGCGGCGGTGGCCGGAGCGGCGGGCGGGGCGAGGGGGGACGGCTACTTCGCCACCCGGAGCACGGAGCCGCCCGTGAGGTTCGGATAGGTGCCGACGTTCGCCCAGTACACGGCCACAGCATCGACCGCGATGGCGATGGGGTGGAGTTGCTTCTTCGCGAGCTGCCTCGGGCCATCGCCGCAACCGGCGAGCGGGCAGGTCATGATGGTGCCCGTGGGGCTTGAGGGACCCCCGAAGGCGGTCCAGTAGACGCCGCTCGCATCGAGCGCGATGCCCGTCGGTTGCACCTGCCCCGCGGCGATGACACTCGGTGCGCCGGAGCAGCCCGCGACAGGGCAGCTCATCACCGCGCCGCCGGCCTGGTCCGTCCAGTAGATATCCGTGCCGTCACTCGCGATCCCCACCGGGCCATCGAGATTCGAAGCGAACACCGTCGGCGTGCCGCCACAGCCGGAGGTGGCGCAGCGCATCACCGTGCCGCCGTCCCGGTTCGTCCAGAACACGTCGCCGTCCACGACCACGAGGTCGATCGGCCTGAGCTGTCCCGACGCGAGCACGGTGGGCGTCGAGCCGCAGCCGGTCTTGGGGCAAGCGAGAACGCCGCCGTTCACGGTGTCGGCATCGGTGAAGTAGACCGTGTAGTCGTCGAGGGCGAGACCTCCACCCGGTGCGAGATCCTGCGCCACGGTAGTGGGCGAGCCGACGCAGCCGGAGAGAGGACACGACCGAACGGCGCCGTCGTGCGCCGAAGGCCCGCTGCCGGCGGAAAGCCAGTACACGCTCGTGGCATCGAGCGCGAGCTCAATGGAGGTGGATTGGCCGGTCGCGAAAGGCACGAGCGGCGAGGGGCAGCCGCCGAGTGGACAGCGCAGGATGCGGCCGTTCAGCACGGGCCAGTACACGTTCTCCGCCTCGACCGCGACTGCCTGCGGGCCGAACTGATCGGCGGCGTACTCGATGGGTTGGCAAAGGCCATCGACGCACCCGCCCCCCCAGGCAGTCGTGGCCACAGGTGCCGCAGTTCACGGGATCGCTCGTCAGATCCGCGTCGCAGCCCCCCGCTCCGCCCGCTCCGGCCGTGCCGCCTCCACCGCCGGTAGAGGATGAGCCCGCCACGCCACCACCCCCTTCCGGTGCTACCGTCTCGGACTGTCCGCCGCACCCGAGACCCCCAAGGCCCAGAGCGACGAACACCACCGCCATTCCCGTGCGCATGACTGGTTCTCCCGATCCGATGGTACCCAGAACCGACCGCAGCCGGAAGCGCTCGTCACGCTGCGGATGGAGACGGACCTGGTCGACAAGCTCGACGATGCCTGGAAGCGCCAGAGCCTGCACTCGCGGATGGATCGGCCGCCGTCGTTGCCATCGTCAGGTTCTCGGCTAACACCTATGGGGGTCAGCCCTCTCCGCGACGGATGCCGTAGGCGCGGATCTTCTTGTGCAGGTTGGTCCGCTCCACGCCCAGGGCCGCGGCGGCGCGCGAGACGTTCCAGCCAAGCTGGCTGAGCGTCTCCACGATGTGCTGGCGTTCGGCGCGCTCGCGCACGAAGCGCAGCGTCGCCGCGCGCTCGCCGGCCCCTTCCGCCGTGGCGGGCGCACTCTGGCGCTCGCCGGCGCCGTCGTCGAAGGGATCGACGTGGGGATCCTCGGGCAGATCGGCCACGCTGATGCGGTCCGTCGCCAGGATGACCGCTCGCTCGATGGCGTTCCGGAGCTCGCGCACGTTGCCCGGCCAGCGGCGGCTCTTGAGCGCCGCCACCACCTCGGGATCGAACGGCTTGGGCTTCATGCCGTTGTCCTCGCAGAAGGCCTGCATGAAGGCATCGGCCAGGGCTGGAATGTCATCGAGCCGCTCCTCCAGCGTGGGACAGCGGATGGGGAAGACGTTGAGGCGAAAGAAGAGATCCTCGCGGAAGCGGCCGTCGGCCACTTGCCTGGTGAGATCCTTGTTCGTCGCCGCCAGCACGCGCACGTCCACGCACAGGCTGTGCTCGGAGCCGACGCGGCTCATCTCGCCCGATTGGAGCACGCGCAGGACCTTGGCCTGGGCGGCCAGGTCCATGTCACCAATCTCGTCGAGGAAGAGCGTGGCCCCGTGCGCCTGCTCGAACAGGCCGCGCTTGCGGCTCTCGGCGCCGGTGAAAGCCCCGCGCTCGTGCCCGAAGAGCTCGCTCTCGATGAGGTCGCGCGGAATGGCCGCGCAGTTCAGCTTGACGAAGGGCTTGTCCGCGCGGGACGAGAGCTTGTGGATGGCACGACTGATGAGCTCCTTGCCCGTGCCGCTCGGCCCGGTGATGAGCACGCCCACCTTGGTCGGGGCGACGCGCTCGATTTCGCGGTACACGCGCTGCATGGCCGGGCTCGTGCCGATCATCTCGTAGCGCGCGCCCAGCCGCGCGCTGAGGTCGGCGAGCTGGCGCTGCATGCTGGCCCCCTCGAGCGCCTTGCGCACGCTCAAGAGCACGCGTTCGCGGTTCAGCGGCTTCTCGAAGAAGTCGCTGGCGCCGAGCTTGATGGCCCGGGCGGCATCCTCGCCGCTGGCGTGCCCGCTGACCACGATGACCGGGATGTGCCGGCACAGCTCATCCTGCTTGAGCCGCTCGAGCCAGACGAGCCCGCCGGTGTCGGGCAGCATCAGGTCGAGGATGACGAGATCCACGGGCGAGCTCGACTCGGCCAGCGCCTCGCTCGCGGCGCGGGCGGTCGCCGCCTCCAGCACGCCGTAGCCCTCGCCGTCGAGGATGAGCCGCAGCGCGCGGCGGATGTTGTGCTCGTCGTCGACCACGAGCACGCGGAACGGCGGGCTGCGATCGCGGTCGGCGGGGGACTCGGCGGGTCCGGTCTCGGCGGGCATGGGCGCACAGTCGGCAGTTGGCAGGCCGCAGTCAAGCCGGTTGACGGCCCCGGGGCGCCTCGCCTACACACGCGTCCATGGGCCGCGGCTCTCGTCTTTGGCCTCTCCCGCTCGCCGCCCTGCTGGCGCTGTGCGCCGGCTGCGACAAGCAGGCGACGGTACGCGACCCGGCGAGCCTGACCTACACCGAGGACGCGCACGTCGCCTACCGGGAGGCGATGGGCTCCTTCGAGAGCCAGGACTGGGAGGAATCCCGGGCGCTGTTCCAGGAGGTCAGCCGGGTGTTCGCCTACAGCCACTACGCGCGCCTGGCCGAGCTGCGCGTGGCCGACGTGGACTTCGAGCAGGGCAAGTACGACGAGGCCATCGCCGGCTACCGGTCCTTCGTGCGCGCCCACCGCGGCGACCCCAACGTCGAGTACGCCAAGTACCGCATCGGCAAGGCGCTGTACCTGGACATCAGCGACAGCGCGCTCCTTCCGCCGCAGGAGGAGCGCGACCAGGGCAACGCGCTCGACGCCTACCGGGAGCTGCGGACCTTCTCCGAGGAGTTCCCGCGCAGTCGCTACCTCGTGGACGCGAGCTACATGCTCGAGGTGGCCACGCAACGGCTGGTGCGGCACCAGCTCTACGTGGCCCGCTACTACCTGGGCCGCGGCAACTTCGAGGCGGCGGTCGCGCGCATCGACCGGGGCCTGAAGGAGTACCCGGGCTCGGGGCTGGATGCCGAGGCCCTGGTGCTCAAGGGGGAGACGCTGCTCAAGATGCGGCAGCGCGCGCGGGCGACCGAAGTGTTCCGGGCGGTCGTGCGCGACTACGGCGGGCCGTTCGGCGCCGTGGCGCGCAGCTTCCTGGCAGAGCTGGGAGAGGGGAGCTAGGATCCAGTCGCCATGGCCGATCCCCGCGTGCCCATGACTCCCGCTGGCCAGCAGCGGCTGCGCGACGAGCTGAGGCAGCTCAAGGACGAGGAGCGGCCCAAGATCGCCCGCGAGATCGGCGCCGCCCGGGAGCACGGCGATCTGAGCGAGAACGCCGAGTACCACGCGGCCAAGGACCGGCAAGGGATGGTGGAGGCGCGCATCGAGTACCTGGAGAACGTGCTCGGCCGCGCGCAGGTGATCGATCCGAGCACGCTCGCCGGCGACAAGGTGAAGTTCGGGGCCAAGGTGAGCGTGCTCAACCTCGAGACCGAGGAGGAGAACGTCTACCAGATCGTCGGCCCCGAGGAGGCGGATCTGGGGCGGGGCCAGATCTCGGTCTCGTCGCCCCTGGCGCGAGGGCTGCTCGGCCACGAGGTGGGCGACGAGGTGACCGTGCGGCTGCCGGCGGGCGTGCGCTCGTTCGAGGTCGTCCGCATCAGCTTCGAGTAGGAGGAGCCGGCAGTGCGTGCTACCGGCGATCCCGATCGCAGCGACGGCCGTGCGCCCGGCCCGCTGCCGGGCGGTGCACCGTTGCCGCGCGCTGCCGCCGTCTGCGCCGGCGCGTACGCGGCCTGCGCCGCCGCGCTCGTCTCCGAGTGCCTGGTCGTGGCCGCGCTGCGCTGGCACGAGCTCGCGCATCCGTCGGAGCTGCGGCGCGCGGTCACGGCCTTCGTTCCGCTTGGACTCGTGGCCGGCGCGCCCGCGGCCCTGGGGGGGGCCGCGCTGCTGGAGGCCTTGCGCCGCTCCGACCGCCGCTCGGGTCGCCTGGCGGTCGCCGCGCTCGCGGTGTTGGTCGGTCTGCCCGTGGCCATCGGGGTTTCCACCGGCCGCCACGTCGGCGGGGCGTTGCGGCCGGCGTTCGTCGCGGCCGTGACCGGTCTGGGGGCGCTCGCCGCCTTCGCGCTGGCGCCGCTCGCCGCCCGCGCGCTGGGCGCGCTCGCCCGGCGCGGCCGAGCCCCGGTGCTCGGTGCCGCGGCGTTGCTGGTGCTGGGGCTGGAGCTCGGCAACGCGCTCGTGCTGCCGCGGCTCTACCCCGCCTTCCACGGCGGGCTCGCCGTGCTGACGCTCTTCGCGGCATGCCTGGCGGCGTGGGGCCGGGGCGACCCGGACCGCGTCCCCGGCGGGGCGGCGCGCCCGACCGTCCTCGGCCGCGGACCACGGCCCTGGCTGGGGGCCTCGGCCGCGGCGCTCGTGCTGGTGTCGAGCGCCGCGTTCGCTCCTGCGGCCGCCCGGCGTGCGCAGCTTGGGGACAACCTGCGGCTCGTGTACCTCGACGCCGCCCCGCTTCTTTCCTACGCCGTGCGCCTGGGCGCTTGGCTCGCTCCGCCCCCGCCCACCGCCGCCGCGGTGCGGCGGAGCGCGAGCGGCGAGACCGGCCGCTGGCTGGACTTGAGCGGTCGGGACGTGCTGCTGGTGACCATCGATGCGCTGCGCGCCGACCACGTGGGCGCGTACGGCTACGGCCGCCCTACCACACCCAACCTCGATCGGCTCGCGCGAGAGGGCGTGGTGTTCCTCGCCGCCTACACTTCGACGCCGCACACTTCCTACGCCGTGGCGTCGCTGCTCACCGGCAAGCACGTCCGCGCGCTGGTGCGTCAGGGGGTAGGGGAGGGAACGGAGACCGGGGCGGAAGCGCTGCGACGCTACGGCTACCGCACGGCCGCGTTCTTCCCGCCCGCCGTGTTCTTCATCGACCCCGAGCGGCTCGAACGCCTGCGGGCTGCCGGCCTGGGCTTCGAGTACCCTCGGGGCCATCGTGGCCGAGGTGCGCGCGGCGCGCCCCGGGGCGCTCGTGGTCGTGGCCTCCGACCACGGCGAGGAGTTCGGCGAGCACGGTGGGCACTACCACGGCACGACGCTGTACGACGAGCAAGTGCGCGTGCCGCTCGTCTTCTACGCCCCGCCCGACCTGCCTGCCCGGCGCGTGGCCGAGCCGGTGAGCCTGGTCGACGTCGTGCCCACGCTTCTGGCGGCCCTCGGCGTGCCGGCCTCGCCGCGACTGCACGGGCGCGATCTCGGTGCGCTACTCGCCGGCCGGCCCGAAGGGGAGGGGTTCGCCTTTGCCGAGACGGACGAGCTTGCCATGCTGGCTCGGGGTGGGGAGCGCCTGATCTGCGAACGGCGTATCGGCGCCTGCCGCCTGTACGATCTCGCCGCCGATCCCGGACAGAGAGACGACGCCTCGGCCGAGCACATGGGGCACGCGGCCGAGATGAGGAGCGAGCTTGGCACCTACGTGGCCGGGCTTGGCCGCTACGAGGGCGCCGCGACGGCGGGTGGCGACGAGCGCGGCGCTACACCTGGCGCCGGCGCGCCGTGGCCGCCCGCGCTGCGGCGCGCGCTTGCGGGCGACGGCGACGCGGCGGCCGAAGTGGCGCCCCTGCTGCGCAGCCCGGATCCGGGCACCCGGCGCAAGGCGGCCGAGGTGCTGTTCGAGCTCGGCCGCGCCGAGGCCGCCCCGGAGCTGCGCGCGGTCCTGCAGCGCGAGAAGGATGCCACGGTGCGCCGCTGGTGCGCGCTCGCGCTCACGCGGCTCGGCCAGGGAGCGACGCTCACCTTCGATCTGCTTGCCGGCGACGAGCCCTGGTGGAGGCGTCTGGCCGCGCTGGCGCTGGCCCAGGCCGGCGACGGGCGCGGCGAGCGGATCCTGGTCGAATGGCTCGCCGCGGCGTTCCCCGAGCCGCCGGCCGCCGGGCGGGAGGCGCTGTCCTTCGCGCGCGGCCAGCAGGTTGTGGTTGCACTGGGAGGCCTGCGCTCCGAGGTTGCGTTGGGTCCCCTGGGCCGGGCCCTCGGCGACCTGCGGCTGCGGCCGTACGCGGCACGCGCGCTCGCCAACATCGGCCGGCCCGCGGCCAGGCCCGTGCTGGCGCGCTTCTTCGAGACCGAGCGCTACCTCGACGCGCGCGTGGCCCTGGGCGAGGCCCTGGTGGAGCTCGGCGCGCGGGGCGAGCTGCGTCGGCCGCTCGGGCGCTGGCTCGGCGTGCCCGACCCCTTGCCCGATGGCCTGGGGCTGGCGTTGCGGGCCGGCATCGCCCACTTCGTGGGCGCGCCGCGCCAGGCCGAGCTGGAGCGGCTGCGCCGTTTCGCCACGAGCGGAGTGAGCGTGGGCGTGGTGGTTCCCGAGGGCGGCAACGGCCGCGGGTTCCGCGCCATCGTGCGCGCGCGCTCTACCGACGGTGCCGCCGGGCAGGTGCGCTTCGGGCTGCTCGCCCGGGGACAAGCAGGGGCGCCGGATCCCAAGGCGCCGGTGCCCCGCCGCGCGCCGCGGCTCGACGCGTCGCTCGCCGTCGCCCTTACTATCCCGCCCGCCGCCGCGCCGCAGCAGATCTACGGGACGCTGCCTGATGCCGCGGCAGCGCACCTGCGGCCCGGCGAGCACGCCGACATCGTGCTCTACGCGACCCAGAACGTGGAACTCGACGCCGCGGCCCTGGTCCCCCTCGCCGACGAGATCCCGCCCCCGTCGCCGGAGCCATGGCAGCCGGCAGCGCACGATGCGGGCGGGCCGGGGGGCAGGAGGTAGTCACGATTCCCGTTCCAGAATTGCGCCCGGCGATTTAGAGTCGGCCCGTGGCAAGAGAGCGCAAGAAGGACGACGACGCGCGCGACGAGGACGACGCCGAGGAGCGCGACGAGGGCGAGGACGACGCCGAGGAGCGCGACGAGGGCGAGGACGACGCCGAGGAGCGCGACGAGGGCGAGGACGACGCCGAGGAGCGCGGCGCGGGTAAGGACGACGCCGAGGAGCGCGGCGCGGGTGAGGGCCAGCCGGACGACGAGAGCGCGGCGCGCGTGGGGCGCGCGCTGGGCGTGATCGAGGACGCCGAGGCGGCGGCGGAGCCGGAGGCGGCCAAGAACCGCGCCGCGCGCCGGCGCGAGAAGGCGATGGAGCGCCGCGCCGCCAAGCAGGGCAAGCCGTTGCCGGAGGCGGACGCCAAGGACGACAAGGAGCCGGCGCTCCCGAAGGACCGCAACCTGCGGCTGCGCGACGAACTCCTGCGGCGCAGGCGGCGCGCCGCCTGCGCCGCCGCCACCGCGGCCGGATCGCCCAGCGCCAAGGTGGGGCTGGCGCCTTCGGAGATGGTCGACGACGCGCTCGCCCGCGGCGCGTGGGCCGTGACGAAGTGGTTCAAGCGGCACCGCAGCGTGCTGCAGTGGGTGCTCGGCGGGGCGGTCGCGGCCGGGATCGGCATCGGCGTCTACACCTACCGGTCGGACACCGCCCTGGCCGAGGACTCGGACGCTCTGGCCGCGGCCGTGCGCGCGGCCGAGGGGGTGGTCGTCGAAAAGGACGAGCGCAACGACGAGCAGAAGCGGCTCGATCCGCGGCGCGTCTTCAAGACCTACGCGGAGCGCGACAAGGTGGCGATGGAAGCCTACCGCGCGGTCGCGGGCAAGCGCGGTGGCAGCGGCGCGGCGATCCTGGCCAAGCTGGGCGAGGCAAGCCTGCTGCTCGAACAGCAGCAGTACGACGCCGCCATCGCGGCCTACGGCGCGGTGCTCTCGAGCCCGTTGGCGGCGGCTGACGCCGACGTGCGCGGCCGCGCCCTGGAGGGCTCGGCGCTGGCGAAGGAGGGCAAGGGCGACGCCCCCGGCGCGCTGGGCACGCTGAACGATCTGGAATCCGCCGCCGCGCCCGGCTTCAAGCTCCTCGCGCAGTACCATCGCGCTCGGCTCCTCGCCGCCAAGGGCGACGTCGAGCCGGCCAAGAAGCTGTTGGGCGAGGTGCGCAAGGTCCTCGAGAAGGAAACCCTCGAGGCCGCGGCCGCCGGGGGAGCGCAGCCCTACCAGTGGCTGCAGGGGGCCGTCGACGATCTGCTGCACCAGATCGATCCCAAGGCAGTGCCGGCCCGTCCCTCGGGCGCCGGCGCTCTGCCGCCCGGGATGATGGGGCCCTCCGGGCTGCCCTTCGGGCTCAGGCCCGGCATGACGCAGGAGGAGATCCAACGCCGCATACGCCTCGAGCTGGAGCGGCGCGCCAAGGGCGCGGCCAAGGACCAGCAGGGCGGGGCCAAGTGAGAGAGCATGCGCGGCAGCGGCGCCCGCTGCCGGCCGTCGCCGCGCCGATGCTCGGCGCAGTGCTGGCGCTCGCGCTGGTTGCGCTGGGCGCGGGCTGCGAGGGGCTCACGCTGGGCGCCAGCCCGGAGCTGCCGCTGTGGGTGCACCATCCCGGCGGGGCCTTGCAGGTGGCCTTCCGTCGCGAGCTGACGGCCCGGTCGCGCAGGGTGGGGGAGGCATACGAGCGAGGCCGCCCGGAGGTGGATCCCAGCCACCGGCGCGTTTTCGTGGGATCGAGCGACCATGGCCTGTACGCCCTGCGCGCGGCCGACGGAGCCGTGCTCTGGCGCTTCGAGACCGCCGGGGCGGTGCAGTCCGAGCCGCTGTACGACCCCGGCGAGGACGCCGTCTACTTCGGCTCGAACGACGGCGCGCTCTACCGCCTGCGCGCCTCGGACGGCGCGCTCGGGTGGCGCTTCGCCACCAACGCCGAGGTCACGCGCCGGCCGGTGCTCCATCGGGTCCAGGCCGGCCCGCGCGCCGGGCGCCGCGTCCTGCTCGCGACCAACGCCAACGACACGCTGTTGTGCATCGAGCCGGCGAGCGGCGAGATGCTCTGGTTCCGCCACCGCACGCCGGCCTTCGGCATGGAGATCTCCGGCTACGCCGGCCCGGCCGTGCTGGGTGACACGGTGTTCGCGGCGTTCTCGGACGGCGCGGTCATGGCGTACGGCGCGGGCGACGGCAGCGAGCGGTGGCGCGCGCCGGTCGATCTGACCGGCGAGGCCGAGCAGGCGCGCGCGGGCGAGGAGCTACGCTACCTCGACGTGGACACGACCCCGGTGGTGGCCACGCTCGGCGCCGGCGATCTCGTGTTCGTGGCGAGCTACGAAGGCGGCGTGTTCGCGCTCGACGCCGGCACGGGCACGCGCGTCTGGGTGAGCGACCAGGCCACGGGCGTGACCGAGCTGGTGCTCTGGGAGCAGCCCGCGCCGCCGGCGCCGCGCGAGCCCCGGGGCGCGGCCGGGGCCCCGCCAGCGCGGGCGCGGCGCGTGCTGGTTGCCTCGTCCGGGCTGACCGGGCTGTGGGCCTTCGACCCGGAGGACGGCAGCGAGCTGTGGCGGCGCGACGTTCCCGCGGGCGGCGTGTCGGCGGCGGTGCCCTGGGCCGGGGCGTTGCTGGTGGGCTCGACGCGCTACGGCGCTTTCCTGCTCTCGCCGCTCGACGGCGGCATGATCGACGGCCTGCACAGCGGCGGCTCCTTCGCGGCCACGCCTGCGGCACACGGCACGCGCGCCTTCGTGCTGTCGAGCGAGGGTGTCCTGTTCGGGCTCCACCTGCAGCCGCCCGGACGCGGCTGAGATTCCCCCTACTGGCAGGCGAGGAACAGCGCCGAGCCGGGCGCGCCTTGGCCGCCGCCGGTGAAGCGCACCAGGCGACGTTCGCCCGGCGGGCAGGAGGCGACGAGGTCAGGGCTGCCGACCGGCGGCTTCGCGGTGGCGTCAATGTAGCACCAGCCGTCCACGGGCTCGCCGTGGCTGTTGACGACCGGCTCCTCGATCTCGTTCTGGCAGGCGTCGAGATCCTCCCCGGCGACCTGCACGATTTCGCAGAAGCAGTTCCAACCAGGGTTCGCGGGATCGGCCTCGGCCGCGGCCACGGCGGCGCGGTGCGCGGCCGACACCGCCCGGCGGCCCCTGCCGGTGCAGGAGCACGCCCCCGAGGTAAGGCGCGCCTCGAGCACGAAGCAGGCAGCGCGTCCCTTCTTGTCCACGGGCAGCGAGCGCGCCAGACACGTGCCCGCCAGGGCAGCCTCCAAGCGCTCGACGATGGCGACGATGGCCGGCCGGTAGCCCAAGTCGAAGGCCCCCGCATCGACGAGCTGGGCCGGGCAGATCGACGCCACTATCCCTTGCGCGCCACTGCGTTGCAGGAACTGGAGTTGGCGCCGGCCGGGGTAGGCCTTGGCGCGGAACTGGATCTGGCCGAAGCCGTCCTGGTCGTCCTGGCACAGTGGGTTGTCGTTGGCCGGATCGAAGCAGTCGCAGGCCACCTGCGCCGGATCGGCGCAGTTGCGCGGCGCGAACAGATCGAAGACGCAGGCGTACTGCAGGTCGTCGCGCCCCGGGATGGTGTACTCGTGGCCGTTGATGGCGCTGGCGTGCTTGGGCGAGCCCGGCGGCTGGATGGCATCTCCGGTCAGCGGGTTCGTGCCCTGCCGCGGATCGATCGACTCGACCATGAAGGGATCGTCGGGACCCACGTAGTTGTCGGGATCGCCCAGGACCAGGTCCCACGTGCCCAGGCTGACAAGCTGCTCCGCGCTCTGGTAGCCGCCGGCCGGACGGCCATCGGCGTCGAGCCCGGTCAAGAGGTCGGGCTTGCCGCCGTGCGTGCGGCGCGCGATGTCCTGCCACGGCACGCCCACGATGCCCGCCACCAGGACGAGGCTCGGGTCGCGCACGTTCACGTGCTCGTCGCCGGGAACGAGGTCGGTGAAGAGCGGGTTGGGCTGCACGTTGCCCGCCCGGTCGGGCACGGTGGCCGACTGCAAGGCCGTGGCGTAGCGGTCGATGGGCTGCAGGAAGTCGATGCCGAAGCGGCGCTTCTGGTCGAAGCAGCGCAGGTTTATCTGATCGTCTTGCGGAGCCAGCGTGCCCGCGCAGTCGTCCTGACTGGTGTCGCAGCCCTCGCCCGGCGGCTGGCCGCAGGAGCGGCAGCAGGGGTCGCGGGGATCGACCGCGCAGGCAGCGCGGGGCTTGGGCAGGTGGTAGGGCGTGCTCTGGCCCGAGCTCGGCGTGTAGATCTGGGCAGCGTAGTAGTACTGGCTGCCATCGCGGATCGAGCAATCGTTCTCGTCGCTTAGCATGACGACCGCCAGCAGCGAGTCGGGGCGCAAGAAGGCCGCCCGCTGAGCCAGCAGCACGCCGTCCGTGCCCTCGAGCACGGCGTTGCCGTCCTCTACGCTGATGGACTGGTACGGGTCGGGATCGACCAGGAAGCGGTACCAGCTCTCCAGCGGCGCCTCGTAGCCGCAGCCGACCTCGCCGGCCCCGGCGACGATCTTGGCCAGCCGGTCGATGAGCCGGGCGGGGTCGGTTTCGCCGCCGTACTTCTGGGTCGGATCCCACGCGAGGAAACCGAGGTCCTCGAAGGTCGGCACCTTCTCGCCGCCCTGGGTGCTCTGCCGGGAGATCAGGCGGGCGTGGTCGTCAACGCTCGGATTCTGCGTCGGATCGACGCTCGGGTTGCAGGCGTCGGCCCCGTGGCCGCCCAGGCTGGAGGTGACGACGCCGATGTGGATGTCGAGCACCGCGGCAAACTCGCGCCGCGCGCCGGGCGGACAAGGGTCGGTCGGATCGGACGGCTGCGGGTGCACGGGCGCGCCGTCCGCGTCGAGGCAGCGCGGGTTGACGAGCGCGCCCACCAGATCCGGCACGGCGAGCTGCAAGATCTGCTGCTTGTCGGCCATGGAGCGCGAGTTGTCGATCACGAGCAGCAAGTCGATCTCGTCGGCGCCGGTCCGGTTGAGCCGCTGCACGAGGCCGTACGTCGGCGCCGGCGCCGAGCCGCCCGCGGCGCCGTAGAGATCCTCGTAGGAGCGGCCTCCGCACCCGGCCGCCAGGGCTGCGCCTGCGGCGACAAGAGCGCCCGTCCGGGCGCCGCGTCCCGTGATCCAGAATCCGCCGTGCCTCTTGACTTCCAACATGGTGCTGCCAGCGCCGATCATCCCAGCCTGCCCCCGTAGATCTCGTCAACCGCGATCTCGGCGCCGATCGACTCCAGCGCCAGCCGCTCGACCGGCCCGGCCTCCCAGAGGCTCCATTGCCCGCCGGGCTGGCGCCGGAACACCTCGAGCCGCGGCTCCCGCTGGGAAACCAGGAGGTACTCGCGCAGCGAAGGGATGCGCCGGTAGTGGGCGAACTTCTCGCCGCGGTCCTGCGCCTCCGTCGCGTCCGAGAGGATCTCCACCAGGAGCACCGGGTTGGTGACGGCGTCTTCGTCGTCGGGAGCCGGTTCAACTCGGCCGCAGACGACGCTGACGTCGGGGTACGTCGCGCGGTCGGTGGCGACGATGCGCACCCGGAGGTCGGAGGTGAACACCGCGCACGGGCGCTGGCGCACGGCGTGGCGCAGATCGCCGATCACGTTGGCCGCCAGGCGGCTGTGCTCGGGAGTCCCGCCGGCCATAGCGAACAGCTCGCCGCGCAGGAACTCGTGCTTGGTCTCGCTCGACCGCTCGACGGCGAGGTAGTCGGCGTAGCTCATCGTGGTGCGCTGGGCCGGCTGAGTCATGGAGCTACGGTAGCACTGCCGGCCCGTCCGGGGCAGCAGCGAGGATGCCTGGCGACGAGAGTGGCCGCAAGGCGCCAGGAAGACAGTCTAGATCGCATAAGATATATTATGTAAACTTTGGCCGTACCGCCGGCGTTGGACGACCACCACGCCAGCGCTGCCTCGGCAGACGCATTACCGCGGCGTCTATCCGGTCGTTTCGCCGCTTGCCCAATCCTGGATCTCGATCCCGGGGACCCGCGCCATGTGCGAAAGGTTGGCGGTCACCAGCGTTGCGCCGGCGGCGAGCGCGTGGGCCGCAATCGCCAGGTCGAAGTCCTCGACGCGCGCACCTCGTCGCTCCAGCTCCGCCTTGATCTCACCGAACCGCTCGCTCACCTCGTCGGTCCAAGAGCTCCGGGCAAGCTCCCCGCGGATCCGGTCGAACCGCCTGCGGAGCCGCTCCTTGCGCTTGGATCGCGGCAGGCGCGAGAGGCCATAGGCCAACTCCGCGAGGACCGGCTGCGGCATGGCGACGCCCTGCCTTCCCGCCCGATCGAGTCGACCAAGGACGATCGCGTCGCCCTTCATGAGAGCGCAGACAGCGTTGGTGTCGAGCACGTACCTCACAGGCGACGCGGTGCCTTCCTCGTGCGGGCCATGCGGATGGCCGCGAGCATCTCGTCGACGGCTTCCACGTCTTCGGGCTCGACGTCCGCGAGGTCGGCGAAGAATCCCGGCGACCAGTCCGACCGGCGTTCGAGCTCCCTCTCGATGGCGCCCACGATGAACCGGTTACGACTGATCTGGAGTGCGCGCGCACGGCGATCGACCGCGTCGATGAGCGGCTTCGGGATGTGCAGACTCGTGGGCACAAATATACTCGCGAGTATACTCGTTGGCAGGCGAAACGCAAGTCTGGAAGCCAGCCGCGTGTGCGCCTCCCGCCGTGCTGCTACGGCGGCGGCAGCGGGACGCCGGGAAGCTGGCGGACGCCCAGCCCTTCGATCTTGCGCCACAAGGCGATCTGCCCCGACTCGAGCGGCGAGCCGCCGGCCTGCTGCTCGTCGAGCCAGCCCTGCACCTTGTCGGGCAGCGTGCCGTCGGCCGGCGCGAAGCCCTGCGCCAGCAAGAAGGCGTGGGCCCAGGTCGCCTTGCGCCAACAGCGCACGACCGCCACGGCCAGGCCGAAGCCGCGCGCCTTGTCGGCCATCTCGCGCAGCAGGCGCGTGCCTAGGCCGAAGCGCTGGTAGCGCGGGCTGACGAGCAGCAGGTCGAGCTCGGCCACTCCGGGCGCGCGATCGGCCCAGGCCACGTAGCCGGCGACCTCGTGGTCGGCCTCGGCCACGTGCACGTCGTGGTCGAGGCGCAGCCGGGCAATGGCGGCGTCGTCGCGCGGGGCGATTTCGACCCCGGCCTCGGCGTACATCGCGGCACAGACTTGCTCGATGCGTACCAGCGCGGGAAGCTGCGCTTCCTGCAAGCCGGTCACCCGGATCCTCTTCGGGGGCTCGTGGTCCTGCTCTGGCATGTGGCTCTCCCTGCCCGTGACAGGGGCACCAGTAGCCGAGTCGGAGGCGGCGGGCTAGTGGGCCGTCCCGCAAGTCCCGCGCACAACGGGGCGGGACGGCCCACTTCGCGGGGAAGGCCACGCCGCTTGCAATTGCGGCCTTCGGCCGCGCAAGCGGCGTGCCCT
>JACQWT010000326.1 GCA_016209145.1 Deltaproteobacteria bacterium | reverse complement strand
GCGATTTCGATAACTTGGACCATTTCGAGCACGCTTTCTCCGACACACTCCTAGCGTGGGATCGGGATGATCGCGCACATCACGGAGCGCCGCGCGCAGGCGCGTCAGGCTGCGGCGGGCGGGCCGAGCGCCGCGCCGGAGGCGTGGCGCCGGTCCCGGAACCGAGCCCGTGCGGATCCGTCTGGATCCCGTCCGATCCAGCATCGCGGGGGCTGCCGTGGCCGCGCCGGTGATGCTGGCCGTTGCGTGTCGAGCGGTTCGGCGACAAGAGCGGCGCGGCACGCTCCGTGCATGGCGGCGCGGCTAGTCCCTACAGTGGAGGCTTGTGGTGCACGTGATGACCAGGCGCGAGCGGGTGGGTCTGGGCGGCGTAGTTCTTCTTGCCGCAGCCGCGGCAGCTTGCAGCAGCGGCGACGGAGGCGGTGGCGCCGGAGCGGCCAAGCCGGCGGTCTGCGAGCCGGGCGCGCAGCAGAGCTGCGGCTGCCCCGGGGGCAGCACCGGGGCTCAGGTATGCCGGACGGACGGATCGGGCTGGGAGACTTGCCTCGGCTGCGCCGGCCAGGGCGGCGCCGCGGGCGCGGTGCCGAACAGCAGCAGCGGCAGCGGCGGAGGGGGCGGCACGGGTGGCTCCGTCACGTCTACCGGCAGCAGTGGCGAGGCGGGACAGGGTGGCGCGGACTACCCGTCGTCGGGCGACGGCGGTGCCGACGCCTGCATCGAGCCCGACGAGCCGTGCACGCCTACCATCCCCGACATGGATGCCGATCCGTGCTGTGACGACCCGAAGCAGGGCTACCACTGCTGCCCCGTGCTGCACAAGTGCGTGGTCGACTGGTGGCAGTAGTGGCCGCGCCTGCTACGCGTTCCTGCGCTCCGCTATCCGCCGGCACAGGGGCGGCACCCAATCCCCCGCCGTGCCCTGCAGGAACAGGCCGTGCCCGCTTCGCTCGGCGAAGGCGGTGAACGGGCTCGGCTCGGGGCCTACTACCACCATGGGCGCACCGCGCCGGGCGACCAGGCTGCCGATCTGCAACGGCAGGTTGGTCTGCCCGGCCGTGCCCACGACCACGAGCAACTCGGCTCGGGCCGCGGCGCGCATCGAGCTCTCGAAGCGGAAGCGCTCCTCGTCGTAGCACTCGTCGAACCACAGCACGTGGGGCCGCGCGCGCCCGCCGCAGCGCGGGCAGCGCAAGTGGGTGCGCTCGGCCTCGCCCACCGCCCGTCCCTTGTTCCACTGCGGGTCGATGCCCGCCGGAAGGGGCACGAGCGCGGTCGAGCACTCCTTGGCGCAGCGCATGAAGTCGATGTTGCCGTGGATCTGATAGGTCCGTTCCGGGCTGTTGCCGGCACGCAGGTGCAGCCCGTCCACGTTCTGCGTGACGAGCACGAAGCGATTTTCGAGCTCGCGCTCCAGCTCGGCCACCGCCAGGTGCGCGGCGTTGGGCGCGGCCGCGCGGCAGACCGAGCGGCGGTACAGGTACCAGGCCCACACCTCGTCCGGCATCGCCACGAAGGCGGCGTGTGTGGCCATCTCCTGCGGGTGGTAGTTGCGCGAGCCTACCTTCCAGTAGCCCTCCTCGCCGCGGAAGGTGGGGATGCCGCTCTCGGCGCTGATGCCCGCGCCGGTGAGCAGCACGACGGGGCCTGCGCCGGCGCGGGCGCGATCGAGCAGCGGATCGATCCCAGGTGGAAGTTGGGTCATGGCCCCCAGAGCCTGAGCAGGAATCGCCGGACCGAGCCGGCGCGGCGAAGCGGATCGCCGATGCCGGCGACGGGAGGGGATTTCTGCTCAGGCTCATAGCGCGGGCTTCGCCCGCAACCCAACTCCGTCCGACCCGCTCCCGCTCCCGCTCCCGCTCCCGCTCCCGACTTCCGCACTTCGGGAGCGGGAGCGGGAGCGGGAGCGGGCGGAGAGAAATCCTCGCGCTGCGCGACGATTCTCGGAAGCAGCAGCCCAGTCTACACCGCGACGGCCGGTGCTGCTCATCGGCCCGGCGCTCATGCCGTGCTTCCCCGCTGGCGCGCGGTTTCATGTAGTCTTGGACAGGCAGCGCGCCCTGGGCGCGCTCGTCCACCCAACAGCTTGGAGGTAGCCATGGGAATCGGAGCGAAGACGACCGCAGGGGCCAGTGGCCTGCTCGGCCTGGCGCTGGCGGGCATCGGGGCGTGCTCGGGCGGCGAGCCAACAACGATCCAGACTACCGGCGGGGGGACGGGCGGCGGTGCCGCCGCCGGCTGTCCGGCCGGGCAGACGAAGTGCGGCGAGAGCTGCGTCGTGACCAGCCTCGACCCGGCCAACTGCGGCACTTGCGGGAATGCCTGCCCCGGGGGGCAGGTGTGCTCGACCGGCCAGTGCGGCCTGCAGTGCGCGGGCGGCACAACCCGCTGCGGCAACGTCTGCGTGGACACGATCTCCGACGCGGCGCACTGCGGCGGCTGCAACCAGTCGTGCGGCGCGGGGGAGGTCTGCTCCGCGGGACAGTGCGGCCTGGTATGCCTGGGCGGCACGACGATGTGCGCTGGGAGCTGCGTCTCCACGCTGCTCGACCCGGCGCATTGCGGCGGCTGCGGCAAGCCTTGTGGCCAGGGCGAGGTGTGCTCTGCCGGGCAGTGCGGCTTGGAGTGCACCGGGGGCACGACCAAGTGCGGCGGGCTGTGCGTGGACACGGCCTACGATCCGGCGCACTGCGGTGCCTGCAACAACGCCTGCGGCGCAGGCGAGGTCTGCTCCTCGGGCCAGTGCGATCTCACGTGCCTGGGCGGCACGACGAAGTGCGGCAACAAGTGCGTTGTCACCACGGTCGATGCCGCCAACTGCGGCGGCTGCGGCGTGGTCTGCGGCCCCGGTGAGGTTTGCTCGTCCGGCCAGTGCGGTCTGGAGTGCGTGGGCGGCACGACCAAGTGCGGCGGCAAGTGCGTGGAGACGGAGAACAACCCGGCTCACTGCGGCGGCTGCGGCAAGGCTTGCCTGCCCGACGAGGTGTGCTCGGGCGAGAAGTGCGTCTCGCAGTGCGGTGGCGGCACGACGAAGTGTGGCGGCAAGTGCGTGGACACGCAGGTGGACGCGGCCAACTGCGGGAGCTGCGGCAATGCCTGCGCGGGCGGGCAGGTGTGCGCGAGCGGAAGCTGGCACGACGAAGTGCGGCAGCAAGTGCGTGGACACGCAGGTGGACGCGGCCAACTGCGGGAGCTGCGGCAATGCCTGCGCGGGCGGGCAGGTGTGCGTGAACGGCGGTTGCGCCCTGCAGTGCGTCGGCGGCACGACGAAGTGTGGCAGCAAGTGCGTGGACACGCAGGTGGACGGGGCCAACTGCGGGAGCTGCGGGAACGCCTGCGCCCAGGGGCAAGCTTGCAGCGCCGGCCAGTGCAAGATCCTCTGCGGTCCCGGGACGACGAACTGCAGCAATGTCTGCGTCGATTTGCAGGTCGATCCGAACAACTGTGGCCAGTGCGCCAAGAAGTGCGCACAGAACGAGCAGTGTAAGTCGGGCGCGTGTCAGCCTCTGCTGTGCGGCAACAAGGTGAAGGACCCGGGAGAGGAGTACGACCCGCCGCCCGGGCCTTACCAGTATGCACCGGTCCTGCCCAATACCTGCCGCTGGGACTTCTCCAAGCTCGAGCAGCTCTATTGCAACGGAAGTTGCACTTGGGCGGGGGGCAATAGCTGCGACCAGGCCGACGCGGACATCTTCTGCAAGCTCAAGATGGACAACCCCAAGAGCACTGCGCTGAGCTTCCAGATGCCGACTGCCCTGGCCAAACCGGGCTTCAGTTGCCCGGGCTATGGCCAGAACCTCGGTCCACTCGCCAGCCGGGGCGTCAACGTCAACGTCTGGTATCAGGACAGCTCGATCTTGGCCAACCACGGCGCGGGCACGGTCGTCACGAACGTTCAGTGCTCGAACCCATAGCTGGGACCCGGCACGACGCGGGCGCCGGAGGAGCCTGCCCGCCCATGCCTCGCGCCGACGAGCCCCGCTGCGGCGCCTGTCGCCACTTCGTGGGCGATCCGGCCGCCATCGAGGCCGCGCTGCCGGCCGTGCACATCCTGGGCTCGATGTTCGCCTCGGTGCGCGGCGACGCGGGGCTGTGCCGCTTGCACCGTCGTTTCCTGTCGGCCCGCGAGCGCTGCGAAGACTTCACGTCGGCTGTCACGCCGTAGGTCAGAACCGATCGGCGAATGGATCCCCGCCCTTCGGCTTCTCCGGAGGCTTGGGCGGCGCGGGCTTGGGTGGCTCTGGCGCGGGCTTGGGCGGCTTGGGCGGCTTCGGTGGCTTGGGTGGCTTCTCCGGCCGCGGCTCGGGCGGGGGCTTGGGCTTCGTGACGTGCTTGTCGGGGCGCGGTTCGGGCGGCGCCTCGGGCTTGGCCTCCGGCTCGGGCTTGGGCTCGGGCGCCGGGGCCGCCGTCGCCTCGGCGCTCGGGGCTGGCTGATCCTCGAGTGGGGGTTCCTGGCCGTCGTCCTCGGACTCAGCGGAGCCGGCAGGCGCACTCGAGACAGACGTGGCCATCTCCTCGGAGGGGCTGCTGGCCGCGGCGCTGGCGGTGGCCGCTGCACCGCCTTCCGCGCTCCGGCCGGACGGCACGGCCACGTACACGATCACGCCGACCGCGGCGGCGGCCGCGACCGCGAGCCCGGCAATGAGCGGCGTGCGCGAGCGCTGGGGCAGCTCGACATCGATGTCGATGTCGATGTCGAGGCCGGCCGGCCGGCCCGCAGGCTGGGGCTGTGCTGCTGCCGGCGCGGGCGCTTGCGCGCGCGTGGGCGCCAGCGCTGCGGGCAAGGAGCCCGACGGAGCGGGCTCCGCCTGTGCGGTCGGCGCGGCCGGGCTTGCGACCGCAACCGCTTGGCCCACGCTCCTGACCGGCAGCACTGCCACGCCGGCGCTCCCGGCGCGCGGGGCCGCGTCCCACTGGTTGCCGGTTCCCGGCCGGCCGGCCGCGGCCGCCAGCCCCGGTGCCGACTCGCCGCTCGGCTCCGACTCGATCGGGAGCTCGATCTGGGACGGACGGGGCTCGGCTGCCGCGACGAGCTTCGCGAGGCTGCGCACCGCCGAGTCGAGCTCCGAGCGCGCCGCCACTGCCGGCGCCGCCGCGGGCGCTGGGCTCGCCGGCGCGGGCGCAATGGCCTCGGCGCTCGGCGCCTGCCGGCCGGCGTCCCAGGGCGCCTGGGCACCGCTCGGCCAGCCGCCCGCGGCCCCGGCGGCGGCAACGAGCTCGGCGGCGCGTGCCGCAGCGGCGGCAGCGCGCGCGTGGGCGTTTGGCTCGACGGGGGCCCGCGCCGTCAGCATGCCGGGATGGGCCGGGAAAGCAGGCATGCCCGCGCCCTCGGCCGGGGCGGTCGCAGGGCCGGGTGAAGTTGCCCAGGGCGACGCCGCGGGCGAGGCCATCGCTGCTGCGGCAGCCCGATCCGCCGCAGTCGGCGCCGGCGCCGCTGCCGCAGCGGCCATTGGCGCCGGGCCGTGGCCCGGCGTGGTCACGCGCGCAGCGTACACCTGCTGCAGGATAGCCGCGGCGTGGGGCACGGTGGGGTCGTCCGGATACTCCGGCGCCGGCGCCGGCGCTCGCGCCGGCTCTGGCTTGGCCGCGGCCGGCGCCCGCTCCGGCGCGCCCTCCTGCGCGTCGGGCCAGTAGCGGCTGCGACCGCCGGCGCGGAACGGCACGTCGAAGGCACCGCGATCGTCCCGGGCCTGGCCGGCTGCCGGGCGCACGTGGTGAGCGTCGCTCGTGGGCTCGTCCCCCTCGATTCCGCCGGAGCCGAAGGCGGAGGCCGCGAGAGTAGTGGGCACCTCCATCTCGTCGTCGTCGCCCAGCCCGTGCATGCCCGGGCCGGACACCGGCGCGGCCGGCACGGCTCCAGCGGCAGCCGCGGGCTGCGCGGCGGCGTAGAGCTCGCCCGCCGACATCACGAGCGTGCCGGCCGCTACCCGCTCGGCGGATGCCGCAGAGCCCGGCGCCGGCTCCGCCGGCGGCGCTGCTTCCGGTGCCGCGTTCCAGGGGAACTGGCCCGCGGCTACGGCGGGCGCAGACTGCTGGGGGGCACGCGCCGCGGGCGTCCCGCCGGCCGGCGCCT
>JACQWT010000004.1 GCA_016209145.1 Deltaproteobacteria bacterium | reverse complement strand
TCCCTCGACCACCACCGTGAGGTAGAGCGCCGCGTCGTCGCCCTCGATGCGGAATGGGCCGGCGTAGTCGCGCTGGCCGTGGTGCAACTCGGTGCGCTCGTTGGCCAGCACGAGCCAGTCGGACTCGCCCTTGGCGAAGGGCGCCTCGGGCCGCCGGCCTTTCTCCAGCACGCCCATCGCAAACTCGGTCGTGCCGTCGGGATCGCGCACCACGGTGAAGCCTTCGGCGAGCTTGGAGCGCAGCACGCGCTCGCCGATCTGCTGGCTCGCGGCGGCCACCGTGGAGCCGAACAGGGCCGCGCCCGGGCCGCTCGCCTGCTGGCGCTCGACCACGAGCGGCTTGAACTCGTTCGTGCTGATCGATCGCTCGCGCAGGTAGACGTACATGGTCGAGCCGTCGAGCAGGAAGTCGTGCTCGTATTCGACGGCGGCGCTGGCCTCGAAGCCGATCCGGAGCGTGATGTTGGTCCAGGCGTAGCCGTGGCCCAGCACCTGCACGAAGAGGTTGCCGTTCGCGAGCTCGCGCACGGCGCAGCCGGTCGCGAAGTAGCGGCCGATCGCCGGATCGGTGTCGCGAAGCTGGAGCGGCACGGAGCGGGCGCGCAGCTCGGGGCAGATCCGGCTCCAGGCAAAGCCGAGGATGGCCTTGCGCAGCGTGAGGTTGGCCGGGTCGTTGATGACGCCGGGCATGATCGCGAGGCCGCGCTGACCGCACGAGGCCCCCGAGACGCCCAGGCCCACCAGCGCCGCCAGCCCGAGCCGCATCGCCCTGCGCAGCAAGCTCATGGGGGGCGAGCATAGTGCAAGGCCGGCTGGCGGGGGAGCAGAGCCGGCGCATCTTGTTCGGGCAGAAGGCGGCGTGGGCCGGCCGGAGGGGTGCCGGACGCGCTCGGCGCCGTGCAGGTCGAGCCCGCACAGGCGCTTCCCCTCGCCCCGCAACGGCGCATAGAATGCCCAACGTGATCGCTGGGCAGGAGGCGGTTGTATGCCGGGGCGGGCCGCGGCCAGCAGCCCCCTGTGCGGGATGGCACGTGCGCTTGGCTGTGTTCATCCGCCGATGAGCGGGGGATCGTGGCGACCGAAAACAGCACGCTCGCACGGATCGAGACACGGGGGACCGATGGTGCCTGGCGTGCCGCGGCGGCGCTGTGGGCCCGCGCTCGCGAGCTGGCCGAGAGCGCCGCGGGCTGGTCGATCGCAGCGATGGATAGCCTTTTCGTGCCCGACCCGATCGATGGCTTCTCACGGCGCTCGGCGGAACCGGTGCTGGAGGCGGTCACGCTGGACGTTGAGCCCGCGCTCGATGCTCCCGGCTGTCCATCCGTCCTCGCGATGTCGGCCTGGCGTCTTCGTGGCTCGATGCCCGTGCGACTATGGACCGGGATCGCCCAGCGGATCAGCGCAGAGGTTGGGAGGAGCTGGCCCTCAATCGGGCTCAACCTGTGGGCGTACTCGGCGGCCATCCGCTCCGAGCTTCGGCCTCGCCTCGCGAGCCCTTGGGCGCTCGATCGGTGGGCGGGGCGGTACCTCGGACCGACAGGCTCGGTGCTCGGCCGCGGCAGCTCCAGGACCTACACCGCTGGAGGACCGACCGTGACGAGAGCTGGCTCGACCTCGACAGGACTCCGTACCGACCGCGCCGCAAGATGGCGCGTTGGCCAACCCGTTCTTCTTCGCGCAGATGGGCCTGCCGGGGCCCCGCTGGTCCTGCGTCTCGGGACCGTGGTGCGGAACCGACCTCGTTGGGCAGAGCACGCCGACGAGGCCTGCGCTCTTGCCTGCCTGGCCGTGGCGGTGACGAAGTGGCGGACCAAGCTGCCGCGGAACGTCGAGGCGGAGGTCGCGTGCCTTCCGGCGGGGTGGTGCGTGGTTGAGGGATGGCCACTCGAGGAGGACGCTGGCCTACCTCCCGTCGCTCGTGGCGTGCGCGCCGCGGTCTTCGATGCAACACCCTACCTCGATGCGCTCGCGGACTGGGCCGGCGGGCAGTGGGCTCGCCAACTCTGCGAAGTGCCTGCCCGACATGTCGTGTTCGGCGTCGACTTCCGCAACTACTGCGAGCGGGGACACGGTTGGGAGCTCCAGGCGCTGTTCGTGTTCTGCCGAGAAGCGGGCCGCGTAGTCCACGCCACGACGAAATTCGCAAGCCCCGGCAACTGGCGCAGGTGGCTGTTCGCGAGCCACGACATGTCTCGGCACATCGTCGAGCTTCCCGCCCCGCTGGGCACGACACTTCTGCTCGACTGCCACGACCTCGCTGCCCTGGTTCAGCGCCGGGCGACGCCGATCGGCGAGCTGCGTCAGCGGCGTGACGCGCTTCGCGGGCTGGTCAACCGCAGCAGCCCCAAGAGCGTCGTCCACGTCGCCCACACGATGGGCAAGCCGATCACGTGGGCCCGTCCCATCCGCGGGCTCGCCCGCATGGCTCCGTCGATCGAGCATCATGCAACGGCCGGTCGCTGGGAGCGGACTCTCCTGAACAGGAGGACCGGCGCATGGGCCCGGAATCCCCATGATCTCGCTTCGTACGCGGCCCTCGTCCACGGGATGGCCGACATCCTGGTCCTGGTTCCAGTCGAGTAGCGGCGGCCGAGCCGCTGCGACTTCCGGCTCGCGCCCCGCAGTTTGGACGGCCGCGCGCCCCGGCTGCCGAGCGGGACCGGCGCTGCGCGGCGGTGGGCCGGCGTGGTCGTCCTCATGGTGCGCCCGGGGCCGCTGGCCGCACCGCGACGCCCTGCCCCGGGGTGACGCTCGGGCCAACGTCGGAGGCCACCCGGCGACGATGTCGGAGAAGCTACGGTGCGAAGTCATCCGTGCCCGAATCACACAAACTGTGTGATTCGCGCGCCGAACGGGCGGCGATCGCCGGTCGAATCACACGTTCTGTGTGACTCGCGGGCCGAAGGGGTGCGCGCCGCTGCCGAGCGCGATGCCCCACCTGCTGCGCCAGGCAGCCCCGCCCTCAGGGCAGGATTGCTGCCCGCGGTCAGCCGCCGGCCGGCCCCCAGCCCGTCGCCACGAGATGCCCGAGCACGTGGTCGATCGGCGGCTCGACCTCGCTCCGGCGGCTCTCGTCGGTCACAGCCGGATCCCCTCCTCGTCGAGCACCCGCGCAAAGAGGCGGTCGTCGCGGCGCAGCTCGGCCAGGTGCTCGCTCGACATGGGCAGCGGCGCCAGCGGCAGGCCGGTGGCCAGCACCACAGGCGCAGCCTCGCCGGCCGCCGCACCGATCTCCAGATCCGTCAGCCCGTCCACCACGACGAGCACGTCTACGTCCGAGTCCTCGCTGGCTTCGCCCCGGGCGTAGGACCCGTAGAGCCGGAGCTCGCGCAGCCGGTCGCCGAACAGCTCGCGCAGCCGGCGCGCGAGCTGCTCCAGGGCGGGACGAAGCGACGCGGGCACGGAGCGCGACATCACGCCTCAGCATGGCGCGGTCCGCGGGTGGGTGTCGGGCTCGAGCGCACCGGCCGAGCATCCCCGCTCCCCCTGACATCGGCCGCCCGCCCGTCTAGCGCAGCTCGGACGTCAGGGCGCCGAAGGACCGGCCCAGCCCGGCGCAGCGGCCGGACCGTCGGCAGTCGCCCGCTGACGGCTTCCGTGACATCTGCTTGCAAAAGTTAGCGCCATGCGCTAGTTTACGTGAGTGCGCTGCGGTTGTGCGCCTCACGGATCCCCTCATAATCGACTTGAAGGATTGGTGGGCAAGAGATCGATATCACATAGGTGGGTCTGTGGTCGCACGACGACGGTCTTGAAATCGCCTGGGACATGGAGCAGTCATGCTTCATGCCGACACCGTTGGTCGAGGATCTCGTAGGTACGGAGCTTCACGCGAAGCAAACGTACTCGGTGGCGCACGCTGTGCTCGGTGCCCTGCATGCGGACCGGGCTGGGGTTGCGTCCATCGGGCGAGCCGCGGCCAGGAGACGTGGCGTCGTGGCCAAGCACTCCATCAAGCAGGTAGACAGGTTGCTGTCGAACCAGAAGGTGGATGTGCCGCGGGTGCAGCGGCGGCTGATACGGCGGGTCGTGGG
>JACQWT010000325.1 GCA_016209145.1 Deltaproteobacteria bacterium | reverse complement strand
TGGCCGATCGCTGCCATTCCACATTCCACATTCCCCGCGGCCGGCGCCAGGCCATGGCCACGCCTGCCGGCGTTTCTTGGCCCATGCCTCGACCGCAAGGATCTCGGGCGGATGGAGCTGCCAACGGCGATGAGGGCAACCGGGGAGTGCACCGGTGCGCCCGTTCTCCCGGGTGCCGCCCGATCGGCCCTCGAATCACACAAAACGTGTGACTCGGATGGCGATCGGCGGCGCGGGGCGTCAGCCCGCGAAGAGGCGCGCCATGAGCTCCGCCGCGCCCGCGGCGTAGAAGGCCGCCGCCATGGCGAGGACGGCCGGGACGGCGGTGGCCTGCCAGGCGCGCACCACGGGGAGCCAGCCGGCGCCCGGCACCGCCGGCGGCGCCAGCGCCGCACGGGCCCGGCGCAGCGTTGCCGCCGACAGGGCGGGATCGAGCGGCGCTACGGGCAGCGCGGAGAGATCGCGGGCGAGCGGATCATCGTGCGTGGTCATGGCAAGCCTCCGGGCAGGGCGTCCGGTCGAGCATCGTTCCGGCCGAGCAGCCGCGCAAGCTCGGCGCGCGCCCGGCACAGGCGCTGGCGCACGGCCTCGGCGCGAAGGCCGAGGATTCGCGCGACCGCGGCCGTCTCCATCCCCTCCACCAGGCACAGGAGCAGCACCTCGCGGTGCGCGTCGGAAAGCCGGGGGAAGGCCGCCGCCAGCGCCGCCACCCGGTCGCGGGCCGCGGCGATCTCGTCGGGAAGCTGGGCCGGCTCGGGCGGTTCGGCCGCCGCGTGGGCCCGGCGCAGCGCGTCGAAGAGCCGCCAGCGACGGGCGTTGCGGTGCTTGTTGCGCGCGACCGCGTACAGCCAGCACAGGGGCGAGCCGTCCGGATCGAGCTCGTGCGCGTGGCGCGCCGCCGCGAGCCAGGTCTCCTGGAACATGTCCTCGGCTTCCTGCCGGGAGCCGCTGAGCCGCACGAGGAAGGCCCAGATCCGCTGGTGGTGGCGGCGGTACAGCTCGTCGAAACTGGCGCGCTCGCGTGCGCGCAGGCCACGGACGAGCGCGCGATCGTCGGCTTCCACGTCTGGTATGACACCCGAGCGTGCCGGTCGTGACAAGGCCCGCCTCGCCGCCGCGCTGTTTGTCAGTCACGATCTGCCGGCTCGTGCATGAAGGGAGCAGAGACGGGCGCGGCGCCCGTCCCGGGAAGGAGCAAGCAAGCATGTTCCAGTTCTTCATCGAAGGCGGGTGGGGGACGTGGCCCACCCTGGTCTTTGGCCTGGTGCTCTTGTGGGCCGCCGGCCGCTACGCTTGGGACGGCGCGCCCCCCCGGCTGCGCTTCGCCGTGGCCATGGCGGTGGTGGAGGCCGTGACCTGCGTGCACGCCGTGCTGAGCGGGCTCGCCACGGTGAGCTGGTATCTGGAGGATCCGAAGCGCGCGCCGGACGCCCAGCTCGTGCGCATCCTGATGACCGGGATCAAGGAGAGCTCGCGCTCGGGCATGTTGGGCGGTACGTTTCTGCTGCTCGCGTCGGTGCTCGTGGCGATCGGCGTCTACCGCACCGGCCGGCGCGAGGTGGGCGCGGGCTGACGATCTACTGGGTCAGAAAATCGATGCGCTTTGGCACAGAAGACCGGCCGGTCAGGGCGAACGGGGTTGGGGCCCCGTTCGCGGGGTCTGGGGCGAAGTCCCAGCGTGGAATTCTCGCCGCGGACGGCTCGCCTGCGGCTACAGCGCGCAACGGCCGCGAGGCGTTGCTGGCGGCGCCGCGAGCGCGACGGGCCGCAGCAGCGCCACGGCACTGTTCGCCTCGCCCGCGCCCTGGTGCTCGCCTTCGTGGCGAGCGCGGCGACGCATCCCGCCGTCTGGTTCGTCTTCCCGGTGCTCGTGCCCCGGTCCTACTGGACGATGGTGGCCGCCGCCGAGGCTTTCGCCATCTGCTTCGAGGCGGCGTACCTGTGGGCCCTCGGCGTGCGCCGGCCGCTCCTCTGGTCGCTCGCGGCCAACGCGGCGAGCGCGAGCGTGGGGTTCTTGCGCTACGCGCTGCTCGGCGCGTGAGCGGGCGCGCGCTACTTCGTGCAGCGGCCGTCCGCCGCGCGGCAGGCGCCGGACTTCTCGCACACCGTCGACTTCTTGCAGTCCGCGTCGGCGCCGGCGATGCACGTGCCGTCGCGGGCGGTGCACTGGCCCTGGAAGGCGCACAGGCGGCTCTTGCGGCAGTCGGCGCTGCCGCCGGCCACGCAGGCGCCGCCGCGGTCCGTGCACTTGCCCTCGTGCTCGCACAAGGAGGAGTCGGCGCAGCTCGCCACGCAGCGGCCGTCGCGCGCGAGCTTGCGGCCGAGCTTCTGGCCTTCCTCGGTCGAGCGCGCGCAGTCCTCGTCGCTCCCGGCCTGGCAGCGGCCGGAGGCGAGCGTGCAGTTGCCGTGGCGCTGGCAGGAGTCCGCCTGCCGGCAGTGCTCGGGGCTGCGCGGCGCGCAGCGGCCCTGCACCGCGGCGCACCAGCCCACCACGCGGCAGGCGTCTGCGCGCTGGCAGTCGGCGTCGGAGCCGGGGGCGCAGCCGCCGAGCACGGCGTTGAACGTGCACTTGCCCTCGTCGGTGCACGGGCGCGACTTGCGGCACTCGCGATCGGCGTGCAGGGCGGCCTCGCGGCGCTGGGCCGCGGCGTCCGGCGCGGCCGAGCCCGGCGCGCGTCCGCTCGGCTTGGCGGAGCTCGGGGGGCGGACCGCGCTCTGCTCGGCCTCGCGGCCGCAGCCGCCCGTCCCCGCGGCGCCGAGCGCGGAGAGCAGCAGGGGCAGGACGAGCGGGAGGGGCGGTCGTGGCAGCGGTCGCCGGTGGCAAGGGGGTTCGGCT
>JACQWT010000247.1:7053-10026 GCA_016209145.1 Deltaproteobacteria bacterium | reverse complement strand
TAGGAGTGTGTCGGAGAAAGCGTGCTCGAAATGGTCCAAGTTATCGAAATCGCTCACTTTACTCTGACGCTGGAACCGAACAATTCCGCGCACTTAGTTTTTTCTCCGACAGACTCCTAGCTCCAATTGATCGCGTGCCAGCTCCGCGCTATTCGGTAGGTCATGTCCGCCTCCGACCCGCCGAAGCCGTCCGACCGACCCGCATCCGACCCGGCCGCGCCCGCGACCTCGTCCGGGCCACCGCCGGACTCGTCTCCGGCGCGCGACTCCGAGCCGGAGCTGGAGTTCACCTCCGAGCCGGTGCCGAAGTCGGCGCCGCCCCCGCCACCGCCCAAGGCAAAGGCGGCGGCGGATGCGGCCGCGTCGCGGAAGCTGCCCGAGCCCAAGCGCCGGCGCTTGTCGCAGCCTCCGCCGCCGCTGGCCAACCTGCCGCCCCGCAAGTTTCCCCCCGAGGTCGTCGCGGACATCATGACGCGCCAGCTCATCACGCTGGGCGAGGATGCGTCCATCGAGAACGTCGAGTCCGGGATGCTGCGCTTCCGCTTCCGGCACCTGCCGGTGGTCAGCGACGACAACAAGTTGCTCGGGCTGATCAGCCATCGCGACATCGTGCAGGTCATCGCCGGCCTGCATGCCATGCGCGACGACAAGGAGGGCCAGGAGGCGCTCGTCAAGCGCGTCACGACCGGCAAGATCATGCACCGCGAGGTGCTCGCCGTGCGCCCGGACACGCCCTTGGCCAAGGCGGCCACGACGATGTGGGACAGCAAGGTTGGTTGCCTGCCCGTGACCGAGGACAACGGCACGCTCGTCGGCATCGTGACCGAGGCGGACTACATGAAGCTCGCCCTGCAGCTTCTCGATTCCGTCGCTGGCTCCAAGCCCGCGCCGGGCGAGAAGGAGGGCGAGCCGAAGCCCGGCGCACAGGAGCAGTCTCCCGGGGCCGACACGAGCCCTGAGCAGCCCGCGGGCCAAGGCGAGAGCGAGCAGGGCTAGCCCATCATGGCCTGCTCCCATCGCGCCGTCCTGATCGTCACGTGCAGCGTGCAGGGCACGTCGTCCAACCTCGCCAAGCGGCGCGTGGATCTGCGCTGCGGCAAGCCCGCCGGGCACGACGGGCCCCACTCGGACGCCGAGCACGGCGAAAGCTGGGAGGACCGCGGCTGCGAGCTGACGCACGTGCTGCGCCACGAGGATGGCGATTAGCTGTTGGCTGCTGGCTGTTAGCTATGCCATGCGCGGGCTGCGTCTGCGGCTCAAGGGTGAAACCAGTACGCCTGCGCGAACGGAGCGGGCAGACGCGACCGGCACCGCCCCGCGGCCGTTCCGCGCCGTAGCCCTAGGCGAGCCGTCCGCGGCGAGAATTCCACGCTGGGGCTTCGCCCCAGACCCCGCGAACGGGGCCCCAACCCCGTTCGCCCTGACCGGCAAGTCCTTGCCGGAAGCGCATGCTACCACCGCGCGCAGTATGTTCGCCGCCAGGGGCCATCTCCTAGCCCCCGGACACCACGACGCGGTTGCCGCCGCCCCGCTTGGCCCGTCGCAGGGCGTCGTCGGCCTTGTGCAGGAGCTCCCCCTGCGTGAGGGCGTCGGCGCCGGCGCTGGCGGGATCGAACACCGCGCCGCCGGCGCTGACGGTCACCAGGGGCGGCGCGCGGTCGCGGTGCTCCATGCCCTCGGCGATCACCAGCCGCCGCATGCGCTCGGCGGCGGTGGCGAGCCCGGCGGCGCGCAGACGCCACAAGAACAGCGCGACCGCAACCTGGCCGTAGCGGAAGATGCGATCCTCGGCCCGCACCGCAGTGGCGAGCAATCGGGCCACGGTGGACAACACGCCGTCGCCGGCCGAGCGGCCGTAGCGATCGTTGTAGGCGCCGAGCTGGTCGACGTCGACGATCAGGATGCCGTAGGGAACCCGCTTGCGCCGGGCCTCCTCGTGGAACTGGGCGAGCTCCGGCTCGAGGCCGCGGCGGCTGCCGATCCCCAAGAGGCGCATCGCGTCGTTTATGACCAGCGTGGCGCGGCTCTGCGCCCGCTCGTCCAGCTCCTCGCGCCAGGACGCCATGCGTGTGGCGAGCGAGGCCAGCGCCGCGACGGCCTCGGCCAGCGACCTGTCGTGCTCGCCGAAGGCGGCCGCGCCGGCGCGGCGGGCGAAGAGCACGGCCGCTGCAACCCGCTCGCCCCGGCGAACCGGAATGCCCAGCACGGGCCCTACGGCCGGCGGCCCCCCAGGATCGGCGGCGCATTCCGGTTCGGCCGCCGCGTTGGCGCTGAGCAGAACCCGCCCCTGCGCGACCCGGGCGAGAAGGGCGCCGCCCCCCGCCGGCTGGCCGGGTGCAAGCTGCTCCAGCACCGCGCTGGGCGGGTGGATCTCCGCCGGCCAGCCCGTGGCCGGATCGAACAGCACCACCGCCGCGTGCTCGGCGCGGAGCAGGCCCTTGGCACCCTCGACGCACGCTCGCAGTACCTCCGCCAGCGGGCGAGAGCCGGCGAGAAGCGTCGCCATGTCGTGCAGGAACCGCAGCCGCGCGGCGAGGCGCTGCCCCTGCTCCTCGCTTGTGGGGTCCACCATGGGCGATCCGAGCGCGCCCACGTTCTAGGTGGGCAACGGGCAAGGGGCAAGGGACAAGGGCCCCTTTTCCCTTCCATCGGCCCTGAGAAGTGGCAAGATGCGGGCTCCCCCGCCTGCTGGCCTGGTGGGGCCGAAGGCGCGGGCCGGATCGATCCGAGCACCGGTTATCGAGAACCATGAGGGCATGCACGTTCCAGTGTGATGACACCCTGGGCGAGGTCTTCGAGCGCAAGGCTCGCGAGCTCGGGTGCCCCGTCGACGACCTGATCAACGACGCGCTGAAGCTGTACGCGCTCCAGCACAACATTCCCGTGCCGGCGCGCGGGGCTGACGCTCCGCCCCCCGCGCGGCCGGCGTCGATCCCGGCGCCGGCCGCCGGACCGAGCGGCTCGGTGCCGCCG
>JACQWT010000247.1:0-7045 GCA_016209145.1 Deltaproteobacteria bacterium | reverse complement strand
CGCCGCCGCCTCCTCCCCCACCCGGTGGCGGCGGGACGATCTGCGTGGCGCGGCGGCTGGCCGGCCCGCCGCCGCCGCGGGCCGCTGGCGCGGAGCCCGCGGCGCCCGCGGCCCCGTCTGCTCCGCCTCTGGGCCTGCCCCCTCGTGGGTCGGCGGGCGGCGCGCCGCCTCCGCCACCGGCGGGCGGCGGCGTCGCGGGGAGGGCCGGGCTGGGGCCAGTGCTTGCGCCCGCACCTGCGGGCGGTCTGCCCCCTCCCGGCGCGGGCAAGGCGCCGCCGCCGCCTCCTCCGGGGGGGGCAGTGATCGGCCTGGCCATGGCCCGCGCCGGGTTGCCGCCCCGACCGTCGCCGTCGCCGCCTCGGCCGGCGTCGCCAGCGGACGGACGCCCCCCACCTCCTCCGCCGCCGGGCGGGCTGCTTCGTCCACCGCGGCCGGCCGAGGCCGGCGGCGGCCCGCCGCCACCGCCACCGGGTGGCGCCACGACGGGGTTGGCCGGCGCGCCGCCACCTCCTCCTCCGCCCGGGCGCGCGGCCATGGGCGCTGCCCGCGGTCTCGCCGGCTACCCGCTGCCGCAGCGGGCCGCTGCCGCCAGCATCGCCAGGGCGGCCGGGGGGGGCGGGCCGCCGCCGCCTCCTCCTCCCGGCATGGCCCTGCGCCACGCCGACGCCGAGCCGGCGGCGCCGCCCGTCACGACCGGCAAGCTCGTGGTGTACTACGGTGCCGAGCGCCACGAGGTGGCCAAGGACCGCTTCATCATCGGCCGCGGCAAGAGCACGGCCGATCTGCTGATCAAGGACCCCAACATCTCTCGCTCGCACGCCGCCGTCGAGCGGGCCGATGGGCAGTACTACATCGTGGATCTGGGCTCGACGAACGGGGTCGAGTACCAGGGCGAGCGCGTCGGGCGCAAGCTCATCGCCTCCGGCGACGTATTCCAGATCTGCCAGTACGAGCTGCGCTTCGTGTTCGAGTAAGCGTATGCGTTCATGCTCCCTGCCAGTCGGCTCGTCAGGCGGCCGTGAGCGCGAGCGCGCCCGGAGGCCCGGCCCGGAGCGTACTCTTGTACGTGAGGAGCCGGGCCGAGGACGAAAGCCGCGATCGCGGCCGACTCGGCGAACCGTCGTTGCCCGCCGGCACAAGACCCCGTGAACGGATGCGAGTGAGCGCCGCCATGCCCCATCCCCTGCTGGAGGATCCGTTCGTGGCGGCCCAGCTCGAAGCAGCCATCGCGCCGTACCGCGGCAAGCTGCCGCTGGCGGATCTGGAGTGGATGCGCGAGCAACTCGCCCTGTTGCTCGACGAGGATCCGGCGGCCCGGGCGGCGCTGGCCGGCGCCTATCCGCGCCAGGTGGACGAGAGCGGCGAGCGGGTCCGGCCCGGCAAGCGGGAGCCGGTCGCACGCGCGGGGCGCGAGCGGAAGCGGCGGGCCGGTTGACGGGGCGAAGGGCGAGGCGGCAGTGACGAGCAGAGGGTCAGAGACGGCGCAGGGCCAGGAGCGCCCGGCCGGACGAGCCGGCGCGGACGCGCCCAGCAGGCGCGGGGCCACCTCCGAGGAGCAACTCGTCCGCGACGGCTTGCCCCTGCTGCGCCACGAGGCGCGGCGGCTGTGGCTGCGGCTTGGCCGCAAGGTCGAGCTCGAAGAGCTGGTGGGCATGGGGCAGGCGGCGCTCGTCGATCTGGTGCGTCGCTACGACGGCCGGCGCTCCACCCTCGGGGCCTACGCCACAGAGCGCCTGCGCTGGGCGCTGCTCGACGGCGTGCGTCGCGACACGCACGGCCGGGCCGCGGCGGGCCGCGCCCGGGCGCTCGCCGCGAGCGCGCGGCTCGGCCGGGCAACCGCGCGCGAGCCGGCTTCCGACGAGGCGCCGCCGAGCGAGCAAGAGCACCGGCAGCGGCTTCGGGAGCTGCTGGACGGGCACGCCGCGGCCCTGGCCTTCGGGCTCGTGGCCGGAGGCGGGGATGCCGAGCCGGCAGCGGACTCGTGCGCCGATCCCGAGCAGCTTTCGGAGCGCTTGGCGTCGGCGCGCACGCTCCGCCGGGCCGTCACCGAGCTGGTGGACGGGAGGCAGCGGGCCCTCATCGAGCGGCACTACTTCGGCGAGGAGCGCTTCGACGACATCGCCTCCGATCTCGGCATCAGCAAGAGCCGCGCGAGCCGGCTGCACGCCGAGGCCATCGGCCGGCTCGCCGGCACGCTGCGGCAGGCCGGTGTGGCGGAGTAGCCGGCCTGCCGATCAACGTGGCGGCTGCCCGCCCGGCCGCCCCGTCGAGGGTACGGGGGGAGCATCCAGCTCTTCCTGCGTGACCGCTTGGTGGGCGACGACGCGGTAGTCGCGCGTCATGAACATGTGCTTGGCCACGCGCATTCGGGCGAGCGCTACGGTAAGGTTACCCTTTTGCCACAGGTCGGAGGCGTGCTGGAAGCTGTTCGCCTTCTCGTTGTAGGCGATCATGACGAGCTCGTCGCCTACGGGCTTGGGGAAGTAGGCCACCTCGAGGATCTTGTAGAGCCGGATGCCGCCGCTCGTCTCCGCCGCCCCGACGATCGCGCCCTTGACGAGGTCACGCCCCTCGGGCTCGGAAGAGGCCGGCACGGGAGGCCCCGAGCCGGGGCCCTCGGTCTTGCAGCCTGCCGGCGCCAGGGCCACAAGGGCCATGGCCGCCGCGAGCATGAAGCCCGTCGCGCGTATCACGACTCAAGCTTACCGCCGGCTTCGCCCGCAACTCAAGACACTGGCCAGAAGATCTCGGCCGCCGGCCCCGTCGGCGGGTCGGCGGTCGGCTCTCGGCCGCCGGCTGTCGCCCGTCGGCACGTCGACCCTCGGCCATCCGTTGGAGGCGGCGAAGGGGTAGGAGCGGAGCGGGCCCAGCGCTTGCCCGGGGCGCTCGTCACGGGCCTGCGGTTCCCGTGGGAGCGCGCTCGGGCTGCGGCGGCGCTCCGCGGCTACGGCGCGCAGACTTGGTCCGTCCAGCCCATGAGGCAGTTCCAGATCGCCGCCGGATCGGTCTCGGCGCGACATGCCTCGAAGTACGCCGGCTCGCGCAGCGCCGCGGGACCGATCGAGTTGGTTTCGTGATCGACGTCCCAGCCGTAGAAGCTCTCGTAGAGCGCGGCGCGGTTCGGCGTGACGCTTAGCGCGTACTCGCAGCCATCTGCGGCGCAGTCGTCGGTGTGTAGCCAGCCGATCTTCCCTTGGGTGCCGTCGCGCAGAGCGGCGAAGATGCAGTCGGCCTTCTTGAGCGCTGCCTCGGTATCGTCTGGATGCGCGAACTTTAGCTCGCCCGGCGCCGGTACCCAGGATGGATTCTTGGCGGGATTCGCGCTGCCGCCCTGGAAGTGCAGCATGCCGCACGGCTTCGGGAGCTGGCAGTCCCAGAGGCACTCCTCTTCACCCTGCATGGGCTCCCCCCATCGCCCGTTGAAGAGGAAATGGCACTTCACGCACGGACCCGAAACCGGACATGGATTCTTGTCCGCGCCGCCGTGGCCGCCAGAACCACCGTCACCGCCGCCGCCGTGCGGCTGGCCGGTGCCCGCTGTGCCGCCAGCGCCCTCCCCCGGCAGAGGCGCCGCATCCTCGCCGCACGCCGTTGCGGCAAGGGCGGTCGCGAGCACAACCAGCCAACCGAGCCGATGAACGCCAGTGCGCTTCCCTCCGCAGATGACGCCGTCCCAGTCGTTGTCAGTCATGTCTCGATCGTAGCTCCTTTGCAGCGGCGGCGCCGCACCGGCCCCGTCCCTCCGCTACCAGCCCGGAGGTCCCGGCGGCGCGCCCGCCCAGCCGGGCGGAGGCGCTGGCGCCCATTTCCAGGCGCCGGGGTGGGCCTGAGGCACGAGCCACGGGAGCCCGTAGGCCGGGAACTGATCGACCGTCGGCCACGAAGGGACATCCACGATCGCCTTGCGGATGGGCTCGCGTCCTTCGTTGTGCTTTCCGTGAACGAGCAGCACATAGGAAACCTCGGGCTCGTCCAACGTGGTCCACGTTGCCCGCACAGATGGGAAGAACAAGTGCGCCGCCGGGTTCTCCACGTCCGGCGCATCGAGCGAGCCGGTAATCCCCGCCGCGACTAGGTTGTGAGCATCGTCGTGCGTCCCTCTCCAGCCGCCGAAGACGTGCACTCCGTGAACGCCCCAGAGGCCGTTCCACATCAGAGCCGCTGACACGGGGTCCGCGAACACGGGCGCGCCGCCGAGATGACAGCACGCCATGAACCTGGCGTAGTCCACGGCAGACAGCGAGCGCCCGTATGCCGGCTGGGTCAGCCTGGAGTTGGCGGGGTACAGGTCCTGCTCCAGGTGCCGGTCGTCCGCCTCCCTGGTCCGCTTCACTGTTGGTACGCCCATGAACCAGGGCGCCGGGGGCCGCGCGGGGATGCCCAGAGGGCCAAGCACGAAAGCTTGGACTGCGTCGGGGTAGCTCATGTGCGTCACGGCCTCGATGGCGAACCCCAACACCATGTAGCCGATGTTGCTGTAGCTCTCGCGGCCCACGTTGCCAGGCACGAAAACCGCTGACGGGTTTGTGATCGCGTACTGCACGAACTGCCGCAGCGAGACTGGGAGCAACGGCTTCGCGTACCCGTGGGCATCGAGTTGATCGATCATTTCGTCCCAGTGCCGGAAATCGCGCCTGAACCCTCCGGCATGGACCAAAAGCTGCCGGACGGTGACATTCGCCATCGCGCTCGACGACTCCCACACCGTCTTGCCGTCCAGGCCCTTCAAGCCCGCCAGGTCCAAGGCATCGCCGAGCTTCATGTCCAGGTCGAGCCGGAGCCACGGCGGGCCCATGCCCAGCCGGTAGTTCTCGTAGAGCTTCAACACCGCCATGGCCGTGACCGGCTTGCTCAGGCTCGCGAGACACATGCGGTGCGCCGGCGTCACCTCGTGGTCGGAGGCGTGCTCCGACCACGTGGCGGGGCGCGCATACACGAGCCGGCCGTGACGCACGATCGCCATCTGCGCGTGCCGGGCCCCGTTGGCCCGGAGGGCGTTCTCCAGCATGTCGTCGAAGACGACAAGCTTCTGCGGCGGTTGCTGGCCGTGCCAGGACCACCAGCGCTCTCGCCTGTCGTGCGTGGCGGCGAACACGGCCGCGGCGGTGTGGCGAGGCGCGCCGCTCGACTCCTCAGCCCCCGTCGTCGAGAAGCCGATTGAAACCGGCGCGAGCGCCGGCCATGGCCACTGGCCGGGGTCGCCGATCGGAGGCTGCCACTCGTCGGAGCCGTTGCTCGGCGCGCCCCCCGGCTGGCCAAGCTCATCGACGTTGGCCTGATAGCCGTCTTCCGTAGAATCGACGAGGGCAACGCCCTCCCTGGGGAAGCCCGCGAGCGCATCGTCGCGCCACAGCACGAAGTAGGTTGCCTTCGGGCGATCGACGCTCGCTCCCAGTTGCCAATCGGTCGCTGGCGGCGCCGGCAGCGGCTGCCCGGCGGACACGATCCCCTCGCTGCCCGGAACCGGAACTACCAGCGCCGCCCGGCACCGGCCTTGGACCATGGCCGAGTAGTGCTCGGAGAAGGTAGCGTCCACGTCTTCTCGAAGCGGGTCGCCGGGGCCGTAGCCCTCCGGACGCAGCGTGCGCAGCGCGAGGTCGTAGGACCAGTGCACGGGCCCGTCCACCGGGTGCGCCCACACGCAGGCGAAGCGCAGGTCGTCGCTCGGGCCGTACAGCGCAACCGAGCGCGGGTAGCGCCCTGCGGCGCGCTCCTGGTCCGCCCGCTGCTCGAAGGCGGCGGCGTCCGCGCCAAGCTGGCGGGCGGTGTGGTGCAAGGGCAGCGGCGTGCCACCAAGCCAGGAGCCCAGAACCTCGCGCCACACGGTCACGATGAGCGCGCGCGCCAGGCCGCCGTGGTCCGCCAGCCGGTGTGCGGCCACCAGCCATGGCTCGTACTGCTTGCCGGAGAGCGGCGCGTAGGGTGTAAGCTGCTCCTCTTGCAGTTCCAGCGGGGTTCGGGGATCGATGTGCAGCGGCACGAACGCGTGGGTGATGTACCAGTCCCGGTGCGGCTGCAGCAGGAGCTTGGGGCCGGAGTCCTTCGCGTACACGGCCGCGAAGCGGAGGCTCTGCACTGCCTCGAGCAAGCTCATCTTGGCGGCGGTGCCGTCGTCCTGGAGAAAGCCGTAGACGCCGAGCGCGATGGGCTCGTAGCCGGCCTGCTTGGCCTGCGCGGCGCCGTCGAGGTGCTGCGCGAGCGTCGCGGCGTGGTAGGCGGAGCAGAGGGGCATGGCGCGTCAGCACTCCTGACGGGGGCCGGTAGCCGCGCGTCCGAGCAGGCACGGCGTCCGAGACGCGCCGCGCGGCTGGGTGCACCAGGGCCAACCTAGCGGCGGACTCGCCGCCTGCGGCAGCGCTGCGCGCCGCACGACCGGACTCCGCTCACCGCTGGCGGCGAGTACCTGAGCCACGAGCCGCCTCGGGCGAGCACGCCTACGCGGCCCGCGCGATGATGTCCACGCTGATGGTGCAGTCCATCGAGGCGGCGCTTGTCGCCTGCGTGGCCTTCAGCGTCACCCGCACCAGCCCCGCAATGGGCGTCGAGAAGGCCGCCGTGTAGAGCTGAGGGGAGCTGTCGCTCGGCGCGATGGTGACGTAGGCCCGAGTGCTGGGCTCGGCAAAGCTCGCGCTCGGGTTCTGCGGGTCGTAGCTCGTGTTGTAGACGTTGACCGTGAACTGCTGCCCTGTGCCCATGGTCTTGGCGTGGCAACGAACCTCGAGCACGGCGGACACGCAGCCCACGGCTTCGACGTACTCGGCGAGCGGGATTTCCTCGGTCGCACCCGACGCGCCGTTGAACTGGTACTTGCTCTTCGACACGACGCAGATGCGGCCGATGCCGCCGCCGTGCAGTTCTGGCGGCCCGCCGCCGGCTCCAGTGACGATGTGTCGTATCATCGGATGCCTCCTCCCTTGGCTGGGGCTAGATGAGCTCTAGGAGTCTGTCGGAGAAAAAACTAAGTGCGCGGAATTGTTCGGTTCCAGCGTCAGAGTAAAGTGAGCGATTTCGATAACTTGGACCATTTCGAGCACGCTTTCTCCGA
>JACQWT010000246.1 GCA_016209145.1 Deltaproteobacteria bacterium | reverse complement strand
CGGCGCGGCGGCGGCGGCGAGGCTCGGCTGCGGCGCGCCCGTGCGCGACCTTGCGACCGAGGGTCGGGCAGTGCAGCGCGGTGGGCCGTTGCCGGCGGCGGTGCGCCGGGCGGTCAAGCTGCGGGACCGGTGCCGTTGCCGCGTGACTGGCTGCTCGAGGCGGCGCTATGTGGACGTGCATCATTTGGAGCCACAGGCGCGGGGCGGAGCCCACTCCCGGTCCAACCTCGCCTGCGTGTGCACTACGCACCACGCGTTGCTGCACGAGGGCCTGCTGCGCATCGAGGGCGACGCCGAGGCCGAGCTGCGCTTCTTCGACGCCCAGGGCAAGCTCATCACCGACCCGTTCGCCAGCGGCCCGGGGCCCGTGACCCAATGTGGGTCATCGACCGGGACCCATGCCAGCCTCTCGGCCGAGGCTGCCGGCGTGCTTCGGGCCATGGGCGGGCGCGGGGACTGGCACCCCGACGGACTGTGCGAGGCGAGCGGGCTGCTCGTCTCAGCCGTCTCGCGCGGGCTGCTCGAGCTGGAGCTGGGCGGCCAGGCGCGGCGGACGAGCTCCGGCTACGAGGCCGTCACGTAGCGTCGGCCCAGTCCAGCATGAGGCAAGGGAAAGCCAAGGCCGATCGCCACCGGTGGCCGGTCGGCCGCCACTCCACCCGACCGCTGGATGGCGGCCGGGCGGCTGCCCTCCTCGATTGGCTGGAGGACGCCGGTCGAAGTCGCCGCCACCTGCTGGGGCTGGCCCTCGAACGGTTGCGGAGGCGCGGACCGTCGGGCGTGCCCCTCGACTGGGTTGCCAAGAGACTGGACTCGAAAGCGCTCTGGGACGACCCGGGCGCCAAGATCATCGCGGCGCTGCTCGTCGTTCGTCGTCGGCCGCCCGTCCCAGGGGGCGGCGATCAAGAGCAGGTCGCGCGGTGCCTCCCGACCCCCGTTCGCAGCGGCAACCTCGCGGACGGCGTCCACCAGTCCCCTCATCGTGGTTCTCGCCGCGTAGTATGCGACCAAGACGCGCCGATTGGCCTCGGTCGTGAGGAGCTTCCACGCGCAGTACTGGATCTTGCGGAGATCCGCTGAGTTCTCGTGCTCGGCCACGAAGAGCGGAGGCCCCCACGTTGCGTCGTCGTACACGCAGACGTCCAGCGTCAGGACGGAGTTCCGGCGAACAACAGGCGGCAGCGACCAGCTTCATTGTCGGGGGGGCCCGGTGACGCCGGGCAGTCCCGCTCGGCGCACGCAGCGCACCCTCAGAACCGGATCCCCAGCGTGACCCCGCCCGAGGTCGGCCCTCCCTGCAGCGTCAGCCGCGCGACCGATGCCGACCCCACAGGCCCGCTCAGGGCATCCACGGCGAGCAGCGTTGCGCCCGCGGCGGCGCCGGCGCCGGCCACCACGCCGAACACGTTGACGAGCATCGAGGCTGTCTGTCCCCGGGAGACGGGCTCGTTCGCGGCCGGGCTACACACCGCGGTGTCGTAGCTCGGACAGACTTCCTCCAGATCGCCCAGCGCGTTCTGCCGGACGGCGAGCGAGGCCACGAGGCCGACCAACCCGGCCCCGCCCAGGCCGAGGGCCACGTAGCCACCCGTGCGCCAGGAATGCCCGGCCGGAGGAGGCTCGGCCGCCCCGCCGCGTGCGTCGCTCCCGGCCTTGCCGGCGGCTGCGGCGTGCAGCGTGACCAACAGCCGCTCGGCCTCGTGCAGCGGTACCGCCTGCACCTGCACGGCCGTCCCCGCGCCGCGCAGCTCCAGTTGGTGCACTCCTGGATCCCGCTCCAGCTCTGCTCCCAGCAGCGCCGGAGCGACCGGCTCGCCGTCGAGCACGAGGCGAGCGCCGGCCGCACCAGGGCCCACCACCCGAACGACCAGCCGCGCGACCTTGCCGGCAAGCTGCCCGTAGGCACGCTCTGCATCCTGGTCCCAGCCGACGTACCTGGCCTCGCCGCTCTGCAAGACGGCCCGGCGCAGGTCCCACCAGGCCCGGCGCGCCGCGGCGTAGCGGCCGAGCTCCTGCTGGCACTCGGCGATGTTGCGCAACGCCCCGAGCCCCTGCGGGTACGCTTCCAGCGCACGCTGGAACTGCGCGACGGCCGCCTCGCACTGGCCGCTCTGGCGCAGCCGCCGCCCTTCGGCGAAAAACGTCTTGGCGTCGTCCTCGCCCGCGCGAGCCACGGCGCAGGCAAGGCACACCACCAGCCCAGCGGCCGCAGCCGCCACTAGCCTGCCCCACAAGGCGGCGCGGCCCAAGCTACAGCGTGTCACTCGGATCGTACCCATCCTTGGTGCGCTCCGGCGCCTTGGGGCTTGCGGTTGGAGCGGTGGCAGGGCGCGGCGCACCCGGCGACGCCGACGCGGCGCCGGACACGGGCGGCGCCGCCGGCGAGCCAGCCGAGGTCGCGGCCGCGTTGGCCACCGCCGCGGCCGTGCCCGACACGGCGGCCGGGACGCTGAAGGCTGCGGCCTCGTCCTGCCCCCTGGCCCTGTCCGCCGCTCTCGCCCCGTCAGAGCCGGCCGCCGCCGCGGGCGCGGCGTCCTCGTGCGTCGTCCGCCAGCCCGTCACCCACGCCACGAACAGTCCCGCGCCCGCGACCGCAGCCACAGCGACGGCACGCCAGACGCGCCGCCGACCCAGAACCGTCGCCCGCGGCCGCGCCTCGATCGCGTCGCCGAAGGCGCACGCCAGCTCGCGGGCGCTGGCGAACCGCTCCTCGGGCCGCTTGGCGAGCGCCCGCTCGAACCAAGCGTCCACGTCGGGCGGCAGATCGACAAAGCGCGAGGGCGGCGCATGCGGCCGGGCGCAGATGGCGATCAGCAGATCGCTCGCGTCACGGCCATCGAAGGGCAGCCGGCCGGTAAGCGCCTCGTAGGCCACCACGCCGAGCGACCAGCGATCCTGGGCCGGATCGGGCGGCTCGCCGCCGATCTGCTCGGGGCTCATGTACCCGGGGCTGCCCACAAGCGCGCCGTGCACCGTCGTGCGCGGCCGATCGACCTCGAGCTCGGTCTGCAAGGCCTTGGCCACGCCGAAGTCGGCCACGGCCACGTGCCACGCTCCGTCCGGCCGCTCCACCACCATCATGTTCGCGGGCTTGATGTCGCGATGCCAGATGCCGAGCCCATGGGCGACATCGAGGGCCTCTGCCGCCTGCTCGAGCAGCTCGGCGACCCGGCCGTGGACGACTGGCCCATCGCGCTCGAGCAGGGCCTGGAGCGAACGCCCCGGCACGTGCTCCATGACCAGATACGGCACGCCCCGGTGCTGCCCGGCGTCGTGCACCGCGACGATGTGCCGCGTGCGCTGGCCGAGCTGCGCCGAGACCTGCGCCTCGAAGCGGAACCGCTGCAGGGCGAGCTCCGGGTCGCACGCCGCGCCCGGCCGGGCGAACTTGACCGCCACGTCGGTGTTGAGCTCCTCGTGGCGGGCGCGCCACACCTCGCCCATCGCGCCGGCACCGAGCCGGGCCTCGAGCCGGTAGCGCTGGCCCACCAGCACGCCCGCGCGCGGCGCCGCGCCCGAGCGCGCCTCCGCGGGCTCGGCCCGCGCCGCCGTGCCGGGCGCCGTTGCCGTTCTGGCTGCAGGGCTGTCCACCTGCTGCGAAGACTAGCACAGCGACGGAGCGCTAACCGCCGCGGTAGCGCTCCAGGTCCAGGCCGTGCTGCTCGATCCAGCGGTAGATCTGCATGCGCGATCGGCCCGTCGCCCGGGCGACCGCCTGGACGTTGCCCCGGCAGGCAGTCAACATCTGCTCGAGCTCCGCGCGGGCGGGCGGCGCAGCGCGTCCCCCCGGCCGTACCGCGGTGGCCGGCTCCTCTTCGGGCCCGGATCCGTGCTCGGGTGCGCGCCTTCCGGCGAGGGCCAGCCGATGGGCCACGAGGTCGAGGGCGAGGATCGAGCGGCTGCCCGCACGAACCTTGAGCTCGCTCGCGACGGCGCGCAGCTCGCGCACGTTGTACGGCCACGGATGCGCGAGCAGAGCCGCCACCAGCTCCGCCTCGAGCGGCGGCAGCTCGCCGCCGTAGGCCGCCGCGAGCAGGACGAGCACGTCCTCGCGGCGCTCCCGCAGCGTCGGCACGTGCAGGCTGAACTCCCCAAGGCGGGCGTGCAGCTCGCCCCGGAACGCGCCGGCCGCCACCGCGGCCGAAAGGTCGGCGTTGGTGGCCGCGACCACGCGCGCGTCGAAGGCGGCCGGCCCGGTGCCGCCTACCGGAGTGACGGCGCGTTCCTCGAGGGCGCGCAGCAGCTTCGGCTGCTGGCCCAAGGGAAGATCGCCGACCTCGTCGAGGAAGATGGTCCCGCCGTGCGCGGCCCGGAAGAAGCCGGGGTGATCCGCCCGTGCGCCGGTGAATGCGCCCGCGACGTGGCCGAAGAGCTGGCTCTCGGCCAGCTCCGCCGGGATGGCCGCGCAGTTGACGGCCACGAACGGCCCCCGGCGGCCGGCGAGCTCGTGGATGGCGCGCGCCACCAGCTCCTTGCCGCTGCCGCTCTCGCCGCTCACGAGCACGGCCACGTCGTGCTGCGCCACGGCCGCAAGCGTGCGGCGCAGCTCATGGATCGACGGAGCCCGGCCGAGCAGGCCGGGCACGGCGGCATCATCGAGATCGGAGGCCAGGCACCGAAAGAGCAGGAAGGTGTCGGCCAGCCGCAGCAGGTCGCCATCGCCGAGCCAGGCCTCCTCGATACGCTCGCCGTTCACCCACGTACCGTTCCGGCTCCCTTCGTCCGTGAGCTGCACGCGCCCCTCGCCCGAGCCCACGCAGATCGTGGCGTGGAGCCGCGAGGCGCGCGGATCGTCGAGCGCGATGCCCGCCGCCGGATCGATCTCCCTGCCCAGCGGATGGCGTCCCGGACCGAGCAGCCGCGGCGGCGCACGCACCACCCCGGCGCGCGGCGACCAGAGCAACAGCAAGGCGGGCTGCGGCCGCGGGCGGCGGCGCGCCTTCTCGCGTGCGTCGGCAGTGGTGGTCGCGCGCGTGGGCACGGCCGGGCCATGGTCACACACGTGGGCGGCGCTGCCAAGGCGCAGCGGCACCTCGGCTGCCGTGCTATCTTGGCGAGGTCGTCCGGCCGCGGTGGCGGCCGGTGCATTGGCTCATGGCTTGGCTCCAGATGCGGCGGTTTGGGCTGCTAGGCTGCCCTGCAAGCAGGGCCGTGGCTGCGGCGTGCCTGCTCGGCGCGTCCTGCAGCTTCCCCGACGTGAAGATCGCCGAGGACGCGGCGCAGTGCACCACGGGCACCGACTGCCCGGCCAGCAGCGAGCCCTGTCGCCAGGCTGTCTGCACCGAGCAGCGCTGCGGCTTCGAGCCGCGCGCCCCGGGCGAGAGCTGCGGCGACGGCTCGAAGTGCAGGGCGGACGGACGGTGCGCGCAGTGCCTGGACAAGCAGGAGTGCAGCGACGGCGAGGCGTGCGACGACGGCTACTGCGTGCCTTCCCACTGCGACAACGGGCAGGCCGACGGGGACGAGAGCGACGTGGACTGCGGGGGCGCGTGCAAGCCCTGCGGCAACGAGCGCGGCTGCTCGGGCGGCAAGGACTGCGCCAGCGGCTACTGCAAGCAGGGCAAGTGCGCTGCCTGCGCCGCCAAGGCCGACTGCGCCGCGCTGCCGGGCACCTACTGCACGGGCGGCAGCAAGTGCGAGCCCGAGAAGGCACTGGGAGTCGAATGTGCGGCCGACGACGAGTGCCAGAGCGGCCACTGCGCGGAGCGGGACCTCGTTTGCTGCGACGAGGGCTGCGACGGCCTGTGCCGCGGCTGCCGGCAGCCCTACACGGGCGTGCCGACCGGGCAGTGCGGCTACGTGCAGCAGGGCAAGGATCCCTACGCCGAGTGCCCCACCGAGCTCGTGGCCTGCAATGGCGCGGGCTCGTGTCTTTGAGTCTCTGAGTCTCGTTCTACTCTTTCCGAGAATCGTCGCGCGGCGCGAGGATTTCTCTCCGCCCGCTCCCGCTCCCGCTCCCGAAGTGCGGAAGTCGGGAGCGGGAGCGGGAGTGGGAGCGGGTCGGACGGAGTTGGGTTGCGGGCGTCAGCCCCCGCTGAGACGGGGTCGCGCACAGCGCCGATCTCGTGCTACGAGGCAGGCGGATGCCCATCTGCCTCGTGCGGTGGCCCGACCTGTCGGCGGCGCTCGTGAGGGTGGGGTAACCGTTCACGCATTTCCGTGCCAGTGGGCGCGCGCCCCGGTGCTAGCCTCGACAGCAGATGGACGACCTGCTCGACGAGCTCGCTGGCCTCCACGCCGCGCTGGGTGCCGCCAGCACCGATCTGCGTTTGATCGGGGGCCTCGCCGTCCGGCTTCACGTCGGCGAAGAGGCGCGACGCACGGGAGACATCGATCTGGTGGCGATGACGGAGGAGGCGCGCGACGCGCTGCTGGGTACGCTCACCGCGCGGGGCTATCTGGTCGGCACGACCGGTCAGTGGTGGCGCGCGGCCCCGGCGGACGGCTCCCGCAGGTTCGTGGACGTGGCTAGCCATCCCGTCGTCGACGTGCGCACCTTCGACCGCGTTCACCTGCGCGGTACGCCGAGGCAGGTGTCCGTCGGCGCGGCGAGGGTCCAGCTCGCGGCGGCCACCGACCTCGCTTTGTTGAAGCTGATGGCCTGCCGGGACCAGGATCTCGTCGACCTGCTCCTGCTGGCTGCGTCCTCGGCTATGGACGTTCGCGAGATTGCGAGGAGCGCCGAGCGCGACGACATAGAACGGCGCGTCGCCGGCGGCGCGGTGCGCGCTCGCCATGAGCTCGCGCGCGGGGGGCTGGCTGCGGCTGCGCATCAGGCGCTTGGCCGGGCGGCTCGCGACGAGGAGCTGCGCGCGCTCACTGCCGTGCTGCGCGCGCTCGAGCAGGAGGGTCTGTGAAGCTCTTTCGCTACGTTGTCTTGGCCGAGAGGCTTCGTGGTTTCGACACCCTTGACGAGGCCAGACGCTTCGCGCAGGCGAACGTGCCCTCCGTGATCTGCGAGCGCCGGGCGCGGCCCGAAGGTGGATCGGTGCTCGTCGAGATCCTGCGCCACGACTTCCTCTACGATCCCGCGCGCCGCGAGTGGCGGATCATGATGGCCTGAGCGCCTGCGGACGATCGAGGCCAAGCTCGGCTTGTGAGCCGCCGGTGCCGGCCGGCTCTCGCCGCCCGCGCCTGGCCCGCCCTGCGCGACCGGCCACCCTGCTTCGCCGCCCGCCGCGGCGCGGAGCCGTCCGCGCCAAGCTCGTTGCCGTGGGCGTGGAGCCCCCGCTCCACCCCGCGGCTGTCGGTGGTCACGGTCGGCGAGCTGCTCGGCGGCTTCGCCCGCGGCAGCCGGAACCGCGACAACCGCGATGAGCTGCGCGCGTTCTTGCGCTCGCGGCGCGTTTCCGTGGTGCCGGTGCTCGACGCGACGGCCGAGCGCTACGCCGTCATCTGGGCTGCGCTGGGTGTCGCGGGCCAACCGATCCCCACCAACGACATGTGGATCGCCGCCGCGGCCATGGAGCACGGGGCCGAGTTGCTCACCCTCGACGGGGACTTCGAGCACGTGCCGCAGATCCTCGTGCGCCGCTTCACGCCGTACGACGCCGGCCGTCCTTGACAGCCTTCCCCTGCGCCGCGGACAATGGACAGGATGAGGGAGCTGGTCGCCTGCCCGCACTGCGGGGTGCACACCAGAGCGTCGGAGGCCACCTGCGCCCACTGCGGTGGGGCGCTGCGGCGGCCTGAGGGCACTGCTCCGCGCACGGCCGTCGCGTTGTTGCTCGGGTTGGGCGCCGGTTCCGTCGGTTGCAGCAGTGGGCAAGTCTACGGTGTGCCGTACGGCGATTGCCCCGACGACGGTTGCCCCCATGAGTTCGCTTGCCCCGCCGGCCTGACCGCCTGTGATGGCCGTTGTGTCGACCTCCGGTACGATCCCGCCCACTGCGGCGCTTGCGACGAAGCCTGCAGCGACGGCGTCGCTTGCTCGAGTGGCCAGTGCGTGTCGCCCTGCTCCACGGGCACGGTCTCGTGCGGGCAAGACTGCGTCGACCTCGCCCACCATCCGAGCCATTGCGGCGCCTGCGACCGCGCCTGCGCGCCGGGCGAGATCTGCTCGCTTGGCAAGTGCGGGCTGAAGTGCGTAGGCGGGACCACGCTCTGCGGCACGCGCTGCGTCGACACTCCGATCGACCCCGAGAACTGTGGTGGCTGCGACAACCACTGCAGCGATGGTCAGGTGTGCGTGTCGGCCCAGTGTGGGCTGTGGTGCACGGGGAGCACGACCGGCTGCGCCGGCGTGTGCGTCGACACGGCCGTCGATCCGAAGCACTGCGGGGGCTGCTGGCACGCCTGCAGCGAGGGCGAGCAATGCGTCGCGGGCGCGTGCACGTGAGCGTCGCGACGTCCTGCCGCCGTCACGGCTCCCGGCCGACCCGCGGAGGATGGCACTCATGGGCGGCCCGATCGCTTGCCCGAGCTGCGGGGTGCACACCGTTGCGACGGACGCAGCGTGTGCGCACTGCGGCGAGGCACTGCGGTGCCACGACGGGCGGATCCCGCGCACCGCCGTGGCTGTCGCCTTGAGCCTCGGCGCTGCGACGATAGGCTGCGGCGGGGAGGCCCGCGCCATCTACGGCGTCCCTGGGGCCGACAGCGGTCCCAGCGCCCCGTGCCCGGACGGATTGTCGCACTGCGCCGCGGCCTGCGTCGACACGAGCAGCAACCCCGAGCACTGCGGGCAGTGCGGCAACGCCTGCCCGGAGCTGGCGTGCATCAACGGCATCTGCGCATCGAGGTGCCCCGGCGGTGCGAGCTGGTGTGGCCACCGTTGCGTCGATACGGCCTACGATCCGAGCCACTGCGGCGAGTGCAACCATGCCTGCCTTCCCGAGCAGATCTGCTTGCAGGGCAAGTGCAGCATGCAGTGTGCGGGCGGCACGACGCTGTGCGGCGAACGCTGCGTGGACACGAACATCGACCCGGCGCACTGCGGCGGCTGCGACAGCGCGTGCGCCGGCGACGAGTCATGCGCCAGCGGTCAGTGCGGCTTGGAGTGCCACGGTGGCACCACCAAGTGCGCCGGTGGGTGCGTGGATACCGACGTCGATCCCGCCCACTGCGGCGGCTGCGACGAGGCCTGCACGGCCGGCGAGCAGTGCGTCGCCGGGACGTGCAAGTAAGCGCCGTCGCGAGCGCATCCGCTACGCGTGCCAGGGCTCCGCGACGATGTCGAAGCGACCCACGGCGAAGGGATCGCGCGGCGCGCGGTCCTTCATGACCAGACGTTCCCTGATCCCGCGCTTCTTCAGCTCCGTGACGCGGTGGTAGCAGAAGGGGTTGTTGCCGCGGCGGCCGAGGGTGCAGTGGGCCAGCAGGGAGCAGCCGCCGAGGCAATGCTCGGCGAAGTAGCAGGTCCGGCAGAAGCCCCACAGCTCCTCTACCAGGCGCTCGCGGGCGAAGCTCATGGGCCCGGGCTGCTTCCAGATCTGCTCGAGCGACCGCTCGCGCACGTTGCCGGCGGCGTAGGCCGCGGTGGGAAGCGAGGCACAGGCCTTGATCGTGCCGTCGGACTCGATGCCGATGATGTTCTTGCCGGCCGGACAGCCGTTCCAGTAGGCGTCGTCGCCGCCGGGGCGTGAGCGCAGCGCTTGCTCGTGGCGGCCGAAGTAGCCGAGCGCATCGCTGGCGCACACGTCGAACGGGGGGCCTCCGGCGTAGGTCCGGGCCGCAGCGAGCTGGATCTCCGCAAGGGTGTCGATGACCTCGACGATCTGCCACGGTGCCAGGATCCACTCGGGCCGGTCGGCAGCATGGCCCATGGGCACCGTGGGCATCAGCAACCAGGCCATCGCGCCGTGGGCGCGCAGTTCGGCCGCGATCGCCGGCAACTCGGGCTGGTTGAGCCGGTTGACCTGGGTGTTGGCGGTCACCGCCAGGCCGGCCTCACCGGCGGCGTCGAGGGCGCGCAGGGCGGCGGCGTGGCTCCCGGGGCCGCCGCGGAGCTGGTCGTGCACGGGCTCGGTGCCGTCGACCGACACGCCCACGGCGTCGAGCCCGGCAGCCGCGAGCGAGCGAGCCTTCTGGCTCGTCAGCCCGCGGCCGCCCGTCTGCAGCGCGACGCGCATGCCTTGGTCCTTGAGGAAGGTGACGATCTCGGGCAGATCCTCGCGCAGATAGGCCTCGCCGCCGCTGAGAGCAACCTCGCGGCAGCCCTGCTCGCGCAACGCCCGGCCGAGCTCGCGCGCCTCGATCGTGCTCAGCTCACGCTCGCGCTGGCGGCCAGCCCTGGAGCCGCAGTGCGCGCAGGCCTGGTCGCAGCGCAGGGTCAGCTCCCAGACGGCGTACAGCGGGCGCGGCTCGACGCCGTCCTCCGGCCGGCGCGCTCGCGGCGCTCTTCGGGCACGCGGGATCGGCTTGCTCACGGTCCTCCGCAGGCGCCCAGGCTGGCGAGCTGCACCTCGTGCGCTGGCTGCATGACCTTCATGTGGTAGGCGATCCGACAGGCGATGAACAGCCGCCAACGCCCGCCCGCGCTCGCCAACAGGGCCGGGAAGTGATACCGCTGCGGCGCTTGGGCCGGCCGCCGCCGGCCCGAAGGCGCGCCATGACCAAGAGTCGCACGATCGCGAGCGAGCTGCCCGGCTTCCGCCACGCGAGCGTGCCGGAGCGCCGTGCCACCCTCGGCGCGCTGCTCGACTTGGGCGAGGCCGAGCGCGAGATCCTGGAAGCGCCTGCCGGCCTGGCCGCGGAGCAGGCCGATCTCATGATCGAGAACGCCATCGGCGCCATGGGCCTGCCCCTGGGCCTGTGCCTGAACCTGCACGTAGACGGCCGCGATCGCCTGGTCCCGATGGCCATCGAGGAGCCCTCCGTGGTCGCGGCGGCGAGCTTCGCGGCCAAGCTCCTGCGCGCCGGCGGGGGCGTGCGCACCGAGCTGACGGCGCCGCACATGATCGGCCAGATCCAGTTGCTGGACGTCGAGGACATGGAGCGCGGGGAGCAGGCCATCGCCGCGACGCGCGCGGAGCTGCTCGCCCAGGCCAACGCCTGCGATCCGGTCCTCGTCGCGGCGGGCGGCGGCGCCGCCGACCTGGAGATCCGGCGCCTCGCGCCTCTGGAGAGCGGCGATCCGGCGGGCCCGATGCTGGTCGTGCACCTCGTCGTTGACGTGCGCGACGCCATGGGCGCCAACCTCGTCAACGCCATGTGCGAGAGCCTGGGCCCGCGGCTCGCGTCTCTGGCGGGCGGCCGGGTGGGCCTGCGCATCGTGTCGAACCTCGCCGACCGGCGCCTGGCCGTGGCCTGGGGCCACGTGCCACTCTCCGCCCTCGCGGCCCGCGGCGGCCACGACCCGGAGAGGCTCGCCCGCGACGTCGAACAGGCGTCCGCCTTCGCCGAGCGCGATCCCTACCGCGCGGCGACGCACAACAAGGGGATCATGAACGGCATCGACGCCGTGCTCGTCGCCTTCGGCCAGGACTGGCGCGCGGTGGAGGCCGGCGCGCATGCCTTTGCCGCCCGCTCCGGCCGCTACACCGCCCTGAGCCGCTGGCGCGTCCGGGAGGGAGCCCTTCACGGCCGGCTGGAGCTGCCCCTGGCGGTCGGCACCGTGGGCGGGATCAGCGCGCTCCATCCGACGGTGCGGCTGGCCCGACGGCTCGCAGAGATCCGCAGCGCGGCCGAGCTCGCGAGCGTGGCCGCCGCCGTTGGCCTGGCCCAGAACCTGGGCGCCCTGCGCGCGCTCGTCACCGAAGGGATCTGCCGCGGCTACCGGCGCCAGCACGCGCGCGCGGTGGCGGCCCGGGCCGGCGCGGATGTCGGGCCGCCAACTTCGCGTTTCGGTCGCGTCGACTAGAAGATGTGCAACAGGAAGACGAGAAGACGGGAAGGTTTGAGGATAGAGTTCTCAAGCGCGCGCTGTTCTACTAGGTCCGAAAATCGTCGCGTGGCGCGAAGAAAAACGAACCGCCAAGACGCCAAGGGCGCCAAGATCGAATCCGATTTTGTTTCTTCCTTGGCGTTCTCGGCGCCTTGGCGGTTCATCTTCTTGCTTGGGTTGCGG
>JACQWT010000003.1:8463-10899 GCA_016209145.1 Deltaproteobacteria bacterium | reverse complement strand
GCCGCTCGCGCAGTCGCCGGCCACGAGACAGGCCTTGCAGTTCGCGCACTTGGCGGGGCAGGAGCCGCCGCAGTCCACGTCGGTCTCGGAGCCGTTCTTGAGCCCGTCCTCGCACTGCGTGGCCACGCACAGGTGCTTCGTCTCGTTGCAGAAGGTGCTGGCACAGTCGGCTCCCTTCGAGCACGCCTTCCCCGTTGCGCACAGCGGACAGGCGCCGCCGCCGCAGTCGACGTCGGTTTCCAGGCCGTTCTTGAGCCCGTCCTCGCACTTCGTGGCCACGCACACGTGCTTCGTGGCGTTGCAGAAGCCGCTCGCGCAGTCGACGGGCTGCGCGCAGCCCTGGCCGTTGGCGCAGCCGGCCGGGCAGGAGCCGCCGCAGTCGACGTCGGTCTCCGAGCCGTTCTTGACGGAGTCGGAGCAGGTGTGCGGCAGGCAAATCTTCGGATCCGAGCCGCAGACGCCGTCAACACAGTCACCGCCGCTCAGGCACCCCTTGTCAGTGGCGCACTTCGGACAGCTCGGGCCGCCGCAGTCGACGTCCGTCTCGTCGGCGTTCTTGGTGCTGTCGTCGCAGTGGGTTTCCACGCACTTGTGGGTCTTGGTGCTGCAGTAGCCGCTCGCGCAGTCGTCTCCGGTCTGGCACGCCCCAGCGATGGCGCACTTCGGACAGCTCGGGCCGCCGCAGTCGATGTCCGACTCCTCGCCGTCCCGCTTGCCGTTCAGGCAGGGAAGCGCGACGCATTGGTTGGCGTCCGTGTCGCACAGCCACTCGACCGGGCAGTGTACCTCTTGCGTGCACTCGACGCACTTTCCCTTGCCGTCGCAGACCTTGCCGGCGTTCTCGGCGAAGCACACCGTGCCCTCGGGCGCGGCCGTGAAGCCGCACTTGCTGGCCTGGCAGGTGGCCGGCATGCAGGTCGTGTCCATGGGGCAATCGAGCGGCGTGGTACACTGTGGCACGCTGCCCCCCGCGCCGACGCCCGCTCCCCCCGCCGCCTCCTCGATCACCACCGCCTCCTCGAGCCCGAGAACCTGCGCGCAGGCCTGCGCTCCGAGCGCAACAGCGGTTGCGAGAAGCACGCCTCCTACTGTGCCGCGGCTGCTCATGTCACCACCTCCCCCGGAGCGACAGCCCGGCGACGCTGGCACGGGCCTCCAGCACCCAGAACGGCGGCCGCGCCGTGCCCTGCCTGGCCGACCCCGCTGCCGGCTCGTCCGGCGACGGGGCGGTCAGGTACACAATCAGGCCGCCGGCGACCGCCACCGACCCGGCCACGAGCGCGACCGTCGAAACCATCGCGGACTCGAAAGCATCGTCGCGCAACGCCGCACCCTTGGGGCTGCAGAGGTTCGACTCGCTACACAGGTCCTTGGAGGAACCGTTCTTGGAGGCGGCGTCGACGCCGAAGCCGGTGGCGATGCCGATGCCGGCGAGGCCCGCCACGCCGAGCGCGACGCCGAGGCCGCGCTGGACGCTGCCGGTCGGCTCCTCGGCCGGCAAGGGCACTGGCGCGGGCGGCAGGGGCACGGCCCGCGCGGCCGGGGCCACGGGGGTCCGCGGCGGCGGCCAGGGCGCAGGCAGCGCTAGCGCCCCGGGCGGCGGCTGGGGCAGAGCCGGCGGAGCCTCGGCCGCAGGGCCCGGCGCAGCGGGGACCTCGTCCAGCAGCGGGACCGTCACCATCTTGATCTCCCGCTCGGCTCCGATCGTCACGCTCGCCTCGAAGCTCACCCTGCCGGGCGCGCTCGCCTGCACCTTGTGCTCGCCCGGATCCACGGGCACGGCGCCGTGCGTGCCGCCGAGCTCGAGCGGCGCGGCGTCGATGCTCACCACCAGGCCCGGCACCCGGCTCTGCTCGGGCACCACGACCACCACCTTGGACAACTCCGGCTCGAGCGCCTCGCGGGCCTGGCGGGCCGCCTGCTCGTGCTCCGGTCTGCCCTGCTGTCGAGCCAGGCTCTCGGCAGCCTGGAACTGCGCCCACGCCGTGGCGCGCCGGCCGATGAGCTGAGAGCAGCGCGCCAGGTTGAACGCCGTGCCCGAGCTCGGATCGAGGAGCTGGCTCGCCGCGAGCTTCAGGCATGCCTCCTGGTAGCGCTTCTCCTTCATCAGGGCCACGGCCTCGGTGAACAGCACCTCGGCCCTGGCCTTCTGCTCGCTCGTCGCGGACTGAGCCCTCGCCGGTCCGCCTAGCGCCAGAGCGGCGAGCAGGCTCGCCAGCACAGACAGCGTTCTTCCGGTCGTCATCGCTTACTGCCCCCTTGCGCAGAACACGTCTACCACGGCGCGCCGGTTCTTGGCGCGCGCCTCCTTCGCCTCGCCCACCTCCCAGAGCTGCCCGAGCCCCTGCACGGACTCGATACGGTCGGCCGCCACCGCGCCGGCCTTCACCAGCCAGTCGCGCACGGCTCGCGCTCGCTCTAGCGACAGCGCGCGGT
>JACQWT010000003.1:0-8364 GCA_016209145.1 Deltaproteobacteria bacterium | reverse complement strand
TGTCTTTCGACGCGTAGCCTTTGATCTCCAGCGCACATGGCCGGCCCTCGGGTCGCCCTGCGGACGCCATCTTGATGGCTCCGAGAACGTCGTCCAGTCGCACCTGCTGCTCGGCGTTCGCCGCCGCTGCAACCACCGCGGCGTCGAAGCCGAAGTACACCGAGGCCGACACCGTCGGCTCCTCGTACGCGACCCTGAACTGAAGCGCTCGCGACGAGGACCGGAAGGCGGCGCCGCCCTTGAGCCGGCCCTGCAGCCGGAACATCAGGTCGTACACTCCGGACACGACCGTCTGCTCTCCGCGCATCTCCAGATCGTACACGCCCGAGCCGCGCACAACCGGCGCGGGGGCCGCGAGCGTCTCCCCGTTGCGCCTCAGCTCCACGTCCACGCGCTCGCTGCCGGCCTCGACGACGGAGTACGGCTGCGCCCGTACGCTCGCGAAGTAGCGGCCTCCCGGCCGGATTGTGGTCCCGGCAGTCACGTTCGCTCTGATCCTCACCGGCAGTGCTTCCTGGTGCAGCTCGAAGGCGCCGTCCGCCGTCTCTTTCGGCACGACGAACTGGCGCCGATCCACCAGCTCGCACGCCAGCGCCGCGCCCTTGACCGCCACTGCCAACGAGTAGGAGCCTCCTCCCCGCGCGAGCAAGTCGGCGCCACACGCGGGATCGGCGCCGGCCAGGAAACGCCCACGGAAGACCCCGAACCCGCCATCGTCGAGGTGGAGCACACACAGCTCCCTCCCGTCCTGGCCGATGGCGGCGCTGGCCGTCAGGGCGCCGGTACCCGTCCCGACCCCGCGGGCCACGGCCACGATGGGCACACCGTAGCTGTGCAGGTGGCTCGGCACCCCGGTGTACTGCGGCGAGGGGCTCGTGATGGCCACGCTCGCCGCCGGCGGGGCGACGCGCACGGTCAGCCGCCTGCCGCGAAGCTCGTCCGCCCCGCTCAGGATCTCGTAGCGGCCGACCTCGTAGCCGGATCGGGCCTCGATCTCGACAACCACGTCCTTGCCGCCGAGGCCGGCGAGCACGCGCGCGACCGGGTCGTCCGGCAGCGGGCGGCCGTCGCGGTCGCGCGCCCAGTGGATCCAGGTGTCGCCCTGCTCGCGCAGGACCAGATGGTTGCCGCGGGGGTCGGCCAGCACCACGTCGGCGCCCGCCACTGCCGGCCACAGCAGGACCGACGACAGCAGCAGCACAGCGGGCGACCGACGCATGCCTATCTCCCCTTGTCTGCGGCTATGGTCCAGTGGCCGCTGAAGGTAGCGAGAAAGGTGCGGAAGAAGGCCTCCATGTCGTACCCGTTGTGGACGTGGTAGTAGCGGCCCCCTGTGTCTGCCGCCAGCTTGGCGAGCTCGGGATCGTCTGCCGCCGGGCCGAGACCGACCGACCACACGCGGATCCCGGCGGCCACCAGGCTCGGGCCGAGCGAGGATGGCTTTCGCGCGTCGGTGTTGTGCTCGCCGTCCGTGAAAAGCAGGATGTCCTTGCGCGCAACGGGCCGGCCCTCGGAGGCGCTGAGGGCGAGCAGCCTGTCGCGGGCCCACTCGAGGGCGAGCACGATGTTGGTGAAGCGGCCGTTGTCGATCTGGGCGATGGCGCCGAGGACCTGCTGGGCGTTGGTGCGCGCCTGCCGGTGAGGCCCGTCGCCGGGGTCGTCCGGCTCGTTCAGGCCGGGCATCCATAGAGGGGCGGGAGGCAGAGCCTGGCGCAGCTTGTCGTCGAAGCCGACGAAGCCGAGCAGCACGGTCGGGTCGCGGGTCAGAGCCACGGTCCGGGCGATGCGGTAGGCGCCGAGCATCCTGGCGGCGCGGGGGTCGGTGCGGCCCATGCTGCTCGAGCAGTCCACGGCCATGACGAGGGCCGAGACGGGCGAAGCGGCGGGCGCTTGCGGCGCGGCCTGATCGGCTATCGCGAGGATGGTGCCCCGGCGGTCGAGCAGGGCGGTGTGCAGCTCGGGACTCTGCCCGGGCTCGGACCGATAGCTGCCGACGACGAGACCGTCTACGGCGGCTGCCTTGTCGCGGAGCAGGAGGATCGAGGGCAGGGCGGAGGGATCCCACACGTCGGCGTGACCAAAGCCGGCTCGGAGCAGGACGGCGTCCGAGCTCGTGGCCGTGCCCCCGGGAGGCGCGCCAGCAACGTCCAGCGTCGCGGGGCGATCCGGCGGGGACAGGAGGCCCTGGGTGGCAAGCTGCTCGGCGGTCGTGAGGAGCAGGAGCCGGCGGCACGGGTCGGTCCAGTGGACCGACTCGGTGCCGCCAGCCGTGGCGGAGAAGCTCAGCACCGCGAGACGGGCCTGCCCGTTCGTCCGGGCGGCCCCGACGACGACGCTCGTCTGCCGTCTGGCCTCGGCCTGGAACCAGCCGGCCTGCGCGCATGCGTCGGGGCCGGGGGCGGACGAGGCGGCCGGCGACGCCGTGGCAGGGGCCGCTGCTGCGTCGGCGAGCGGCGCCTGCGAGGTCAAGGGCGCGGGCGGACGAGCCACGCCGGCCAGCGGTGGTGCAGCAGGAGCGCACGACGCGGCAACGAGCAACAGCAGCCCACCGATTGCTCCGCGACATGGCCGTGGCTGGGGCTGGGAGGATTCCATGGACTGGGCCGGAGACGGGTAGGCGGAACACGAGCCGCCGCGCTGCCGGCTCGGTCGCGTTCAGCGCTGGAGCATGATCTCCGTGGGCTGGGGTGCGGCCGGCGGCGGTTTCGGGGAAGGGGGGATCGTTCGGAGCGGCGCAGGCGGCGCGCCGGCCGGCCTGGCACCAGCGCTCTGGCCGGATCCAGCCGGCGTGGCTCGCGCGGCGCTGCTCGGCTCGGCCGTGCCGGCCGCCGAGGCGGAGGGCGGCGGCGCCACGGGTGGCCCCTCGGGGAGCGGCTCCTGCGCGCTTGGCTGTGTGGTCTCGCCGGCCGTCCGCGCGGCAGTGGCAGCCTCGTGCGGCGTTGCATCGGGCTTGGCTGCCAGGGTAGTCGCCGGGCTGGCCGCCGGCATGGGCCCGGGCGCCCGCCCGAGCCGGTCAGTGCCGGCCAGGATCAGGCCGCCGGCCAGGGCCACCGCGGCCGCGACCGCACCAATGGCCACCAGCCGCCGCCGCCCGGTCGCGGTGCCCGGCGCGTCGCGCAGGGTCTTCGCCGCGCCCGAGAAAGTGCGGGCCGGCCGGTGGTCGGCCTCTGCGGCGCCGAGCCTCACGGTGATCTCGGGCTGCGAGGCGCCATCGCCAGCGGCTTCGCCAAGCGGCAGGGCGGCGTGCGTGCCAGAGCCATCCGCGGCGCCGGCCACCCCGAGCGGAGCGGTGGAGGCAGGCCGCCACGGTCCCGAGGGCTCGCCCGCCGGCGCACCGGCGGCCCCGCCCGGTCCGAGCAGCGCGGTTCGCTCCGCCTCCCAGGGCGTAGAAGGCCGCGGATCCGGCGTGGCGCCCGGCGCCTTGGCGCCAGGCCGGGCCGCGGCAGCCGGCGGCAGCTCGGCGGCGAGCGAGGGCCCGGCCGCCTCGCGCTGCGCCGGGGCGCGGCTCGTGTCTGCCTCGTGCGTCGGCTCCTCGGCCAGCTCCGTCTTGCCGGCAGGCAGCTCGTCGCTCGGCTTCCCGGCGGCCCCACCCGGCATCAAGGCGGGCCCGAGCAAGGCGGGCCCCTGCGGGATGGTGTCCTCGTGCGCTGCGGCCACCGGCTCCTCCGGCTCGCTCCCGGCGAGGCGGCACCGCGCAACGGCCGGCCCAGAGCCGGCTCTCTGGCCGGGCTGCCCCGCCTGCACGGCTTCGTACCCGCCGCTGTCCGACGGGTCAGCCGGCACGACGGGACGGCCGCCGCCCGCCGCCTGCGCGAAGCTCTGCGCGAGCTCCTTCGCCGAGCCGAAGCGCGCTGCCGCGTCGCGACACATGGCGCGCGCGAACCACAGATCGAGCTCGGGCGGCAGCCCGAAGCGCACGCCGCTCGGCGGCGGGAGCTGCGCGGCCAAGATGGCCTGGCACAGGGCAGGCAGCGTCTTGCCCTTGAACGGCACCCGGCCCGTGACCATGTGGTAGGCGACGGCCGCGAGCGCCCACAGATCCGCGCTCGTGTCGGCGGCCTTGGCCCCGAGCAGCATCTCGGGGCTGAGGTAGAAAGGCGTGCCCATGAGAGCGCCGGTGGCGGTTAGGCCGGGCTCCTGGAGCGTGAGATCGACGTGCTTGGCGATGCCGAAGTCGAGCACCTTGACGAACGGCTCGTCGTCCGTGCCGACCAGGAAGATGTTCTCCGGCTTGATGTCGCGGTGCACGATGCCCACCTTGTGGGCAGCAGCGAGCGCCTTGGCGACCTGCGTCACGATCCGCGCGGCCTCAGCCAGGCCAAGCGCGCCGCCGCGCTTGAGCCGCTTGCCGAGGTCCTCGCCCTGGAGCAGCTCCATGACGATGAACGGCGTGCCATCCTCGGTCACGCCCTGGTCCTTGATGTCGACCACGTGCGGGCTGCCGATCTTGGCCGCGGCCTTGGCCTCGCGCTCGAAGCGGGCCATGAGCGCCGGCCGCAGCTTCTTCGGCAGGTCGGCCGACATGAACTTGACGGCCACCCGCGTCTCGAGGCGAAGGTGGTGGGCTACCCAGACCGAGCCCATGGCTCCCTCGCCCAGCAGCCTCACGAGCCGCACGCTGGAGCCGATCACCGTGCCCGCGCTGAGTTCCATCCCGGAGCGGGATTGTACCGATTCCGCCAGCGTGGCGCCACGGCGACGGTGGCGCGACAGGATCTCCGCAGGCGCTTGCCTGCCGGCTCCGGCCTGCGGTGCTCCTGGCGACGAGCACTCGCGCTTGTGGTCGCCCGACGACGCGGTAGGAGCACGACCGACCGATCCTGTCGCCGACACGCTGCCTGGGGCGGCGCCTTCGGCGGCCGAGCCCCCGCTGGCCGACGCGTCCCCATCAGTGGAGGCCAGCAAGTCGGGCTCTTCCGAGGAGCGGCCGCAGACGGCGCGCCAGGTCGGGCGGGAGTCGCGCGACCGGCCCATGGCCGCGGACGCCCCGCCCGGCGCATGGGAGCCGACTGCTTCCGCCGGCGTCACGAGCCGCGGGTGGAAGCGGACGCAGCTCGCCGGGAGCCGCTGGCCCACGTCCAAGGTCGTCGGCGTCACGGCCGCGCTGCTGGCGACTGCCGCCGCGGCGCTGGTGCTGCTCCGGCAGCCGACGTCCCGCCGCGCGGCCAGGGCACAGCGAGCGGGCCAGTTTCCGCCCCGCTGCCCGAACAGCCGCCTGGCGACGACCAGCCGCCATCGACGACAGCGAGCGCTGCCGGCGTGGCGGCCCCGGCGTCTTCCGCGACGGCGCCGGTCGACCGCGACCCCGGCCACGTCCCGCCCGGGCCCGGCAAGGCGGCTGCGCGTGACGACATCTACGACAAGGCCTCGCCGAAGCCAGCCGCAACGCGAGCCGCCGGCGGCGACAGCTACGACGAGGAGCGGCCCGGGCGGCGCGGCGCCGCGGCGAGGTCGAGCGCCAGGGACCCGTACGACGAGATGTCGCCGCCGCGCCCCGCGCCTCCCAGGCCTGCGCCGGCCCGGCCGCGCAAGGCGCAGGACGATCTGTACGACTAGCTCCCCGCATCCGGGCAGCTCGACGGTCCTGGCGACCGGCTTGGCGAGCGGTGGAGCGACCCAGGGGCAGCAGCCGGTACGCGAGGAGCGCGGTGCGCGTTCCACGCCGAGCGTGTGCTATCCTGGACCGGGCACCATGCAGCTCACGTTGGGGAACGCCTTGGCCCACGGCCGGGTCGAGCGCGACGACCAGCGGGAACACCGGGCAGCGTAGCCGGCTCCACAGGGCCGCGGCGTACTGGGGCCAGGAGGCGTGCTTGTCGGGGTCGATGCCGAGCTGGACCTCGACCACGCAGGCGAGCTCGGGTCGTGGCGCGCCGAGCTCGACGACGAGGTCGGCGCGGTACTCCGGCGGCTGGAGCTGGGCGAAGCTCCGGGAGACGGTGCGCGCGCTGGCAATGGACCGGCAGCGTCCCCCAGGACTGCGCCTCCGTCTGCGGTCCGGCGGTGACGGCAGGGCGTGCCCTCGATGGCGTGGCCTTGCCGGCGGGCCGATCGGCAGCTAGCCTGAGACGTGGCAGATGGCGCTGGAGAGCTGAGCATGCCGTTCACCGTGGTTATCGAGCAGGACGAAGACGGCGTCTACGTTGCGCACGTCCCGGCGCTTCCGGGCTGCCACACCCAGGGGCGCACCCTGGCCGAGCTCGACGAACGCATCCGCGAGGCCATCGCTCTGTGCCTCGAGGTGGCGCGCGAGCGCGGCGAGCCGATAGCCGAGACTCGCCTCGTGGGAATCCACCAGATCGACATCGCATGAGTCGGCTACCGCTGGTCAACGGTGCGGCCATGTGCCGACTGCTCGAGCAGGTGGGCTTCCGGCGCGTGCGCCAGCGCGGCAGCCACGTCTACATGGTGCATGCCGATGGCCGCGCCACGGTCGTGCCGGTCCACGGGCCCGAGGATCTCGGTCGTGGCTTGATCCGTCGGATCCTGCGCGACAGCGCGCTCAGCGTGGAGGAGTACCTGCGGCTGCGGTGAGCCAGCCGGGCGGTCGTCGGGGCGGCTTCCGTGGGGCGAGGCCAGGGGCACGCGCCCGCGGCGCTGGCCTCTCGGCGGTGCGTGCGGGCCGCGCCCTACGCTGCGCGCGTCACCACAGGGGGACGCACTCGTTCTTCGGGTTGCAGTCGTACTTCTGTTCGCAGTCCGAGGGGGCGGCGCAGGTTGTCGGGCAGGTAGCCTTCAGGCCGGCGCGGCCTCGACCTACCTACTCCGTGCCCGGCACCGTGGCGGCCGAGAGCCACTTGAAGCCGTCGACCAGCGCCAGCGAGTCGAAGGTTGTGTCGCCCACGTCCCAGATCACGATGCGCAACTCGACGATGTCGCCCGGGATGACGTTGCCCGAGGTGGTCAGCCAGTAGGAGCCGCCGCCGATGTCGCAGTTGGCGCCCTGCGGCTTGTCGAAGCCCGTGCCGGTGAGCTGCGAGTTGCCCAGGGCGCAGCTCTTGGTGCTCACGTCGTTGTCCCAGCAGTTGCCGGCGATGTTCTGGGGCACGCAGACCGCGAAGAGGTTGGTGCCGCTCGCGATGTTGATGCCCACGGGCCACTTCTTCTGCCCGTCGTCGTAGATCATCAGGTTCTTGTCGGGCGGGTTGGGGATGGGCGAGGGCATGCCGCCCGGCGTGGCCACGAGCGCGATGAACTGGTCAGTGTAGTTCGTGCAGACGTACTCGGGGTACTCGGCTGAGATGAAGAAGCTGTTGAACGAGAATGCCTTGGCGTTGGTCGGCGCCCGCAGCCGCAGCTTGAGCATCACCGAGTCGCGCGCCAGCTCGGGGTTGCCGGCGTTGCCCGCGCCGCAGTTGGGCGCCACCGGCAGCTCGTTCTTCTTCTTCAGGCCCGGGCTCTCGGAGGAGAACCAGTCCTTGATGCAGCTTGGGTCGTTGCAGCTCAGGACGTTGACCTCGCTCGCCGGGCTGTGGGTGTTGGAGACGTTGCCGCCATCAGGCGCGCCGCCGTTCGGGCCCGGGTTCTGCTGGCTCGCGTCCGAAGCGATGCCGCTGGAGAACACCGCCACGCTCTTGCCCTCCAGGACCGCGGGCTTGGTCTTGCCGAAGCCCGTGCGGATGGAGTGCGACTTGTGGTCGCCTAGGGCCGTGCCGTCGGCGCGCACCAGGGCCGCGCTGATGAGGCCCCAGGTCTTGCTCTTGGGGTTCGGCGGCTTCTCCTGCGTCTGGCGGCAGATGCCGATGGCCTTGGCATAGTCGACGGCGTTGGTCGAGTTGGACGCCAGGCCGTCGTCGCACGGCACCGTGTCCGAGACGTCGAACAGATCGATTACCCCGTTGCAGTTGTCGTCGATGCCGTTGCCGACCACATCGATGGCGCCGGGGTTGATCAGCTTGGGCTCCAGCCCGCAGGGCCCGGGCTGGTCGCAGCAGTCGCCGTCGGCCACCTTCCAGCCGTCGGCGTCGCAGTCGGTGGCGTCGCTGTCGCACTCGGGGGGCACGCACTGGCCCTGGTCGCAGATCTGCGGGGCGCAGTCGCTGCCGTCGTTGCACTCGACGCAGTTACCCTTGCCGTCGCAGACGTGCGCCTTGGCCTCGTCCACGCAGGCGTTGCCCTTGGCCGCGTTCTCGGTGCCGCACTGGCCGGCGACGCACACGGGCTTGGCGCAGTCGGAGGCCACGCCGAGGCAGTCCTGCTCGTGGTTGCACTCGACGCAGTTGCCCTTGCCGTCGCAGACGTGCGCCTTGGCCTCGCCCACGCAGGCGTTGCCCTTGGCCGCGTTCTCGGTGCCGCACTGGCCGGCGACGCACACGGGCTTGGCGCAGTCGGAGGCCACGCCGAGGCAGTCCTGCTCGTGGTTGC
>JACQWT010000245.1 GCA_016209145.1 Deltaproteobacteria bacterium | reverse complement strand
CTTCGGGCGCGGCCCGGGCGCGGGCGGCAAGCCGGCCGGCCTGCTTTCGCGCGCGCGCTTCCGCCACCGCGTCGACCCGGACGAGCGCGATGCGCGTGAAGGGCGGGTAGCCGACCTCGCGGCGGTCGCGCAGCTCGTGGGCCAGGAATCCGGGCACGTCGTGTCGCGCGGCAAAGGCCACGGCCGGATGCGTGGGCGAGCGCGTCTGCACGATGACCCTGCCCGCCCGTTCGCGGCGGCCGGCCCGGCCGGCTACCTGCACCAGGAGCTGGAAACCGCGCTCCGCGGCGCGGAAGTCGGGGAGCGAGAGCGCGGCGTCGGCGTTGACCACGCCGACCAGCGTCACGCGGGGGAGATCGTGCCCCTTGGTCACCATTTGCGTGCCGACCAGGATGTCGATCTCGCCCGCGCGCATGCGCGCGAGGATGCGCTCCGAGCGGGCGCCCGAGCCGACATCGCGGTCGAGCCGGCCGACTCTCGCCTGCGGGAAGGCGGCGGCGATGGCGGCCTCGAGCTTCTCGGTGCCGACGCCCTCCAGGGCGAGCGTGCCGACGTGACACTCGGGGCAGCGATCCACGAGCGGTCCGCTGAAGTCGCAGTAGTGGCAGCGAAGTCGGCCGCCGCCGCGCTGGTGGTAGGTCAGGGCGACCGAGCAGGCGCGGCAGCTCACGACGACGCCGCAGCTCTCGCACACGACGCTCGGCGCGAAGCCGCGCCGGTTGAGAAAAATAATGGCCTGCTCGCCGGCCCCGAGCACCCGCTCGATGCCGCGGTGCAGGGGCAGCGAGAGCAGGCGATGGCCGCTCGGACCCGGGCCCACGTGCTTCAGATCCACGATCTCGACCGCGGGAAGCCGCGCCTGCTCGAACGCCCGCTCGGGCAGGCGCAGGAGCTCCAGCCGGCCGCGCTCCGCCAGCGCGGCGGACTCGAGCGAGGGCGTGGCCGAGCCGAGCACGGCCACGGCCCCGGCGCGGTGCGCGCGTAGCAGGGCCATGTCGCGGGCGTGGTAGCGCACCCCCTCTTCCTGCTTGAACGAGCCGTCGTGCTCCTCGTCGACCACGACGAGCCCCAGGCGGGCGACGGGCGCGAACAACGCCGAGCGCGCCCCGACGGCCACCCGCAGCGTGTCCGCGCGCAGCGCGCGCCACATCTCGTAGCGATCGGGCTCGGACAGGCCGCTGTGGAGCACGGCCACGGCGTCGCCGAAGCGTGCGCGGAAGCGGCCCAGGAGCTGCGGCGTCAGCGCGATCTCGGGCACGAGCACGAGGCTGCCGCGCCCATCCTCCAGGGCGCGCGCGATGGCTCGCATGTACACCTCGGTCTTGCCGGAGCCGGTGATGCCCAGGAGCAGGAAGGCCCGGGGCGCCGGGGAGCCCACTAGGGCCTGCTCGATGCGGCGCACCGCCTCGGCCTGAGCCGGCGTGAGCACGGGCGGCACGTCGCGCTCCGGAGGCGCGCAAAGCGCAGGGGGCCGCGGCACGGCGCGCCGCTCGATCTCGACCAGCCCGAGCGCGCGCAGCCGATCGAGCGCCGCGCGGGCGTTGCCGTATCTGCGCACCAGCTCGGCCACGGCCTGCTCGCCGTCCGCGCGCAGCAGGGCGAGCACGGCCGCGGCCTGGCCGCGCAGGCGGCCGGGCGCCTCGACGCGGTCGGTCGGCCGCGCGTACTGCAGGGCGCGCTCCCCCACCTGGCGCGCCCCGCCGAGCTTCTGGCCGAGGGCCAGGGTGCCCTGGCGCTCCAGCGCGACAGCGTGCTCGCGCTCGACCGGGGGCACGGCCAGCCGCAGCACCTCGCCGATGGGTGCGAAGTAGTAGCTCGCGAGCTCGCGCAGCAGGCCGAGCAGCTCCGCGGGGAGCACGGGCTCGTCGTCGATCACCGCCACTACCGGCTTGAGCCGGCCTGGCTCGATGTCGGGCTCGCGCTCCTGGGCGGCGCTCAGGGCGATGCCCACTACCCGGCGCGAGCCGAGCTCGCAGAGCACGCGCACGCCGGGACGCACCGCGAGCCGCAGCCCCTCCGGCACGAGGTAGGTCAGGGCGTGCGCCAGAGGCGCCGGAACGGCGATGTCCGCGAGCAGAGCCATTCACCGTGCCGGCCGGGGGCGGCCGCCGCGCGTCGCCCTCAGGGGGTGTACACCGCCCCGTCGCCGAGCCTCTTGTTTCCGACCTCGCCACCCCAGATGATCATCGACTTCCCGGTAGAGACGGCGCTGTGGTAGTAGCGCGGCCCCGGCGTGACGGGGGGCGGGGGCATCCACTGGTTGGTGGTCGCGTCGTAGATCCCGCCCGAGTCGAGCGCGCCCTTCTCGCTCTGGCCGCCCCAGACGATCATCAGGCTCTTGGCGTCGAGGTAGACCGCGGTGTGCCGCCAGCGCCCGTCGGGCTGGGGATCGTTCATCACGGTCCAGGTGAGCATCATCGGCGTGAACACCCCGCCCTTGGCCAGGTACTCGGATCCGTTGTAGCCGCCCCAGACCAGCATGACGTTCTTGGGCTTACCCGTCCACACGGCGCTGTGGCCGGCGCGCGCCGCGGGCTGGTTGGCGTAGGGCAGCTTGCCCCAGGTGTTGAGCAGGACGTCGAACTGCAGGCCGCTCGTGGCGATGACGTAGCCGTTGTCCGGGAAGTAGGCGTCGGTGGGCCCGCCGGGCACGTCGCCCCGGCCGCCGAAGGCATACATCTTGCCGTCGGCGTACACGGCGGAATGGAGCTCGCGGGAGATCGTGGGAGGGTCCTTGACCGCCTGCCACAACTGGTTGTTCGGATCGTACATGGCGCCCGTGGTGAGCTGCTCCTTGCCGTCGAAGCCGCCCCAGACGACCATGTCGGTTCCGGTCCAGACCACCGCGTGGTTGTAGCGCGCCGAGGGACCGCCGTCGGTCAGCGTCGCCGTCCAGGTGTTGGTCGCCGGGTCGTAGACGCCGCCCGTGCTCAGGGCGCCGGTCCCGTCCTTGCCGCCCCAGACGAGCATGACCTTGCCGGTCCAGACCACACTCGCGAGCTCGCGGCCGCTCGGGGCGTTGACCGTGCTGATGGCCGACCACTTGAACGTCGCCGGGTCGTAGGCCGCGCCGGTGTTGGTGTAGCCCGCGTCGGTCAGCCCGCCCCAGACGATCATCTGCGTGCCCGTCCAGACCGCCACGTGCCGCGAGCGCGCCGCCGGCGCGTCCTTCGGCACCGTGGGCTCCCAGGGGTCGGCGCACAGGCCGGCCGCGCAGGAGCCGAAGCACTCGTGGCCGCAGAAGCCGCAGTTCTTGGCGTCGATCTGGAGATCCACGCAGTCGTTCGGGCCGCAGTAGGTCTGCTCCGCGACCGGGCAGCCGCACGCGCCCTTGGAGCAGACCGTACCGGGCATGTGGAAGCAGTGGGCGAGCTCGATGCACTCGAAGCACTCGTGCTTGGCCGTGTCGCAGTAGGCCTTGGGCACCTCGCAGTCGGTGTTGGACACGCAGCCCGTGACCGGCCCGGCGCCGCCGCTCGAGCTCGTGCTGGTCGTGGTTCCGCCCTCCCCGCCGCTGCTGCTCGCCCCCCCGCCCTGCCCGCCGCCGCTCGAGGTGGCGCTCGGCACGGGCCCCGGTGGCTCGAGCCGGAGCCCCTCCGAGCAGGCCGCGGCCAGGCCGACGGCGCCGGTGACGAGCGCGGAGCACACGACCGCCTTCCACCCCAGAGCCACATGCGCGTTCTTCATCGTCGTCTTCCTCCAAGAGAAACAGCACAAGCTCGCTTCCGACCGGCCCGAGGCCCTGCCGAGCCTTGCCAAGGGCCAGCCTAGCAGGAACTCCGGCAGTAGTGCTAGTGCCGCGCGGCGCGAGCTGCGGCCGGATTTCGGACAACACGCGCGGCACTCGCCGGAGGGGGGTCCGGGGGAGGCCGGCGTGGGCCTCCCCCCTCCCACCCACCCGAAGCGGTCGCGCGGGGAGGGCACGCCGCTTGCGCGGCCGATGGCCGCACCTGCAAGCGGCGTGGCCTTCCCCGCGAAGTGGGCCGTCCCGCCCCCTTCCGCTCGACACTTGCGGGACGGCCCCCTGGCACTACTGCCGGAAACTCCGTTTCCGCGCTTCGCGCGCCGCTAAGCCCGGGCAGTAGTGCTAGTTTCGTCCCCAGG
>JACQWT010000301.1:13571-14482 GCA_016209145.1 Deltaproteobacteria bacterium | reverse complement strand
CGGCTCGAGATCCTCGGCCGCGAGACGACCTGCGATGCGCTTGTGCTTCCCGAGGGCGCGACGGCTCTCGTCGGTCAGATCCCACTCGAAGCGCTCGATCTCGTCGTCGATCCCAAGTCGCGCGAGGTCACGGTCAACCCCGCCTCACCCGACGCGCCGCTGTTCGAGCTGCTGCGGGCGCAGGCGGCCGCGTAGCCGGCCATCGCCACAACTCCATCCGGGTCGTGCTCGGCTGCCGCGGCCGAGTGGGCCGGCCTCGGTGAGCCGGACGGGGCTCGGCCGCCGCTACGCCATCACTCGTAGTCGTCGCCCGACGCCGGCTTGGACGCCGGCTTGGGCGCGGGCTTGGGTGCGGGCGGAGGTGCCACCGGCGCCGGCTTGGACGCCGGCGGCGGGGCCGGAGGCGGCGCAGCGGGCGCCGGCTTGGCCGCAGGGGGTGGCGTGGCCGCGGGCGCGGCGGCCGTGGCCGGCGGCGCAGCCGGCGGCGGCGTGGCTGCAGGCGCGGCTCCCGCCGGCGGCAAGCCCGCTGTCTGCGGCTTGCCGAGCACCTTAAGCGCGGCGGGCTCGGCCGCTGCGGTCTCGACCGCGGCCGTGGCCGGGCTCTGGGTCGCCGTGGCCGTGGTCGTGGCTGCCGTGCGCGCGGGCAGCGGCGCGCCGGTCGGCCGCGCCTGCGCCGAGGGCGTCCCGGCTTCGGCCGGCGGGAAGACCGTGTTGAAGCCCCACACTCCGGCCACCCCCACCACCGCCCCGACAAGCAGAGCGAGCGCCAGGCGGCCGCCCGTCCCCCCACCCGGCGACCAGGCCGGCCGGAGCTGCGGCAGAGGCCCCCGGTGCTGCGTCTCCTCGAGCGCGCCGGGAATGCCGGCGCGGTCGGAAGCCGCCTGCCCCGCGCCGGCGCGCGCCGGAGCCGG
>JACQWT010000301.1:0-13558 GCA_016209145.1 Deltaproteobacteria bacterium | reverse complement strand
GGAGCCGGAAGCGCCGGCTCGGCGAGCACCACGGTGCCGTCGCGGCCGGCGGCGGGCTCGGCTGCGGCGGCTGCCGCCCCGGGCTCCAGCACGATCAGATCTGCGGAGCCGTCGAGGGCGATCGTGGCCGCCTGCCCGCCCTCGCCCGGCGCCCCCGACTCGTGCTGGGCGGCCATCGCCGTGCGCTGCTGCTCGCTCAACCCGACCAGCATGCCGCTGTGGATCTCGGGCGTGCCGACCAGGCAGCCGCGCAGGGCGTCGAGCATCTGCGCGGCAGTCTGGAAGCGCCGGGCGGGATCGAGCTTGAGCGCGCCGTGCACCACCTCGGCCAGCTTCGGTGGCACCCAGGGCGCGTGCTGCCGCAGGGGCGCCGGCTCGTCGGAGCAGATGCTCACGATCAGCCCGCCCAGGCTTTCGATCCCCTCGAGCGGGGCACGGCGCGAGAGCAACTGGTAGAGCACCACCCCGAGCGACCACAGGTCGGCGCGGTGGTCGATGGTCTTCAGGCCGCGCGCCTGCTCCGGCGACATATACAGCGGCGAGCCGAGCAGGCTGCCGGTGCGGGTGAGCGCTTCGGCGTCCGCGCCGTCCACCTGGTCCATCTTGACCTTGGCCACGCCGAAGTCGAGCAGCTTGACGACCAGCCGGTTGCCCTCGCCCTGGGTGAGGAAGAGGTTGGCCGGCTTGATGTCGCGATGCACGACACCCCCCTCGTGCGCCTTGTGCAGCCCCATGCAGGTCTGCACCCCGATGCGGACGGCGAGTTGGGGCGGCAGCGCGCCGACCCGGCGCAGCAGCGTCCGGACGTTCTCGCCGCGGAGCAGCTCCATGACCATGTAGGGCTGACCGCTCGGCGCGTCCAGGCCGGCGTCGAGCACCTGCACGATGTGCTCGCTGACCACGGCGGCCGACGCCTTGGCCTCCCGCTGGAAGCGGGCCGCGAGCACCGCGCTCTTGGCGATGATCTCGGCGCTGACGCGCTTCAAGGCCACGCGCCGGCCGGTCTCCACGTCCTGTGCCTCGTAGACGGAGCCCATGCCACCCTGGCCCAACAGCTCGACGATCTCGTACCTGGAGTCGACAACCTGACCGATCATTGCCAGCCCTGCCTCGCGCTCTTGCTGCCCCATCGGACGCTACCAGCCGCGGTGCCCATCCTAGCGCGGGCTTCGCCCGCAACCCAAGGGTGAGACTGATACGCCCGCGCGAACGGCGCGGACCGACGACCGCGGGACTTCGTGCTACCCTGCCTTGCCGTGACTCCCACGCCCACGGTCACCGATCTCGGCCCCACGCGCTCGGCCATCAAGCTCTGGTGCGTGAGCGGCAAGCTGCACGTGGTGGTGGCCGTCAAGGCGAGCTTCGCGCTCGAGCCGGGCGGTCCGATGAAGCTGGCCGAGCCGGTGGCCGTGGCCGAGGACGAGCTCGTGCCGTACCTGCCCGACGCCGAGATCGGCTTCGTCGGCAGCGCCTACCCGCAGGAGCGAGGCGCCAGCGTGCGGCTGGCGCTGTTCGCCGACGCCGCGCTCGGGCGGGCCAGGATCGACCGGCGCGTGGTCGTGCCGGGCAGCCCCGGCGCACTCCCGGCGCTCCCCTGCCCGGCGCTGGCACCGGTCGCGGCGAGCGCGGCCGAGCGGCGCGCGCTGCTGGGCGAGAGCGCGGCCCGGAAGCTCGGCGAGCCGGTCCCCTGCATCGACGAGGACTTCGACTGGGACTACTTCTACTCGGTTCCCGGCGAGCAGCGCTGCGCCCACCTGGCCGGCGACGAGTGGCTGCTGCTCGAGGGCCTGCTCCGCGGGCACCCGCGGCTCGTCACGCAGCTTCCCGCGGCGCGCGGCTTCGTGGCGGTCAGCCTGCCCACCGCCGTGGGTGGCCCGCTGCCACTCGCGGTGCGCGCCGACATGCTGCGCATTGACGGCGAGGCCGGGCGCTGCAGCGTGAGCTGGCGGGGCGCCTTCAGCGTCGAGCAAGCCGGGGCCGGGCCGCAGGCGCAGCTCTGGGCGGACGTGCTGGTCGCGGGCAAGGCGCAGATGCCGCTGCCGGCCTCAGTCGGCGAGCTCGGCCCTTCGCTGCTGCCCGCCTGTGCCGAGAAGGCCCTGGCGCGGGCCGCCGCCGCGCGCCGCAGCCGCGCCGGCGCGCCGCCCAACCCGACGCACCCCTTTGCCCCGCCCGCCGCGCCCTACCTGGCACCGGCCGTGGGCCGGCCGCCGGCGCTGCCGGCGGCGCCGGCCTGGGTGACGCCGCGGCCGCGGCGGCGCCGCCCGGCGCCGAGCCGGCCAGCCATGAGAGCACCGTGGACCTGCCGGCCCCGGCCCAGCTTTCGGCCGGGGGCCGGCCCTCGACCCCGTTCGTTCCCGACGTCGCTGGCGGCGGGCAGCCGGACTTCGAGAGCACGATCACGCTGGACGGGCTGGCGCAGGCGGCCGTGGCAGCGCGCGGAGCCACCCCCTTCGCTCAGGCCGCGAGGCGCCCCGCCGCGGTCCCGAGCCCGCCCGCGGCTCGCCCGCCACACGACTTCGAGAGCACGGTGGAGCTCGGGGAAGAAGACATCGTCGCGCTCTCCGCTCGCGAGCTCCGGGCAGGCGGCGCCGCCGGCTCCCGGGCGCCGGGCCAGCCCGCGCCGACCGAGCCAGCGGTGCCCGACTTCGAGAGCACCGTCGCCCTCGATCCGGACGAGCTTCCGCCTGCCCCCGGACGCCCCGCTCCGCCCGGGCGGAGGGGCTAGCCGCAGAGCACCGTCACCTGCGAGGGCACGATGCACATGCCCGCGGGGGCGTTGGGGCTCGTGCCGTTGTGGCCGGTGGGGTCGGTCAGCCGGACGGCCGGCTGGTTGGCGATCATCACCTTGGTGCTGCCCATGGTGAACTTGGCCTCGCCCATGAACACGCCCGAGGACACGCCGCCCATGACGCCGGCCTCGTCGCCGCTGGTCATGGCCGCCTTGGACTGCAGGTTGAGCGCCGGCATGTTGGCGATCATGACCGTGCTGGCGAAGCCCGTACACAGGTTGAGCATGGCGATGTTCGGATAGGGAATCGTGATGGTCCCGCTCGCGCTCGGCGTGTTGCAGGTGTCGGGCATGGCAAAGGCCTGGCCGGAAGCTACCGAACATGCAGGAAACACGATCTCTCTCCCTTCGTCCCGGCCGCCCGCTCAGCGTGCGAGCAGCGTGCCGTCGATGATGGCCTCGTCGAGCTTGGCGCCGGCCAGGGTGGCCTCCCACAGCGCGGCTCCGTAGAGGTTGGCCCCGCGCAGATCGGCCTCGGCCAGGTCGGCGCCCTGGGCCGAGGCCTGCATCAGGTTGGCCTTGCGCAGGACGGCGCCGCGGCCGCGCAGCCGATCGAGCCGGGCGCCGGACAGGTCGGTCTGCTCCAGCGAGCCGCTCTCGAAGCTCGTGTGGAGCAAGGTGGCGCCGGCCAGGCTGCCGCGGCGCCAGGCACTCCGGCTCAGGTCGGCGGCGTACCAGTTCGAGCCGCTGGCGAGCGCCCCGTCGAGGCGCGCGCCGGGGAAGGCCGCCTCGTGGGCGCACGCGCCCGACAGATCCGCGCCCTGGAACGAGACCTTCTCCCCCTTGGCCCAGAGCAGGATCATCCTGGCGCCGCGAGCGCCGTCGAAGCAGGCGCGGTCGAGCCGCGCGCGAGTGAAGTCGGCCTTGGCGAGCGATGCGTCGCGGAAGCTGCAGCCCTCGAGCTGCGCCTCGCCGAGGTAGATCTCGTCCGCCTCCGCGCCGGCGAAGTCGGCGTCGGGCGCACTCACCTGCCCGAGTTGCGCGCCTTGCAGATCCGCGCCCGCAAGCTGGGCGCCGCCGAGCTTGGCGCGGCTCAGATCCGCGCCGGCGAGCTTGGCCCCCTGCAGGTTGGCGTCGGTCAGGTCGGCCTGGCCGAGAGCGGCCCGGCTCAAATCGGCGGTGGCGAACGAGCAGCCCCGCAGGTTGGCCGCGTGCAGGGTGGTGCCGACCAGCGAGCGGCCGGACAGGTCGAGATCGTGCAGGTCGGCCCCGGTGAGATCCAGACCGTCGAAGCTCTCGCCGGCGGCGAGCATGGCGACGACCCGCACGCGCAGATCCTCCGGCGCCTCCTCGGCCTCGGCCGGGGGCTCCCCCTGCGCCACTTGTTCGAGCGGCTTGGCGATCTCGGCACGCGTCTCGGCGTCGAGCCCGGCCCGGTCGAGCACCGGCTCGAACGCCTTGGGATCGAACGGCGGCGGCGGCTCGTCGGGCTTGTCGGCCAGCGCCTGGATCTGCTCCAGGCTCATGGGCAGGCCCAGGGCCGCCACGTCGGCCAGGATCTCCTGCCGCCTGGCCTCAGCCTGCGCGTCGAGGTCTTCCTCCGGGCCAGCCGGCCCGGCCCGGTTGGCGGGCTCGGGCTCGCCCTCGGGGTGGTCGGCGACCGGCTGCTCGGCACCGAGCGCGGCGCGGTAGCGCTGGTGCGCGGCCTCGAGGCCCAGGGGCGCCTCGGCCAGCGGCTCGTGCAGGAAGAACAGCGCGCCCAGCTCCAGCGCCTCCTCGCCGCTCACCTCGAGCAGCCCGCGCCAGAGCAGCGTGAGCTTGCCCTCTTCCAGATCGAAGTGCACGGTGTCGAGCCCGAGCGGGACCTCGAAGAACAGGCCGCCGGCCGGCTCGGTCGTCTGGGCGAAGCAGCGCACGCGCAAGCCGGGCAGGCTGCCGCGGAGCACGCCGTGCTCCGGGTGCAGCCCGCCGAGCTCGAAGGGCTCGTCGCCGCGCAGCAGATCGAGTTGCTGCCCGGCCGGAGCGTGCTGGAAGTAGTCGAGGTCGAAGTCCCCGGGGAAAAAGGGCCAGCGCTCGGGGAGGTAGCGGGGCCCGTAGCTGCCGATCTTCGCCCAGCGCAGCGGCCACAGCCCGCCCAGCGGGGCAAAGCCCGCGGGCTCGGGCCGGTCGCCCGGCGAGACGATGAGCCGCTCGGGATCCTCCACGTTGGGCAGCGGGTCGCCGATGTGCGGCCCGCGGCCGGACGCGCCCACGCCGCACGGGTTGCCGCGGTGGCCGGGCCCGCCGAAGGCGCGATCGTAGACCAGGGGCAGGCGGGCGAAGGGCTGCGGCTCGGAGGGCGACAGCCCGACGCCGGCACTGCGCCAGATGCGCTCGCCCAGCACCGCGAGCTGCCGGTCGAAGCGGTTGTCGCGGTGGCCGAAGCGAAAGCGGACCAGCATGCGCTCGGCGCGGCCGCCCGGGGCGTGGGCCGAGCCGCGCAGCGTGACGTCGGCGCGGCGCTTGAGCAGGGCGAAGTCCGAGCCGTAGACCACGCTCCGCGCCGGATCGTCCTGCGGCGGGGCCAGCCGCCACCAGCGGGTGAAGGGCACGAGCGGACCGCGGTGTACCAGCGCCGGCTGGCCGTGGCTGCGCCCCGGCGGGGCGTCAGCCACGCGCAGCCGCTCCTGGGGCTTGCTCGTCGCCATCACGACCCCAGCATCAGCATGGAGCCGCCCACCTTGGTGACGCCGTCGGCCTTGATCATCACCATGGGCCCCTTCACGTTGTGGCCCATGGCGTTGACCTCGACGACGGCGGCTCCGAACGCCAGCGCCAGCCCCTGGGGCGCCACCGTGATGGACGTGGGCAGCTTCGCCACCATGGCGGCACCGTAGGGCGCAACCGACGGGATCATGCCGATCTTCACGCAGGCCGGCCGGACCTCAACCCCGAAGCCAGGGCCGACCGCGCCCGCCGCGACCAGCGCCCCGGTCGAGCCGACCACGAAGACCTTGTCCAGCGTCGACTTGAGCTCGACCCTCTTGGACGCGGCGAGCGCGAGGTGGGCCTTGGGCGAGGAGATCTCCACGCCGCGCAGCCCGCCGCGCATCGTGGCCTTGCCCCAGAGGGCCTTGATGTCCACGTCGGTCGCGCCGCCCACGCTGGTGTTCAGGCCCGAGTCGATCGAGGCGTTGAGCATGCCCGAGAGGCTGGTGAGCAGGCCGGAGACGGTCGTGGCGAGGCCCGAGCCGAGCGAGGCGGTCACCAGACCCCAGGCCGAGGCGCTGTGGCCGCCGAACAGGGACACGCAGTTGTCGGCCACCACGTTGACGCTCTGGCTGGCCGCCGCCCCGACCACCCCCGAGGCGATCGAGGTGGCCAAGCCGACAAGGCCCAGACCCACGCCCACCTTGGTGAGCTTCGAGTCCCGCTTGGGTATCCAGGCGGGCAGCTCCGTCGCCGGCTCGAACTTGAAGGTCCAGTACTGGACGATCTTCGAGACAAGTCCGAACACGCCCATGCCGATGGTGGCCAGAATGCCGGCCGTCTTGTCGATCGCCCCGACGTAGGTCCACGACAAGGTCGGATCGGCGACGCTCCCCGAGTAGTGCAGCTTGTCGCCCGCGGCAGGCATGTCGATGATGGCGCTGGTGCCGATGGTCACCCCCTTGCGGCTGCCGATGTGCACGTAGTCGTTGGCCATGACCAGGGCAGCGCCGTGGTCGGCGTGCAGCGCCGCCCAGCCGGCGCTCTCGCCGCGCGCGCGCACCAGCGCGTTGCCGCTGGCCGAGACGAAGCGGCAGTCGCCGTCGGCGTAGTGGTAGGCCGCGCCGGTGGTGTAGACGCCGTGACCGGTGGCCGCGGCGGCGGTGTCGGAGCGGACCTTGTCGCGGAAGGCCTTCGGCCAGGGGTCGTCGGCGCCGTGCGGGTCGAGCTTGGTCGGGTCGCCCAGCACCTCGAGGGTCTGCTTGCCCGCGGCCGAGACCCAGGTGTGCGCGTGGTTGTCCGTGCGCCCGGTCAGGCCGGCCTCGATCTCGGCGCTCTTCTTGGCACCCAGGCTGAGCACGGTGTTCTCGCTCGGCGTACTCATGGTCAGCCGGGTCGGTGTGCTCGGCTGCTGACCGACGGTCACGGGGCCGAGCGTGGGCTCGAGCTCGGCGACGGTGTTGCGAACCTCTTGCGGGCACCTGGCGAGCTGCATGGCGTGCTCTCCTTTACTGCGGCGAGGAGTCGTCGATCTCGATGGTCACCTGGCCGGCCGAGCGGATGCGGCTCCGCGGGGCGTCGGCCTGAGCCACCGGCGTGGGCATCGATCCGTTGGGCAGGGCGCCCACGATGACCGGCCGGTCGGGGTTGCCGGCGATGTGCGCCAGCAGCACCTCGGCGCCGGGATGCAGCGGCAGGTGCGTGCCGTAGCTCTGGCCGGTCATGGTTTCGGCCATGCGCACCCAGACGTGGCTGCCGCCGTGCACGGCGAAGGGCAGCCGCACCTTGTAGCGGCCGTGCTCGTCGATGTGCGGGTACTTCTGCTGGGCGTCGGTGCCATCGCCCCGCTCGCCCACGACCACGGCGCCGAGCACTCCGTCGATGCGCGGCCAGGGCGTGCGGCGCGGCGGCCGGTAGGGCAGATCGGCACGCACCGCGGTCAGCTCCAGCAAGTAGTGCGAGCTCGTCGCCTCGAAGGCCGAGGACGAGCAACGCACGGGCACGCCGTAGCGATGCTGCACGGCCGTGACGAAGTACTTCCGATCGTTGTCCTCGTCCGCCTCGTAGTTCTCGTCGGGATGGCCCGCGGCCAGGGTGGAGCCGCGCAGCACGAACACGGAGCCGGCGTGCAGCCGTCGCGACTGCGTGCAGGCGCCGTAGACCACGCGCTCGCTCGACACCTGCTCGGCCCGCACCCGGGCGAGGTAGGCGCCCGCGCCGTCGTCGCCGTCGCTGGTCGCGTAGCCAGTGTAGTCGCCGAGCTCGACCAGGCTGCCGAAGGCGCCGAACGGGAAGCCCGCGCCGGCCGAGCCCACCGGGGCCACCTCGGCCTGGCGCATGAGCCAGCGGGCGGCGGCGGCGGTTGCCTTGCCCCGGCGCTGGCCGCTGTCGTAGTCGATGAGCGCCACCCGCCGGTGGGTGCGGCGGTGGCTGCGCGTCCAGTCGTAGAGCACCTGCCGGGCGTAGCCGCTGCCGGTGGCCAGGTTGCTCAGACCGTAGCTCGCCTCGATGGGCGGCTCGAAGCTGGCCGAGGCGCCGACGTGATCGGCGATGACCAGCCGCTCGCCGCCGTCGCCCTGCTCGAACCAGTAGGCGTAGCCCTCGTGCTCCAGCCGGCGCTGGAGGAAGGTCCAGTCGGTCTCCTCGAACTGCACGCAGTACTCGAGCTTGCGCTGGTGGCCGGCGCTCAGTCGGATGGCGTAGTCGGTGCCGTCGACGAGCCCGCAGCCGCCGAGCAGGGCGCGGGCGATATCCGCGAGCCTCTGGTCCATGAAAGCGCGGCTGCCCCGGTTGGTCTCCAGCAGCCAGGCCCGGGGAACGAGCTCGGCGTAGTAGAACGCGCCGGCGCGGCCGCCGGCATCGAGGCGATCGACGCGCCGCAGGATCCCCTGGATGAAGCTGTCCGGCTCGACGGCGCCGGCCTCGCTGTCCCACAAGCGCAAGGCGCAGGGCTCGGCCAGCAGCCGATCGAGCTCGGGCATGGCGAAGGGGGCGTCGCGCTGCAGCAGCAGCCGGAACTCGTACAGCTCGCCCACGGCCTCGCGCCCATCGAGGCCGCGCACCTCAATTTGCGGGCCGGCAGCGGCGTCGGTGAGAAAGGCACCGGAGATGAGCTCAACGTGCAGTGTCACGATCGGTTCTCCCTGTGGGGTGCTCAGGCGAGCGGGTCGAAGTCCTCGGCCCTGGCGCGCAGCGCATCGGTCTGGCGCAGGTGGCTGGTGTCCGCGCCGCTCAAGTCGGCGCCCTCGAGGCGCGCCCGGTGGACGTTGGCCCAGACCAGCCGCGCGCCGCTCAGGTTGGCGCCGAGGAGCACCGCGTGCGACAGGTCGGCGTGCTGCAGGTGGGCCTCGGACAGGCTGCTGCCGCTCAGGTCCGCGCCGGTCATGACCGCCGCATCGAGCCGGCAGCGGTCGAGCCGAGCGCGGCGCACCCGAGCGCCCGCGAAGCTGGCGTTGTCGAGCAGGCTGCCCCGCAGGTCGGCCTCGTCCAGGCAGGCCCGCTCGAAGTGGCAGCCGGCGGCGCGCAGCCGCTGCAGCTTGGCGCCGCGCAGCGAGGCGCCCTGGAAGATCGAGCCGCTGACATCGACGTCGCCCAGGCTGGCCCCGTCCAGGTTGGCGTCGATCCAGGTGCACTGGCGCAGGCTGCAGCCGGACAGGTCGATGCCCTCGGCCCGCGCCTCGCTGAAGATGCCCTGCTCGACGCTTGCCCCGCGCAGCCGCGTGCCGGTCAGGTCGGCGCCGGCGAGGTAGGGCCGGCGGAGCCGTGCGCCGCGCAGGTCGGCGCCCTCGAGCCGGCAGCCGTGCACCGTGGCGCCGCTCAGATCGGTGTTGGCCAGCACGGCGCCGCGCAAATCGGTGAGGGTGAGATCGGTGCCCGCGCAGCGCGCACCGCTGAGGTCGCACTGGCTCAGATCCGCCTGCCGGAAGCTCACCCGGTCGAGCGTGCAGCCGGCAAGCCGGGCGCCGGCGAGCTGGCACTCGCTCAGGTCGGCGCCGCTCAGGTCGAGCCCGGACAGATCGGCCGCGCCGAAGCGCGCGCCGGCGAAGCTGCCGCCACCCAGGCTCGGGCTGTCGAAGCTGGCGCTGCGCAAATCGGCGTCGCGCCACTGCGCGCCGGCGAGCTGGGCGCCGTCGAGCACCGCGCCGGCGAGGTTGCTGTGCTGCAGGCTCGCGCGGCGCAGGTCGGCGCCGCGCAGCACCGCTCGCGCGAGCTGGCAGCGATCGAGCGTGGCGTCGGCCAGCACGGTAGCCTCGAGCCGGCAGTCCTCCAGGCTGGCGCCGCTCAGGTCGGCCGCGGTGGCGTCCGTGCCGCTCAGATCGGCGCCGCTGAGCACCGCGCCCGGCAGCTTGGCCCGCCGCAGCGGCGTGCGGCGCAGATCGAGACCCTCCAGGCGCGCGCCGGCCAGGCTCGCCTCGCTGAGGTCGGCCGGCGGCTCGCGGCCGCGGAAGTCGAAGCCCGGCAGGGTCGTCTGCCGCAGCACGGCGCCGGCCAGGCTGACCCCGTCCATCTTGGTCTCGCTCAGCTCCAGGTCGACGAGCGTGGCGCCGTCGAGCCTCGCCCCGCTCAGGTCGGCCTGCGCCAGCGCCGACTCGGCGACTACCGCCCGGCTCAGATCCGCGTCGCGGAAGCTCGTCTCGACGGCCATCGTGGAGCGCAGCTCGGCGCCCATCAGGCTGCAGCGCGCCAACGAGGCGCCCAGGAGCAGGCAGCTCTCGATCTTGGCCCCGTCGAGCACGGCGCCGTCGAGCCGGGCCTGGCTCAGAACCGTGTCGGCGAGCACCGCCCCCGCCAGAGAGCTGGGCGGGGCCCCGGCGGCGACCGTGGCATCCAGGCCCACGGCGACGCACCCTTCGAGCCGGGCCTGGCCGAGATCGACCTGCTCGAAGCGCGCCTGCTGCAGGTTGCACTGGACAAGGGTGGCGCCCCGGGCGGTGCAGCGCCGCCACACCGTCCCGGAAAGCTGGGCCTGCTCCAGGCGCATGCCGTCGAGGTCGAGATCCTCGAAGACCTCGCCCGCCAGCGGGCGTCTCAGGGCCAGGGCGGCTTCGAGCTCGGCGCGACTGCGAATGCCCATCAGCCCACCAGGACCTGCTTGCCGTCGATGCGGATCTGCTCGCGGCTGCTCGTGTGGATGCGCTCGGCCCGCAGGGCGTAGTCCTCGCGGACCAGCGTGCGGCAACGGCCTACCGCGCTCTCGATCTGCTGCTCAACGGTACGCACGGCATCGCCCGCCCGCACGACCAGGCGCCGCGCGCTGCGCTCTAGCTCGCTCACCTCGAGCCGTAGCCGGCGCGCGAAGAGGCTCAGCGCACGGGCGGTAGTGTCCAGCCGTTCGACCGCGAGCGCGCAGCGCGTGGCGCGCAGCGCCGCGCGGGGGGCGACGAGTTGCAGGGCACGCGGATCGATCCGCAACTGGACCCGCGGCGCGTCGGCGTCGCCCACGGCCAGGTCGATGCGACGGGCGGCGTGCAGACGGAGCGTGCGGCCGGCCTGCACGTCGAGCCCGCGGCCGGCCAGCAGCCGCAGCCGGCCGTGGGGCGCGGCAAGCTCGAGGACGCCGGTGGCGGTGAGCGTGGCGGCGCCATCCTCGAACCGCACCCGGAGGTAGCCCGGGGCGAGATCCGGCAGCCGCTCGGCGCTGCTGTCCCCACGTGCGGCCAAGGCCGCGCTGCCCTGTGTTGCCACTGCCATGCCTCCGTGACCTCGAACCCGCGCCGTCGTGCTGCGCAAACTTGGCCTGCGCGCGGGCCTACCGGGCACGCCGCGCGACGCGGAGCGCGGATGCTGCCCGAATCGGTCGCCGCCGTCCACCTGTCGCTCGCCACAACTTCGTCCTGCGATGTGCCGAGCAGCATCCTGCGCCCAACGCCGTGTTCGGTCCGGGCTGCCAGCGTCAGCGCCACGATCGCGGCGACGGGTCGCGTACCCGCAGCCGAGCACGGCCAGGGTGGAGTTGTGGCGATGGATAGGGTGAAACAGCCGCCTTGTCGCCTGCGGCGACTCATGACATGATTCATTATGACTCGCCTTGTGAGTCACACGCCGGAGGCTGCCGTGCACCAGCTCACCATTCGCGGCTTCGACGAGGATATCGAGCGACGCATCCGGGAGGTCGCGCGCCGGGAACGCATCTCCCTCAACAAGGCCGTGCTGCGCCTGCTGCGGCAGGGCGCAGGCATCGGCGTCGAGAGCGATCGAGCCGATGTGGTCGGCGACAGCCTCGACGACCTGATCGGCACGTGGGACGACGCCGAGACGCGCGCGGTCCGCGAGGCGGTGCGCGTGTTCGACGCGATCGACGAGGATCTCTGGCGTTGAAGATCCTGCTCGACACGACGGCCTACTCCGAGCTCAAGCGCGGGCACGCCGCGGTGGCCGACATCGTGCGGCGCTCGGGGCGCATCCTGTTCTCCGCCATCGTGGCGGGCGAGCTGCTGCACGGCTTCAGATCCGGCACGCGCTACGAGCAGAACCGCCGCGACCTGGAGATCTTCCTCGAGCGCCGCCACGTGAGCTTGCTGCCGGTCACGCTGACGACGGCGGAGCGCTTCGGGCGCATCGCGGCGAGCCTGCGCCGCCGCGGCACGCCCATCCCAACGAACGACATCTGGATCGCGGCCCACGCCCTGGAAGGCGGGGCTGAGCTGCTCACCTTCGATCGACACTTCGAGCAGGTCGAGGGGCTGGTGTGGACCAGGCTCGGTTGACCCGGGCCCGGTCCCGGGCGTCGGCGCTCGCTACTTCCCCGACATCGTGCCGCTCTTGTACACGCTCGTGCGGAAGCCCGATGCGTCGCGGTAGATGAACCACTGGTAGCAGATCCAGCCGGTGATGCCGTAGCCGCTCGCGCGGCCGAAGGGCGCACTGGCAAGCGGCGTGGCCTTGCCCGCAAAGTGGGCCGGGACCTGCGGCAGCACGCCGGCGAGCACATAGAGTTGCGGCACGGCCGCCAACCGGGGCTGAGCCGCAGCTCGACCAGGAGCGCGCGGTGCTGCGCAGCCCGGAGGTCGGCGTGCGAACGCACGCTTCTGGTGCATCCGGGGACCGACCTCGCCCAGGTCGCCATGCCAACGCCCGCTTTTGGTGCATCCGGGGGCCGACCTCCGGCGATTGCCGCGCCCCACGCGAGGGAGCCGCCCTGCGCCCGAACCCGCTGTTCCCGTGCCCTGCCGCCGCGCGTCCGATCCGGGCGGGAAGCGTCAGCGCCACAATCGCGGCGACGGGTCGCATACCCGCAGCCGAGCACGGCCAGGGTGGAGTTGTGGCGATGGACAACCCCGCTCCCGCGGCCAACGGCTCGACTCCGAGACTGACCTTGTACGCGCTCCTCTGCGACTACGACGAGTTGCTGGCCTTGGCGACGCGCAAGGCCGGGTTGAGCAAGACGACGGACAAAGTCGCCGCGCAGTGCAAGGCAACGCCAACTTGTTCGGCCCGACATGATGAGCAATTCGATGGCGACTGGGGCAAGGCAAGGAGGCCGTGACGGGGCAGGCCGCCGACGAATTGCTCATCATCTTGTCGCGAACAAATCCCCGGTGGCCAGGGCCTCGGACAACGTCCTTGGCCGGCCCCAGGCCAAAGACTGCGGGCCACGGGAACCGAGTACTTCGGCTTCCCTGGAGCCCCAAGTCTGGTCCCCGCGTCCTTGCCGGGGTCCTGCCGGATTCAGCGGCGACGCAGCTCAGCCGGCCGCGCCCGGCTCGCCGCCCACCGCGTCCCCGGGCTCATCGGCCGCCGCGCACGTGGCCGCGCGCGCCAGCCACCGGTCGAGCGCCGCCGTGTCACGACAGCTCAGGATCTGCGGATCTGCGCGCGCAGCGACTCCGGCACGTCCAGGCGGCGCGCTGCCGGCACCGCGATCACGGCCTCAACGCAGCCCCTGGCCTCGCCTTCCGCTTCGCCTTCCGCTCGGCCCTCCTGGCGCGCCGCGGCGAGATCCAACTGGTAGAAGACCGCGGCCTTCTCCCGCATCTCGGCGAGTTGCCTCGAGACCGGGTCCGCCGAAAGCCACGTAGCCAAACATCCTCCCCAGACGCACTTGCTAGCCCATGTTTCCCGAATCGTCTCGTAACCTAGCGAAAAAGCGTGGGGCGGATCCGCGGATTGTCTCTACACCGCCACGGCCACCTCGTTGACGTG
>JACQWT010000300.1 GCA_016209145.1 Deltaproteobacteria bacterium | reverse complement strand
GCCTGCTTCAAGTCGTCCGGCTTGCTCATGGTCCCTTCTCATGCAACACGCAATGATCTTGCGCAACCCGAAAGCACGTCGCTCGTCATTATCATTACAGTCGCACGATCAAGTTATGCCCACACTGGATCTCCACCCCACCAACACGAGGGACCCTTGCGCCGTGCACCCTTGGGAGACCGACAGTTGCCACGACGCCTACCCCGCGGACGCCGGCCTGCTCGAGTGCCACGTCGGCGAGAACCCGCCCCCGTCCTACTGGGAGAACAAAGTCCCGCCCGATCCGGCCTTGAAGGGCATGTCGTTCGCGTTCGCCTCTCCCCCGCGCAACGGCATCAACGTGATGAGCTACCGCGGCCACAAGACGACCGACACGTACAGCATCAGCGGCTCGCAGATAGAGGTCGGCCGCAAGTACCTGCGCTGGGACGTCCCGATCCGGGACAAGGAGAAGACCATCATTCTGAGGAACATCAACCAGGCGTACGGCCCGTACTACCTGAGCGGCGACCGGCCCTTCCTCGGCAACTGGAACCTGCGCGAGCCGGCCGACAAGCTCGACTTCGACGGCGACGGCCGGCGCGACATCGGCGTCTGGTATCCGCCGACCTCGATGGGCGGCACGGGCTACTTCTTCGTGCTGCTAAGCCACGAGGGGTTCAGCCAGGACGGCGGCAAGTACCTCTGGGTCGGGCTTGGCGGGCTCGGCGACATCCCCGTTCCGGCCGACTACAACGGCGACGGCCGTACCGACGTGGCCGTGTTCCAGCCGGGCGGCGGTCTCAACCGCAACGACCAGTACAACGTCGACGCCTACTGGCGCTGGTGCCCGACGAACAGCGTGCCGGAGGCGCCGTGCACGAGCCCCCAGTACCTCCAGTACGGACGGCGCGGCGACATCCCCCAGCCCGGCCTCGAGCTCGACGGGGCGGCGGGCGACGAGCTCTCGGTCTACCGGCCCAGCGGGGGCACCTGGCACTTCCGCAACCTGTCCGGGTCGATGAACATGCAGCGCAGCATCGGCACCGCAAACGCCGGCGTCGTTCCGCTGGGCGGCCTCTACGACTGCGACTCGCTCGGCGACCTTGCGGTCTACGAGCCGGCCCTGGCCAAGTTCACCTTGCTTCCCTCCGAGAACAACTGGAACGGCTCGATCACGCGCTACTTCGACGACGACTTCATCCCGAAGGCTGACGGGGGCACGTCCCGGGACCGCTCGGGCGGCATGCCGCTCGCCGGCATCTACGCGCCGCGCTACTGCCGCTGGTGGGTTCCCCGGCGCTCCTTCGCGGTCTTCTTCCCGGATGATGGAACGTGGAACATCCTCTGGACGCCCATCGAGTCAAGCACGGTGCTGAGCTGCCAGTACGGCAACGGTTCCATCGACCAGCCCATTGCCAACATCGACCGCAACGCGGACAACCGGACCGAGATGGCGCTCTTTCGCGCCTACTCCTACAACGGCCCGGGCACGGTCTACATGCGCAACTCGCTTTCCACCGCCTGCAACGGGACGAACCGCAACGTGTCCTGGAGCTCGTACAGCGTGCGCCGGCGCCTGTTCGGCGTGCGGGACATGACTGGCGACGGCAAGCCCGACATCCTGGTCGTGGACCCGGAGCCCATGATCATCGACTGGATCGAGTCTGAGACCGACTACGGGAGCAAGCAATCGCGCTCCATCGGCGGCGAGACCGCCGTGGTGCTCTAGGGAGAAAGATCATGCGATACGCCGAGAGCAAGCAAGTCCCCGTGCTTCTCGTGCTGCTGGCCGCCGCAGCCATCGGGTGCAGCAAGCCCGCCCCGAGCATCGAGGAAGAGCCGGCCTCGGGCGCTTCGCTGCCCGACGCCATGGCCCCGGCAGGCTCGGTGCTCGTCTGCCCGACGGACCTGCCCGGGCCCAAGCTCGTGCAGGTGCCGGCTGCTGGTGTTGGAAGCTTCTGCATGGACGCGCGCGAGACCACGCGGGGCGAGTACGACGCGTTCGTGGCGGCCAAGGCCGGAGACCTCGGCGGGCAGCCAGCCGAGTGCTTCTGGAACGACTCGTTCACGCCGTTTCTGTTCACGGTCGGGCCGGAGAACGAGCTGCCCGAGGGGGTGATTGCGTACTGCGAGCACAAGAGCTGGGAGGGCGTGCCGGCCGATTGGCCCGTGACTTGCGTGGACTTCTGCGACGCGCTCGCCTACTGCGAGTGGGCAGGCAAGCGGCTCTGCGGCCGGGTGGGCGGGCCGGCCAAGTGGGGCCGGATCTACGTGGCCTACGAGGGCTACGACGAGGGTAAGGCGTTCAGCCCGGTAGCGAAGTCGGTCGAGATCGAGTTCGTGGCCGCGTGCACCCAGGGGGGCGCAACCAAGTACCCCTACGGCGACCAGTACGAGCCAGGCCGCTGCATCGACAGCCCCTGGGTCAAGGCCCACGGCAAGAGCCTCGATGCACTGACCGACCCGCCGAGCGGCGAGTGCCACGGGACCAAGCCGCCCTACGACGCCATCCACGACCTGAGCGGTAGCGTTGAGGAGTGGCAGAACCTCTGCGACAAGACGCCTGGCGTGTCGAAGATAGGCGCCGCGACCGTGGGTAGCAGCGCCTACTACGACTACCCCAGCTACGTAGACAACCTGAGCTGCACCGGCGGCTATGGGACCGGCGCTGCGTACGAGACGCATGCAGCAGTCGGCTTCCGCTGCTGCGCGGACGCGGTGCCGGCCAAGTAGGCCCGCTGGCCCGCATCGCGGCCCCCGCCCGCGCCAGATCTGACTGGCCACGGCACCGCGCGGTCGCTCGCGGGACTCGTGCCCGCCCGCCCCGTCGCCGTCCACGCTGCCACGCATCGCGACCGCTGCCTCCCGACTGCGCTGCCGCACTGCGGCTGGCCCAGCCACCGGTGCCTACCCGTATTGGGGTCGAGGGGCGCGGAGGTCGCCATGCGAACGCCCGCTTCTGGTGCATCGGGATGCCGACCTCGCCCAGGTCGCCATGCGAACGCCCGCTTTTGGTGCATCCGGGTGCCGACCTCCGGCGATCGCCGCGCTAGCACAGGCCCTTGGCCCGGGCGCGCCGCGTACCCTGGGCCTCTCCCTCGATCCTGGGCGCGTACGCTGCGTGCCAGGCAGCGCACCACGCACACCGCCATCGCCGCCGTCGAACCCCTCGTGCGCTTCGGCGCCGAAGCGTGCGAGCCAGCCTCGTGCAGGCCAACGCCTGCGCCGACGCTCCAGGGCGCCAGAGTTCACACCGGTTCGTGACGCGGGAGGTGCAACTTGCGGAGATTGCACGGGTAGAGCTGGCCCATGGCGTCTCAGAGAGTCGAGCGATTTGCGAGCCGGGTTGACCGCCGCATGCGTCTTTGCCCGGTTGGGCTCCGGCTTCCTGGCGACCCCAGCGGTCGCACGCTGCGGTTCGAGCTCCATAGAAGACGAGACGACTCGGCATGGACTCTCGGGCGCGATCCCCGGAACGGGCATAGGCGTTAGGCGAGGCAATCCCGGCGACTTGCTCGTCTGCTCCGCGATCTGCACGCTCCCGCTCCCGATCCCGCTCCCGTTCCCGGAGCGGCAGCGCCCACGCCAAGCGCCGATGACAACCTCGGCGCCCGCTGGGCCGGTCTTTCGCTGTTCGAAGACGTTGATGGCGCCAGACCCGGGCCGCACGGGCGGAAGCGGTTCCGGCAACGCTCGCCGAGTCCCAGCCGGGATCCGGAGAATCGGGAGCGGGAGCGGGAGCGGCCGGCCAAGCACTCGGAGCCAAACCGCCTGGCGCCTATGCCCGGAACGGGTAGGCACCCCCCAGCCACGGGCGTGCTGTACGGCTCAGCTCGATATGGTAGTTTCCCGGCGGCAGCTCCCATGGCCCGAGTCCCCACCCGTCTCGCCGATTCCCCGGGCGAGCGCGAGCTCACGCCCGACGAGGATCAGATCTTCTCGCTGATCGACAGCCGCCTCGACGAGGACGAGATCGCCTTCGTCGCCGGCATGTCGTCCGCGCAGACCGCGGCGGCGCTGGAGCGCCTGGAGCGGCTGGGGCTCGTCAAGTACGAGGGGCGGGGCGAGATCGCGGACGCCACCGAGGGCGGGCAGATCCGGCCGGCCGACGAGATCGCCATGGGCGCACAGATGCGGGCGCGCGTGGACGAGCTCTTTCCCCGGCTCGAGGCCCTGTCCGACGCCGAGTTGCTGCACGTCGCGCCGTCGGCCAGCCTGGGCGAGATCCGCAAGGCGTACTACGCGCTCGCGCCCGACTTCCATCCCGACAAGTACTTCCGCAAGAACCTCGGGCCGTACAAGGCGAAGATCGAGGCCATCTTCGGCCGGATGACCGACGCCTACGAGAAGCTCCGGGCCGAGCGGCGGCGGGCAGGCGAGGCCGGGAAGGGCACGGAGCCCGTGGCGGCGCCGGGTGCCGGCCCGCCCCCGCAGGGGCCGGCCGGGCGCGGCACCGGCCGCGAGCAAGCCGGCGGCCGCCGCGGCGAGATCCGGCCGGCCGACGAGCTTCGGGGCGAGGCGCCGGCGCGCGCGGAAGCCATCCGCGCGCCCGCGCCTGGGCGCGCGGCCGCCGTTCGGGAGCCGGCTCGGCCGCGGCGCCGGGTGGAGATCGATCCGGCCCGGCTTGCCCAGGCGCAAACCCGCCGCCGGCAGGCGCTCGCCGCCAAGCTTGGCCGCCGGCCGGGGGGCGGGCCGCCGGGGGCCTTCGCCCGACCGGGCGCCGGCGGCGGCGGGCCGGAGCAGGCGGCACGCCAGGCAGCCCGCGGCGCACTGGAGGGGCTGCGCCAGCGCCAGAAGCGCGTGCGGGCGGTGGCGCTGCGGCGCCAGTGCCAGCACTTCGTGAACATGGGGCAGCGGGCCTTCGACGACGGCGACTACGAGGGGGCGGCCACGGCCTACCACCTCGCGCTGGCCATCGCTCCCGACGACCCGGAGCTCGTCGAGATCGTGGCCGAGATGGAGCGACTGGTCGCGGGCGAGTAAGCCCGCCATGCTGCAACGCCACTTGGCATCCGCCCAGGGTAGCGTCTAACATCCGGCTTGGCCCTGGCAGCCCGGCAGGCGGGCGCCCGGGGCGGGACACCACGAACGCGGCAGAGGGCAATGGTGCAGGTCATCGGCATCGATCTCGGCACGACGAACTCCTGCGTGTCGGTCATGGAGAACGGCGCGCCCGTGGTGATCCCCAACCGCGGCGGCTACAAGACGACGCCCTCGATGGTTGCCATGACCGAGGCGGGCAAGCGCCTCGTGGGCCACATCGCCAAGCGGCAGGCCATCACCAACGCGGAGAACACGGTCTACAGCGCCAAGCGCCTGATCGGCCGCAAGTGGGGCTCCGAGCAGGTCGAGATCTCGCGGGAGATGTGCTCCTACGAGATCGTCGAGGGACCGCACGCCGACGTGCGCATCCGGCTGCGCGACAACCTCTACTCCGTGCAGGAGGTGAGCGCGATGGTCCTGCAGGAGATGCGCATCGTGGCCGAGGAGTACGGCGCCGACACCAACAAGGCGGTCATCACCGTGCCCGCCTACTTCAACGACAGCCAGCGCCAGGCCACCAAGGACGCCGGCTCCATCCTCGAGATCGGCGCGGGCGGCGTGTTCAAGGTCGTGGCCACGGCGGGCGACACGTTCCTCGGCGGCGAGGACTTCGACGCGCTGATCATCGACCTCATCGAGGCCGGGTTCCGCCGCGAGCACAACGTCGACCTGCGCTCCGACCGCATGGCCCTGCAACGGCTCAAGGACGCCGCGGAGAAGGCCAAGTGCGAGCTGTCCACGGCGACGGAGACGGAGATCAACCTGCCGTTCTTGATCTCGGTGGGCCGTTCGAGCGAGGCTCTGCACTTGCAGCGCCCCCTGCGCCGCGAGGAGATCGAGGGTGCTTGCCGCCACCTCGTCGATCGGTGCGTCGAGATCTGCCGCGGCTGCCTCCGGGAGGCGGAGCTCGAGCCGCGCGACGTCGACGAGGTCGTGCTCGTGGGCGGCATGACCCGCATGCCGATGGTCAAGCGGGCGGCGGCGGAGCTCTTCGGGCGCGAGCCGTGCCAGGGCGTGCACCCGGACGAGGCCGTGGCCGTCGGCGCCGCGATCCAGGGCGTGGCCCTCGTGGACGAGGAGGAGGAGCTCATCCTGCTCGATGTCACTCCCCACCCCCTGGGGATCATGACAAGCGACCGCAAGCTCGAGGAGCTCATCGCGCAGAACACCACGGTCCCGACCAGCCAGAAGAAGATCTTCACGACCAGCCGCGACAACCAGACCGCGGTGCGCATCCTGGTGATGCAGGGGCATGGGCAGACGAGCGAGGATCAGGTCCTGGGCGAGTTCATGCTGACCGGCCTGCGGCCGGCGCCCAAGGGGCAGCTCGAGATCGAGGTCACCTTCGCCATCGACAGCGACGGCATCGTGGCCGTCAGCGCCCGCGACACCGAGACCGGCAAGCAGCAGTCGATCCAGGTGACGGCATCGAGCGGCCTGACCAAGGAGGAAGTCCGGCAGATGGTGCAGAGCGCCGAGCACTTCATGGTCGAGCGCAAGGCCAGCGACGAGATGGAGCTCGCCCGGCAGGAGGCCGAGAAGCTGGTGGTAGACGTCGAGCAGATGTTCCCGGAGGTCGAGCGCATCGTGGCCTCGAGCGACTTCGGGCGCGAGGCCGTCAACAAGGCGCGCGGGGTGCTGGAGCAGGTGCGGCAGGCCATGGCCGGGCACGATCTCAACGCGCTGCGGGAGCAGAGTGAAGCGTTGGCGCGCACCCACCGCATGTTCAAGGGCGTCGTCTCGCGCCCGAAGTAGGCCACGACCGCAATGAGCGCAGCGTCGCGAAAGCCGCCCGGGGGGGAGCCGCCGTCCGGCGCGACGGTGCCGAGCGTCGCCGCGATCGGGCAGCGGTTGGCCCTGGACGACTTCAGCGGGGCTCTCGCGCTGGCCCAGGCGCGGCTGCAGGCGCTTCCCGGCGATGCCGAGGCCCGAGCGGCCGTCACCCGCTGCGAGGCCAGCCTGCGACAGATGCTCCGGGCGCGCCTGGGCGGACCGGAGCAGCGCCTGCGCGCCTGCAAGCGCATCGAGGAGCTGCAGTGGCTGTCCATCGACCACCGGGCGGGCTTCCTGCTCTCGCGCATCGCCGGCACCGCGACGCTGGGCGAGGTGCTGAAGATCTCCGGCATGAGTGAGCTCGACGCGCTGCGCATCCTGGAAGACCTGCGACGCCAACAGGTGATCGAGCTCGTTGAGGACAGGTGAGCGGGGCAGCCGGTCGCAGCGCGCTCGCGCCGGCGCTCGTGGCGCTGGTGCTGGCGCCGTCCCTGGCGCACGCGGCGGCGGCCGTTCCCGTTGCCTCCTATGAACTGCACGCCTCGCTCGATCCCGCGTCGCACGTGCTCGAAGGCCGGGGGACCATCCGCTGGCGCAACGGCTCGCGCACGCCGCAGAGCGAGCTCTTCCTGCACGTCTACCTCAACGCCTTCAAGAACGACCGCTCCCTCTTTCTGCGCTCCGGCGCGGGGGCGGGCTTCCGCGGCGAGGGCCTGCCCACCGAGTGGGGCTACTGCCGGGTGCGGCGCCTTTTCGCGCGCGAGCACGGCCGCGATCTCTGGCCCGGGGTCGAGCGGCACAGCCCCGGAGATCCGGAGGACGAGACCGACGTGCGGGTCCCTCTGGGCGAGCCGGTGGCGCCCGGAGGCTCGCTCACCCTCGATGTCGAGTGGACGGCGAAGCTGCCCTCGGTCGTGATGCGCACCGGTCACGCCGGCAGCTTCCACATGGTCGCGCAGTGGTTTCCCAAGCTCGCGCGGCTCGAGCCGGACGGCCGCTGGGCGCATTTCGCGTTCCACCCGCTCTCCGAGTTCTACGCCGACTTCGGCGACTACGACGTGGAGATCGACGTGCCGGCCGGCTACGTCGTGGGCGCGACCGGGCAGCAGATCTCCGAGCAGCGCGGGGCGGGCCGGGTGCGCCGCCGCTTCGCCGCCCCGAGCGTGCACGACTTCGCCTTCGCCGCCTGGGACGGCTTCCGCGAGCTCGGTCGCGCCGGCCCGGGCGGCGTGCGCCTGCGCTGCCTGTATCCGCCAGGCGCCGACGGGCAGGCCGCGACCGAGCTCGACGCCGCGGCGCGGGCCCTGCGCGATCTTGGCGAGCTGTTCGGGGACTACCCGTATCCGACGCTGACGCTGGTCCACCCGCCTGAGGACGCGGCCGAGGCCGGCGGGATGGAGTACCCGACGCTGATCGCCACGGGCGGGAGCTGGTACTGGCCGCTCGTTGGCCTGCGCGGGACCGAGCTCGTGACGGTGCACGAGCTCGCGCACCAGTGGTTCTACGGCCTCGTCGCCACCGACGAGCACCGCTGGCCGCTGCTCGACGAGGGGCTGGCCAGCTACGCCGAAGGCGCGGTGCTCGAGCGCTGGTACCCGCGGGCCTCCCTCTTCCGGGGCCTGGGCTTCGCGCTCGCCATCCCGGACGCGCGCCGCCTCTGGGCGCTGGGCCCCCGTGGCGGTGACGTCGTCGCCCGCCAGGCGGAGGAGTTCCCGAGCGGCGGCGACTACGTGCGTCTCGTCTACGGCAGGACGGCGTCGCTGCTGGAGACGCTGGAGCGGATCTTCGGCCGCGAGCGCATCCGGGCCGCGCTCGGCGACTACGCCCGGCGCCAGCGCTTCGCTCATCCTGGGCCTGAGGATCTGTTCGTGGCCGTGCGCCAGCACGCCGGCAACGAGGCGGCCGAGGCGCTGCGGCTCGGACTGGAGCAGGGCGGCTGGGCCGACTACGCCGTCGAGCGGCTTTGGAGCGAGCCGGCCGCGGCTCCGGCGGGCTTGTTCGGCGATCCGCCGAGCGAGGCGCAAGCCGGGCTGGCGCCGGGCACGGCGCCCTGGCGGGGCGAGATCCTGGTGCGGCGCTACGGCACGCTGCGCCTGCCCGTGGATGTGGCGCTGCGCGACGCCGATGGGCGCGAGCGGCGCGTGAGCTGGGACGGCCAGGCCGACCACCTGCGGATCCCCTACGCGGGCGAGGCTCCGCTGGCGGCCGCGGTGGTCGATCCGGATCATCGCGTGCTCGTTGACGAGGATCTCGCGAACAACGCGCTCGCCGCGCAGCCGTTGCCGCTCGCGCCGCGGGTGCTGGCCGGCGCGGCATACGTGGCCAACGTCCTGATGGAGCTGCTGGGGCCATGAGCGCGCGGGCGCGCTTCCCGCTCGGCCTGCCTGCGGGGCCGGGCGTGCTCGCGGCGATGTTCCTCTACCGGAGCCTGGCCTCGCTCCTGCTCGGCCTGCCCGTGGCGCTCAGCGTCGCCCCCACCGTCGCGGGCTACCCGCGGGGCGACGCCGTGCTCTGGGACCGCGGCGGGGTGCTGCTCGCCGAGGCCATGCGCCGCCTCGATGCCACGGCCGAGGGGCTCGGTTGGCTGACCGGCGCGCTCGCTCTGTGCGTGACGTTTGCCGGGCTGCTGCCGCTGGCGGCCCTCATCGCGGCGCTGGGCAGGGGACCGGCCGCGCCCTCGCCGGCGCGCGAGGTGCTCGGGCAGGCCGGCCGGCGGCTCGGCACGCTGGCGCTCATGCTCCTGCTCACGCTGCTGGCGCAGGCGGCGGCGGCCTTCGTGGCCGTGCTCTGCGCGCGCCTGCTGGCCGGCGCCCTCGACCTCGGGCCGATGGCGCGCGATCTGGTGGTTGCGGGCGGTGCGCTGGGCGGGCTTGGGCTCGGCTGGGCGCTCGCGATCGTGCAGGACGCGGCCCGCGTGGCCGCGGTGCAGCACGATCGGGGGTTGTTCGGCGCGGTCGGGCTGGGCATCGGCGCGCTGCGCGGTCGCCCGGCTGTGGCGCTCGCCGCCTTCCTCGGCCGCAAGCTGCTGGCGCTCGCGGTGCTGGCGCTCGCCGGCGCCCTGGCCATCGCCATCGGCTGGCCGGATCCCACCCGCTACGCGCTCGTCGTTGCCTTGCAGCACGTTGCCGTGCTCGCCGCGGTGCTGCTGCACGCCTCGTGGCTCGGCTGGGCCACGGCGCGGGTGCGCGGCGAGTTGGCGGCGCGGATGGGGCAGGACTGAGCAGGGGCGATCGAAGGTAGGAGTTTGAGAAACTACGCAACTGCACCGCCGCTCGTGTCGATGGACAGGGTATGAACGACACGCGCCACGAGCTCCTCGACCCCACCCTCGACATCGTCTTCAAGATGCTCTTCGCCAGCCCCGAGGCGCACCAGCCTCTGTGCTCGCTGCTCTCGGCGGTGCTCTGCCCCGCGACGCCCATTGCCCAGGCCACTGTCCTCAACCCGGAGCTGCCGCGCGAGGGCTGGGACGAGCGCGGCGCCGTGCTCGACATCCGGGTCAGGCTGGCGGACGGGCGCGGCGTGGACGTCGAGATGCAGGCCGACCGCCGGCCCGGCATGCGCCAACGCTCGCTCTACTACTGGAGCCGCATGCTTGCCTCCCAGCTCCGGCCCGGCCAGGACTACGTTGAGCTCAAGCCCGCCATCGTCATCTTCTTGCTCGGCTACCGCGAGCTCGATGGCGAGCGGCTGCACTCCGTCTTTCAGGCCCTCGAGCGGCATGACTTCCAGCCCCTGTGCGATCTGCTCGAGGTCCACCTGGTCGAGCTACCCAAGCTCGGCCGGCGTGCCGACGACGGGGCGAGCGTCGCGCTTCGACATTGGGTACAATACCTCAAGGCGCGCAGCGCCGCAGAGCGCGCGGAGGCGATCATGAGCGACCCGGCCATTGGCAAGGCCCACAGCCTGCTCGAGCGGCTCTCGGCCGACCCGGTATCGAGGCAACTCGCCGAGATGCGAGAGAAGGCCGCGGTCTGCTACCAGTTGGACCTCGCCGCGGCGCGCCAGGAGGGCCGAGCGGAAGGCGAGGCTGAGGGCGAGGCCAGGGGCGAGGCCAGGGGCCGCGCTGAAGGCGAGGCTGAGGGCGAGGCCAGGGGCGAGGCCAGGGGTCGGGCTGAGGCCGTGATCGCGGTGCTGGCGGCGCGCCGCCTGGACGTGCGGGAGTCGCTGCGCGCGCAGATCCTGCGCTGTCGGGACACGGCGGCGCTCGACCGGTGGCTGGCGCGCGCAGCCACGTGCGCGGCGGCCGATGAGCTCGGGGATGCGGTGGGCGGCGAGCCGGGCGCGGCCGGCTGAGCGGCGTCGCCGAGCGCAGCAGGGGCAACAAGCGGTG
>JACQWT010000299.1 GCA_016209145.1 Deltaproteobacteria bacterium | reverse complement strand
GGGCCGCAGACGTCGGAGCCGAGGTCGGTGCGGTCGAGCTGCTCGGGCGAGGTGCAGACCAGCCCGGACTCGCAGTCGTCGTCGCCGGCGTTTCGATCGCAGCGCTCACCCTCGGCCTGGAGGCTGCAACCCGACGGAACTGCGCCTAGCGCCAGCGCCGCCAGCGCGAGCGCCGCCAGCGCGACCACCGATGGTAACTTGCTCGGAGACATGACGCCAGAAGCGTCTAGCAGAAAGGGCCCGGCGCGGCCATCACCGCGCCGCGACGGAGCGCTCCTTGTTCTTGGCCTCGATCGCCGCGACGAAGAGGTGCAAGTAGCTCGCCGCGCTCGTGAGCGAGAAGAACAGCGACAGGTAGACGAGCAGCCTCCCGACGTGGACGAAGTCGACGAGGCCGAAGTCGTACAGGCCTAGGTCGATGCGGTAGGGATAGCCGATGATCAGGCCAATGAGCCCGATCATCTGGAAGGCGGTCTTGAGCTTGCCGCCCGGTCCCGCGGCGATGACCAGGCCCTCGCTCGAGGCGATGGAACGCAGGGCGGTGATGGTGATCTCGCGGATGAGCAGCAGCGCCACGACCCAGGCCGCGATGCGCCCCATGGCCACGAGCCACACCAGGGTGGCCGCGACGAGAAGCTTGTCGGCCAGCGGATCGAGGAACTTGCCGAGCACGCTCACCAGGCCCCGGCGGCGGGCCAGCCAGCCGTCGACCCAGTCGGTGATCGCGGCGGCGGTGTAGACCAGCGCGGCGACGAAGCAGTGCTTGGGGCTGCCGGCCTCCAGCAGCACGAGCACCGCCGGAATCATCAAGATGCGCAGGAAGGTGAGGAGGTTGGGCAGGTTGCGCGCGTCCTCCCAGAGCGTGCGGCGCTGCTTGGCCCGCTCGCTCCGGCGCGCCCGCGCCGCGGCCCGCCGTGCCTGGCGCCGCGCCTGGGCCGTGGCCCGGCGTGCCCGGCGCCGCGCCTGGGCGGCCGCGCGCCGCGCCTGGCGCGAGCCTCGTGGCTGCCGCTCGTTCACTCCACTACTGCCTTCCCGTCCCGGCGGGGATCAGCCGCGGCCTCCATGAGAAGCACGCCCGAGTCGGGCATGCGAAGGGCCGCGATGAGCCCCACTGCGCTGTAGCTCGGCGGGCTGGTGAAGACCAGCTCCCCTCGCCGGCGCAGATCCTCGACGAGCTCGGGTGGCGCCTCCGGCTCGACCCGCAGGCCGCCCGTAGGCGGCGCATGGATGCGCAGATCGGAGACTGCCTGGGTGGCGCTACGGCCGAAGACCGTCTGTGCGAGCAGCACCTCGGCCACCGCCGTGGCCGCCTGGCCCTCCCCGGAGCCCCCGAGCACCAGGCGCACCTCGCCTCGCTCTGCCACGATGGTGGGGCTCATGCTCGATGCCGGAGCCCAGCGCCCAGCTCACCGGCCGCCGCTCCCGCGTGCCTTGCCGCCGGACGTGAGCCCAGCGAGCTTGGCCTCGAGCTCGGAAACGCGCGCCAGGGCTCGCTCCTTGGCGGCGCGCTCCGCCTCCTGCGCCTGCTTGGCGGCGCGCTCGGCTTGCCTGGCAGCACGCTCCGCCTCCTCGCTCGTCGCCACGAGAGAAGCCCCGCGGGGACCGACGCCGATGCGGATCCGGGTCGCGCTCCCCGCGCCGACGACCCGCAGCCAGCAGCCCAGAACGCGCGACCGGATCGCGGGCTCGTTCGTCGCCTCGATACGCCGCAGGCCGCCTCTTTCGGGCTGCCGGAAGAGCTGCCAGCGCACGCCCACGCCTCCAGGTCGCTCCCCCCAGCTCGGGTCGAAGACCACCAGCTCGCCAATCCGTGCCGCCGCGCAGCGCCGCGGCGCCTCGACGTAGTCCTTCTCCCACTCGTCCGAGGCGATCTCCAAGGCGAAGCTCGGCACGATGCCCGTCTCCCACGTCTTCCAGGCCCGCACCCGCGTCTCGGGCGGCACGCCCGGCAGCACGTAGATGTCAGGAGCGAAGCGCTGGTGCGGGTCGAACTGCTGATAGTAGATGAACTGGTCGGCCCCGACCAGGGCGACTATCCCCCGCTCCGTGAGCCAACGCGGCAAGAGCGGTCGCAGGATCCAGCGTTGCGAGATCTCCTCTCCCACGCGATTAGATCGTGGGGTCGTAGGCCACGGCTGGCTCGGTCTGCGGGCCCGTCGCCGCACAGCCTAGCATGCTGGCGGCGCCCCGGCAGCCCGCGACCGACAGCGCGCTGCGTCGGCCCCGCCCCTGCCGCAAACTTGGCCCGCGCGCGGGGGCGCGGCGCAGATTGTCCGCCATGAGCAGGCCAGAACGACGGCATGGCGTAGGGTGGAGCGAGACGGGCCGTTGTGCGGCGTGCGCGGACGGCCGCGCGCGCGCCGTCGCGCAGATCGCCGTGCAGGGGCGTCCCGTACCCCTGTGCCGCCGGCACCTGGCCGAGCTGGGGGTCGAGTTGCCCGGCACGCTCTCCGAGCTGGGGCACCGCCTGGGCGTCGAGGGCATCGAGCGCCGTCTCATCCCCGATCGCCGCGGGCCCTGCGATCGCCGCGCCCTGCCGCCACGGCCCGAGACGCGGCGCTGCAACTGCGGCCGGCGGGCAAGCGATCCGCAGTACTGACCCTGGCGCCGCCGCAGCGATCCCGGGTCGAATCACACAAACTGTGTGATTCGACGGTCGATCACCGACCGTTCGCCCTCCGAATCACACGTTCTGTGTGATTCACCGGCCGATCGGTCTGGCACCCAGAGGATCAGAACGCGACGCCCAGGCCGAGCGAGCCGATGAGCCTGATGCGCTCGGTCTTGTCGTAGTAGCTTGTCCGGATCCCCTCGTCGTTGTCGGTCGGCCCCTTGACCTCGAGCTCGACCGGATCGGCCAGCGCCGCGCCGAGGCCGATCCCGCCCGAGAGGGCGAAGCCGCCGTTTCGGCCGAACACCGTCGAGCTGCCGATGACGCCTCCGAGGATCAAGCTCCCGAGCGTCTTGGTGCACTTGCCCGATCCCGGTTTGGGATCCTCGCAGCCCGGGCCGGGCTCGCCCTCGGCATTGCCGCTCCGGTTCTCGCGCGTGAGCGTGGCCTTGAACCACTCGTACTCGACGTGCGGCTTGACCCAGAAGCCGCGGAAGGCATCCCCCTGCACGTAGAAGGCGACGTTGCCGGCCACGGCCAGGCCGCTGTGCTCGATGCCCTCCGCCAGCGAGTTGAAGATCCACGAGGGCGCGATCTGCACGGACACCGGGCCGATGATCGCGACCTCGCCCTCCAGCGTGACCCGGCCGAGCAGCAGGTCGAAGGGATCGTAGCGCACCGACCAGAGACAGCAGCCGCGCGGCTTGGGCCGCTGCTCGGGCGGGGGCGGTGGCTGGTAGGCGGGCGGCGGCGGGCCGTACCCGTAGCCGGGCGGCGGGGGGCCATAGCCGGGCGCGGGCGGGCCATACCCGGGCGGTGGCGGACGCTGCTGCGCGCTCGCGGCTGAAGGCCAGGCGAGAAGTAGAGCGAGGCCGAGCACGGTGGGACAAAGGCGCGAAGATGACACGCCGCAAGCGTACCGGAGCCTGCGCCGCGGGGAAAGGGCCGGGCAAGCCTTCAACGCCGGCGGCGGGCTCTGCCCCCGTCGCCGCGCGGCCGGCCGGCCGGCCGCCGTGGCACGAGCTCGTAGCGCGCGCCGCGGCGCTCGCCCGTGCGTGCGAGCACGCCGCGGCGGACGAGCAGCAGGGCGGGGTGGGCGATCTCGCGCGCCGTGGCGCCGAGCTCGGCGGCGATGGCGCCGATCGACATGGGCTCCCGGCGCGCGCGCAAGACGACGACGATGCGTTCGCCCAGCTCCCGCAGCTCTGCGGCCGAGCGCCGCACGCGTCCGGGGGCCGGCTCGCCGCGCGCCGGCTGGAGCCGCTTGCCCGGCAGGCCCTGCCGCTCCACAAGCCCGAAGATCTGGTCGGCAAAGGCCCGGCCCAGGCGGCGCAGCTCGTTGCGCAGGGCGGCAGGCGTCAGCGGGCGGCAGGCGTCAGCGGGCGGCAGGCGGCGGGCATGACGCTGCATCAGTAGCACGCCGCGGCGGCCAACGGCGATGGCCTACCGGGCATCGCCGTTGGCAGCTCCATCCGCCCGAGATCCTTGCGGTCGAGGCATGGGCCAAGAAACGCCGGTAGGCGTGGCCATGGCCTGGCGCCCGCCGCGGGGAATGTGGAATGCGGAATGGCAGCGATCGGCAGGGGCAAGCGGAGGGCCGCAAGGGCGATGACCTCGCCCGGCGCCTGGAGGGGTTCGCCGCCGCGCTGCTCCGGAGCCTGCCCGGGCTCGATCATTTCTGCGAGTCCAGGGATGACATTCCACATTCTCGGTTCTCTGTTTCACATTGCACGTTTCCGTGGCCCGCATCCTCCCGCACCTCGGTCCGCCGAGCGGCCAGCGGCGATGGCCTACCGGGGCGGGTGGAACGCGCCGCAGGGCAGCACGGCGCCGGCCACCACCACGCCGAAGGGACCGTAGACTTCGGACGGGAGTCGCGAGGCGATGAGGTTGCCGGTGGGATCGAACACGAACAGGTCCGCCGGCGCCGTGCCGGAGCCATTCTCATAGTCGGCGGTGTAGACGTTGTCCGCGTCGTCGGTGGTGAGCGGCACCGCCCACACCAGATTGGGATGCGTGATCGTGTCCACCACGACCGTGGGGGAGTGGGGCTGCACCCGCAGCACGCCCATGGCATCGTCGAGCCCCACCAGGATGTTGCCGTCCTGCGCGAACTGCAGGCCTTCGATCATCCCGGTGATCTCGATGGTGTCGAGCACGGCGAAGCTCGCCTTGTCGACCTTGTAGATGCGGCTCGCTCCCCCACCGAGCTGACTCGCCACGTACAGGTTGCCGTTCGGATCGCAGGTCACGCCCGTGAGCTGGCCCGTGGGCATCGTAAACGCCGTGACATACTGGTAGGCCGCATCGTACTTGCGGACCTGGTCGGTGCCTCCGGTGGCCGTGGTGGTGTAGAGGTTGCCGTCCAGATCGAAGATGACGTTCTCCGTGGGCTCGGGCGCGTACTTCGGGTGACAGGCGAGGGGCTCGTTCGTTCCCGAGAACACGCAGAACTCGTTCTTGGCGGCGACCACGAGATAGCCACTGGCATCGAAGGCCATGCCCGCCGGCCCCTCGCTGTAGGGCTGGCCGGGCGCGGGAAGAACCTGACCGAAGCTCGCGTGCGTAAACTGGGCGATCGGGTTCAGAGTCGCGTCGAACTCGAATACCTGCGCGTTGCGCGAGCCTGCCACGAAGACGTGCCCCAGGGCGAACGGAGGAGGGCCGGCGTCCACGCTCCAGCCACCGATCCCCTCGCCGCCTTCACCAGCGCCACCGTGGCCTGCCGCGCCGGTAGCCGCACCCTGGCCGCCCGAGCCGCCCGTGCCCGTGGTCGTGCCCACGACTGCGCTGGTGTCGTCCGTGCTGCAACCGGCCAGCGCGGTCGCCGCAACGAGCGCCGACAATACGGCCGCGCGCCCGGACGACAGGCCCCTGGCGCGATGGGCGCGAGGGCGCCGGGCATGATGCAAGCCGGTCGCAGCCCCATGGCTGCGCGACCCGGGGCGACCGAGCTGCTGCGGCTTTCGAGCATCCACGTCGCGGATGCTATCACGGACCTGGATCCTCTACTTTCAGATGTTCGCCCCGGTGCATGGACAGCTACTTGCCCTCGCGTACGAGCTCGACCGGCTCCACCCGGCGGCGGTCCTCCTCGTAGGTGCGGCCCGCGAGCAAGAACAGCACCGCCGCGGCGAGGCCGGCGACCGGGGCTACCAGCAGCGCCTGGCCGATGTCGCCGAGCGCGTCGGAGAGCTTGCCCACGATTACCGGCGAGTAGGCGCCGCCGAGCAGGTACATGGACAGCACGCACGCGCCCCACGAGGTGGCGCGCAGCCCGGGGTGCACCACGTCCTGGGTGATCGCGCCGCCGGGCGCCAGGTACGCGACCGTGAAGATGCCCCACAGAGCCAGGCAGGCAAAGCCCCCCGCGGACTTGCCCAGCAGGAGCGCCGCGGCGAGCGCGACCGCCGCCAGGATCGAGGTCGTGGCACAGGACAGCAGTCGGCCGCGCGGGTTGCGGGCCGCCCACTTGTCGGCGAGGAATCCTCCGAGCGGCGCGCCGACCAAGGCGAGCACGAATACCAGTGCGGCCTTCTTCGCGGCCGCGGCCGAGTCGAGCCCGTAGAGGCGCGAGAGGTACGGGGGCAGCCAGGCCAGGAGCGCGCTCGACACGAACACGTTCATGGCGAAGCCGAGGTAGGTCAGCCGCAGGGTCGGGATGGCGAGCAGAGTCCGCAGCGCCCGGCCGAAGCCCTGCGTGGCCTCGGAGCGCACCGTCTGGTAGTCCCGCAGCAAGAGTGTGGCCGCGGCAAGCAGCGCCCCGGGCACCGCGAAGATGAAGAACGGCGTGGACCACGACCCCGTCCGCTGGGCGATCACGCCGCCGAGGACCGTGCCGAGCGCGGCACCGAGCGGGATCGATGCGTTGAAGATCCCGAGGATCTTGGCGCGGCGATCCGCGGGAAACGCCGCCGAGAGCATGGCCGTGCCGCCCGAGGAGTAGCCCGCCTCCCCCACGCCGACCGCCACGCGTGTCAGCAGCAGCGCGACGAAGCCGCCGGCCAGGCCCGTTGTCGCCGTGGCCAGGCTCCAGATCAGGGCCATGATCGCGATCCCCTTGCGCCGGCTCCAACGGTCCACGATGAACGCCGCCGGGATAGCGAAGCCGGCGATGCACACCAGGAACGCGGTCTGGAACCAGCCGATCTGGGCGTCGGTCAGCGACAGGCTCCGCTTCATCTCCTCGGCGACCGCGCCCATCACGTTGCGGTCCATGTAGTTGAGCATGTAGAGCAGGAACATCACGACGAGGATCGCCACCCCGCTTCGCCCCCGCCCCTGGGCGAACGTTTCGCCCTGCCGCGGCGCCGCCTCGCGCCCCGCGACCTCGGTTGCCGCTCGTTCCTTGGTCTCGGCCATCGGACCCTCCTCGCCGTACAGGCATACGCAACGGGCTCTCCTCCCGCTCGGAGGGCTCGCCCCACCGGCCGGGCGCGAGCCTAGCACCGTTAGACTGAAGTTCCAGGCGAGTTTGGAGCCCTGATTTCGCGCATTCGCGCGAAATCAGGGCTCTTTCTCGTTCAGAAGCCAGAATATCGCTGCTGTTTTGTTGGCATGTAAATGCTCTCTATTGTCCGATTGTGCTTGCG
>JACQWT010000298.1 GCA_016209145.1 Deltaproteobacteria bacterium | reverse complement strand
CGCGGCCGCCTCGGCGAGCCGCTTGCCTGCCGGTAGGCAGGTCGTGGCCCGCTGGCTCAGGAGCCCGCGATCGCATACCGGAGCCCATGCGCACCGTCGCCAAGAAACTTGACATGCGCCCCGTCGCCGGGGATGCTTGCCATGTATCCCCCCTGCGGCTGCGGTCGCAGGGCGCGAAGCCGCCTTCGGGCGGCTTCAGCCTTGTTTGGGGTCCTGCTTGAGGGCGTACTTCTACGTCGATGCGTTCAACCTGTACTACGGGTGCCTCAAGGGCACGCCGTTCAAGTGGCTGGACATCCCCGCGCTCTGCGAGCGCCTTTTGCCCAGGGACACCGTCGAGCGCGTGCACTACTTCACGGCGAAGGTCAGGCCGCTGCCCCACAAGCCCGGCACCGACGTTCGCCAAGAGATCTACATCCGCGCGCTGCAGACCGACCCGCGCGTCGCGGTGCACTTCGGCCACTTCCTGACGCATCCGCGGCTCCTCCCACTGGCATCGCCTCCGCCGAGCGGGCCGCGCCGCGTCAAGGTTCTCGTCACCGAGGAGAAGGGCTCCGACGTCAACCTGGCCACGCGGCTCTTGGCCGACGCCTTCAGCAACGCCTTCGAGCTCGGCGTCGTGATTTCGAACGACTCCGACCTCGCGGAGCCGATCCGGTACGTGGCCTCCACCATGCAGCGGCCGATCCACGTGTTCCACCCTCACTCCCAGCCGAGCCAACAGCTTCGGCAGGTGGCCACGCGGTTCCGCAAGCTGCGCCTCGGCCCCATCAGCGCGAGCCAGTTCCTGCCGGTGCTCACGGATGCGAGAGGCACGATCGCGAAGCCGCCGACGTGGTGAGGACGGCGCCGGCCGGCGCGGTCGCCGGCAGCTCTGCGGGCACGGCCGCGGTCCCGGCGTCCAGCGCCGGATCGCTGCCTGCGGCGGGCCCCACATGGGCGAGCGCACACTCGCCACGGAGACGCGTCGAGGCACGGTGGCACCGCTGGTGGCGCGCCTGGTAGCGCACACGCGGGCGCCGGCAGCCCTTGCCCCTGGCGGGCGCCAGCGGCCGCCGCGTCCTGGCGGCCATGGGCCCCCGTTGCAGGGCCCGCTGCGCCTTGCCGGCGTCCGCCGTGCCGGGCCGGGCGCCGGCCGCCCCGCGCTCCCGCCGGACTTCGTCTGTAGCCCTGCCCGCCTTGCCCCTGTGCTCGACGCGCCCCGGCCCGGCTGCTAGGCTGGATCGATGCTCGGCGCCCAGGACCGCCGCCCTCAGCCCCAGCGCGGTGCGCCGTTGCGGCACGTGCGCGCGCCGCAGGGCCTGTACTTCCCCGTGGAGGAGACCGTGCCCGAGAGCAAGCGGCATCTGGAGCTGCGCACGGCGCTGTACTTGATCGTCAAGCTGGCCTTTGCCGACCGCGCCGTGGTGGGCTCGGACCAGTTCGTCTACTGGAACGCGGCCGATCCACGCCGGCGGCTCGCGCCCGACGTGTTCGTGCGCAAGGGCGGGCCGGACCGCGTCTTCTCCTCGTGGAAGATCTGGCAGTGGGGCGCGCCGGAGCTGGCCGTGGAGATCGTGAGCGAGAGCGAGCGGCCGGAGCTCGAGTGGGACGAGAAGCTCGGGCGCTATCGCGAGGCGGGCATCGAGGAGCTGGTGCGGTTCGACCCGGAGGCCGAGCCGGGAGCCCGGCTCCGGGTGTGGGATCGGTTGGAAGCGGATCTGGTGGAGCGGGTGGTCGAGGGCGAGACGACTCCCTGCGCGGCGTTGGAGCGGTGGTGGGTGGTGCGCGAGCACGCGGAGCTGGGGAGCGTGCTGCGGCTGGCCGAGGACGCGGCCGGGGAGAGGCTCTTGCCCACGCCCGACGAGGCGCGCGAGCGGGCCGAGCAGCGGGTCGCCGAGCTGGAAGCCGAGCTGCGCAATCTGCGGGGATAGCGCGGCCCGCAGGGCGGCGCGCTTCAGCGCGCGCGCGCCCCGCTCGCCATCTCGGCCCGCAGCCGGCCGAGCTCCTGGCGCAGCGGCGCGATGAAGTCCATGCTGATGGTGAGCTTCTGGCCCTTCATGGCCCGCGCCGTGTGCCACTTGTGCAGCGCCAGGCGCGCGCCCGCGCGGATGAACTTCCGCCCGGTCCAGCCGCGCCACGAGAACAGGGCGGTCAGGCGGCCCACCGGGGAGCAAATGAGCTCCAGCTCCTCCTGGGTGATCGTGCCGATCAGCACCTCGTCCTCGAGGAACTTGCGGATGGTGCGCCCCTTGCGCCAGACCAGGACGCAGATGATGACGAAGAACGCCAGCGCCATGCAGATGCCGAGCACGAGGTTCAGGACGAAGGCCGTGGCGCCGAACAGGCCCAGCATCCCGTTCCACCAGGCGTGCAGGAAGACGGCGGCCCCGTAGCCCACCAGCGGGAAGACGAGCTTGGCCCAACCGGCCCCGTGCTCGCGCGCGAGGCCGAAGCCGATGCCGGTCATCGAGGTGAACAGCGGGTGGATCCAGGGAGTCAGCACGCCGCGCATGACGAAGAGCTGGCCCATCTGCCCGGCCAGCTCCCCGCGCGTGTAGTAGATGATGTTCTCGGTGGCGGCGAAGCCGATGGCGGCGAACGTAGCGTAGATGATGCCGTCGACCACGCCGTCGAACTCGCGCCGCAGGAATATGACCATGCCCAGGATGGCCATGCCCTTGGTTGCTTCCTCGAAGATCGGCGCGCTTATGGCCGCGCCGACCATCTCACCGAAGAGCGAGCCCAGCACGGAGTTGATCACGCCCGAGACGCCGGTCGCGAAACACGCGCCCCAGATGAACACACCCGCCAGGGCCCACCACGGCTCCGGATCGTAGCGGTCGATCACCCACGGCACGAACAGGTACAGGCCGACCGGGATGTAGGCCACCACCGCCGCCAGCCCCATGGTCGAGATGATCTGCCCGGCCTTGGACGACATCAGCGCCGGGACGACGAACACGATGAGCAACAGCAGCGCGCCAACCAGCACGCCCAGCGCCCAGAGCGCGAAGCCGATCATCCGGCGCGTCTTGTCCACGTCCGGCACGCCGCCGCCTTGCCCGGCCACGGCCTGGACGAACTGCTGCTGCGTGCCGGCGCCCGCCCCGTAGCCGTAGGCGGCCTGCTGGCCGCCCATCGGCGCGCCGCCGGCCTGCTGCTGCCCCTGTCCCCACTGCTGCTGCCCGCCTCCCCAGCCGTAGGGGGGGCCTCCGCCCTGCTGTCCGTACGGGTTGCTCACGGGGGGATCTTACCCGCTTTTGTTCGCGGAGGAAGCGCTCGCGCTTCTTGGCGCCCACGGCCAGGGGCGCCTGTCGGCGCGCCGCCGGCGTAACCGTTCACGGATTCCAACACCCGGCCCCGGGCCGAGGACGTAAGTCCGTCCCTTCGGGACGGGGTTGGGGTCCCGACGCGCCCTTCGGGCGCGTCACCCCTGCCCCGCGATCGCGGCCGACTCGGCGAGCCGTCGTTGCCAGCGCCGCAATGCGTGAACGCATACCCGCCGGCAGTGGTAGACTGCGGCCAAGATGCGTTGGATCTTCGCTCTGCTCTGCTTTGCGGCGCTCGCGGCCGGCGCCGGCCGGCTCGCGGCGCAGCCGGACGAGGCCGGCTCCGAGCGCCAGCGCGCGGCCGCCCGCGGGCTGGCCGAGGCCGGGCTCGAGCTGTTCGGCTCGGGCAAGTACGCCGAGGCGATCGAGCGCTTCGAGAGCGCCGAGAAGATCGTGCATGCGCCCCCGCATCTGCTCTTCATGGCCCGCTCGTACGAGAAGCTCGGCGATCTGCTCGGCGCGCAGAAGATCTACGAGCGCCTCGTGGCCGAGTCCCTCGCTGCCGACGCCCCGGGGCCCTTTCGCGACAGCCAGGCCGACGGGCGGCGCGAGCTGGAGACCCTGCGCGCGCGCATCCCGGCGCTGCGCATCGCGCTCTCGGGCGCCGTGCCCGGCGAGATCGAGCTGACTATCGGCGGCAAGGCGTATCCCGCCGAGGCGCTCGGCAGCCCCATCCCGGTCAATCCTGGCGTGCATTGGGTCATCGCCAAGACGTCCGGCGGACGGGCGGCGCAGCGCAAGGTCGATGCCGCGGCGGGCGCCGGCCTGATCGAGGTCGTGCTGGCGTTCGGCACGGGCGCTCCGGCTCCGGCGCCGCCCGCGCCCCTGCGCCCGCCGGCCGGGCCGCCTGCCGGCGTGCCGCCTGCCGGCGCGCCGATCGAAGGCGGCTCCTTGGTCGGCCCGCTTGCGCTGCTCGGGGCCGGCGTTCTCGGGCTGGGGGTGGGCACCATCACGGGCGTGCTCGCCCTGGACCGGGCGAGCGAGCTCAACGAGCTGTGTCCGCAGAACCCGTGTCCCACGGCCAACGAGCCGCTCGCCAACGAGGCGCGGACGATGGGCACCGTCTCCACCGTCTCATTCATTGCCGGTGGGCTAGGCGTGGTCGGCGGCGGACTGTGGCTGCTGTTGCGGCCCAAGAGCGGTAGACCGGCCGAGAGCGCCGCGGCCGCGCTGCGGCTGCTCCGGGGCCCGGGCGCGCTGGGCGTCGGCGGGAAGTTCTGATGGGGGCCGCAGGGGGTAGCAGCGGTTGGGTCGGGACGCTGGCGGGGGCCGGCTTCGCGACCGCGCTCGCCGCGGCCGGCTGCAACGCAACCCTGAACTGCGGCTCGGAGTCCTGCAAGGCGTGCTGCGACGACCCCTACGTGGGGACCGTGGTCAACTGCAACGGGTCGTGCAAGTGCCAGAACGACTGCATTCCGCTATGAGCGCAGGTACCATCGGATCAAGTGGAGCATGCGGATCGCAACTGACGTGAGAAGCTGCCGCGGGCGGGCGCTCGGCTGGGCGTCGGCCGCGGTGGTGGCCGCGGCCGTCGGCTGCAACGCCCTGCTCGATATCGACCAGATCGAGTTTCGCGACGTGGAGGCCGCGGCCGGCGGGGCCGCTCGGCTCGACGCCGGCGGGGCGGGCGGCCTTGGCGGGGTCGGCGGGGCGGCAGGCGCCGCCGGAGCGGGCGGCAGCGGCGGCGGCGGGGAGTGCGTGCGGGACGAGTGCCCTGGCGTCGACACCGACTGCCGGTACCGAGCCTGCATCGAGGACGAGTGCGGCCTGGTGAGCGCCTCGCCGGGCAAAGACTGCACCGGCAGCTTCGGGCAGGGCTACTGCAACGACGAGGGCAAGTGCGCCCAGTGTCTGGAGAGCAAGCACTGCACCGGGAAGGGCACGATCTGCGTGCAGCAGCAGTGCGTGCCCGAGAGCTGCGCGAACGCGAAGCTCGATCAGGACAAGGGCGAGACGGACGTCGACTGCGGCGGGGACGATTGCCCGGCCTGCGCCGACGGCAAGAAGTGCAAGAGCGCGGCCGACTGCCAGAGCAAGATCTGCCAGCCGGAGGGCGCGGGCGGCGCGCAGGAGAAGCTGTGCGCCCCCTGTCAGGACAACGAGGACTGCGCCGAGGCTGGCGGCACGTACTGCAAGGCCGAGAAGTGCGTGGACAAGAAGGCTGCGGGCGACCTGTGCGCCGCCGCGGCCGAGTGCGCAAGCGGCCTGTGCTGCGAGGCGGCTTGCGACGGCGTTTGCGAGGCGTGCCGCGCTGACAAGACCGGAGAGAGCAACGGCGTGTGCGCGCCGGTCGAGGCGGGCGAGGATCCCGACCAGGAGTGCTCCGATCTCGGGCCGGCGCTGTGCGGCGCGAACGGGACGGGGTGCAACGGCGACGTCAAGGCTCCCGCCTGCAAGCTCTACGCTCAAGGGACGCAGTGCCAGGCGCAGAGCTGCAAGGACGGCGCGCTCAGCGCAGGCGGCAAGTGCGACGGGCTCGGCCAGTGCGTGCCCGGGCAGCAGAGCGCCTGCGCGCCGTACGCCTGCGACGCCGAGGCCAAGCAGTGCCTTCTGTCCTGCGCGAAGAACGGGGACTGCGCTCAAGGCCACTACTGCGACGGGACGAACAAGTGCGTGCCGGTCAAGGACAAGGGCAAGAGCTGCTCCCAGGACGGCGAGTGCGCCACGGGGCACTGCGCCGACGGCTATTGCTGCGATGCAGCGTGCGCCGATGCCTGCTCCTCCTGCAACCTGCCCGGCCTGGCGGGGATCTGCACGCTCGTGCCCTTCGGCCAGAACCCGGGCGGCAAGGAGTGCGCTGCCCAGCAGGCGTGCAACGGAGCCGGGACGTGCCGGACGCTCGACGGCAAGCCATGCAAGGTCGGGGGCGACTGCCTGAGCGGCTTCTGCGCCGACGGCCACTGCTGCACTGCGGCCTGTGTCGGGGAGTGCGACGCCTGCAACCTCGGCGGCAAGCTCGGCGCTTGCACCGTGCTCGCCCAGGGCGCGGCCGGCAGCCCGAGCTGCACCCCCTACCTGTGCAACGGCGTGGGCGCGGGCTGCCCGTCGCACTGCGACGTGGATGGCGACTGTACCGCCAACGCCTACTGTGACCCCGACAACAAGGACAAGTGCGAGTTCAAGAAGAGCAACGGCCAGGGCTGCCAGGCTCCCAACGAGTGCACTAGCGGCATCTGTGTTGACGGCTACTGCTGCAATAGCGCCTGCGGCAACGCCTGCGACGCCTGCGACCTCGGCGGCAAGCTCGGCACGTGCAGCCTGCGGGCCAAGGGCACCGGGGGGATCCCGACCTGCGTTCCCTACTGGTGCAACGGCCAGAGCGCATCCTGCCCTGCGACGTGCTCCGGCGACGGCGACTGCGTCGGCGGCTACTACTGCGACGCCGGGAGCAAGTGCGTCTTGAAGAAGGGCATCGGCGCCACCTGTGGCGCGAACAACCAGTGCCAGAACGGCAACTGCGTCGACGGCTACTGCTGCACGTCGGCCTGCGCCGGAGGCTGCGACGCCTGCAACCTGGGGGGGAAGCTGGGCATCTGCACCGTGCTCGCCAAGGGCGCGGCGGGCAGCCCGAGTTGCTCGCCATACCTGTGCGACGGCGTGAACGCCGCCTGCCCCTTGGCCTGTCTCATCGATTCCGACTGCGTGGCGAGCGCCTACTGTGGCGGGGCCAGCAAGTGTCTGGCGAAGAAGGCTCTGGGCGCCTCCTGCATTCTGGCCAAGGAGTGCCTGAGCATGAACTGCGCCGACGGCGTCTGCTGCGACCAGCCCTGCGTCGGCTTCTGCGAGGCTTGCAAGGGCGCCTGGACCGGCGGCCAGGACGGCGCCTGCGCGCCCATGGCCAGCATCGATCCAGACGACGAGTGCCTCGGCATGCCGCTGTGCGACGGCATGGGCGGCTGCAAGATGTGCGGAGTCTCGCCCGCGCCGCCCGGTGGCCCCTGCCCGGCCGTGTGCGACGGCGGGTGCCCCGGCGGCGCGGACTGCCTCATCAATTGCGGCTCCGGGGAGTGCGCGAACCAGACCATCAACTGCCCGGCGGGATTCGCCTGCAAGGTGAGCTGCACGAACACGTCCTCGTGCACCGGAGCCACGATCAACTGCCCGGCGTAATACCCCTGCGAGGTGACCTGCAACGACCCAATGCAGGCCGGGTGTGGAGGCACTGCCGTCAAGTGCTCGGCTTCGGGCCCGTGCCGGTTCAGCGTTGCCGACGCGCCGTCGAGCACGGGAGCGCAGCTCCACTGCGGCAACGACTCGTGCACTGCGGTCTGCGCTTCGCCGGGACAGATGACGGTGAGCTGCGGCTTGTCGTGCCTGTGCAACAAGGACGGCTGTTGAGGCCGGCGCGCGCCGCACACCGCATCCGTGCTACACTTGGGCCGGCCATGCCCCACATACGCGCTAAGCGAGAACCTGGCGTTGGCAACGACGGCGGCCGATCCATCCGCGCGGGCCGGCATGAGCTTACGTCCTCGCGCCGGGCCCTCACGTACGGGAGTACGCTCGGGCCCGGCGCTGCGGGCGCGCTCGGCCGGCGCGGCGCCTCGGCCGCCGGGCGATTGCTTGCTTAAAGCCTATGGCCATGCCCCACCAGCCACCAGGTAGCGAAGCGCGCGAGAGCCCGGCGCGCGGTCTCGGGGCTGGGGCAGTCATCGCCAGCAAGTACCGCCTCGATCGCCTGCTCGCCCGGGGCGGCATGGGCTCGGTCTGGGTCGCCTGGGACCAGGTGCTGGAGCGGCCCGTGGCGGTCAAGTTCATGCACCCGCAGGTGGCGGCCTCGGCCACGCTGCGCGAGCGCTTCAACCGCGAGGCCAAGGCCGCGGCCAGGCTGCGCTCGCCCTACGTGGTGCAGATCTTCGACCACGGTGTCGAGGACGATACGCCCTACATCGTGATGGAGCTGTTGGAGGGCGAGGAGCTGCAAGACCGGCTCAAGCGGCAGGGCCGGCTCTCGCTGGGCGAGGCCACGCCCATCTTCATGCAGGCGGCCAAGGCCCTGCAGGTGGCCCATCGCGCGGGCATCGTCCACCGGGACCTCAAGCCGCAGAACATCTTCCTCGCCCGCAGCGACGACGGGGACGAGGCGGTCAGGATCCTCGACTTCGGTATCGCCAAGACGCTGGAAGCCGCGGGCGGCAGCGACGCCACGAAGACCGGGGACGTGTTCGGCACGCCTTACTACATGAGCCCCGAGCAGGCGCGGGGCTTCAAGAGCATCGATCAGCGCTCCGACCTGTGGTCGCTGGCCGTCATCATGTATCGCAGCCTGACGGGGAAGCGGGCCTTCGACGGGGAGTCGGCCGGCGACATCATCGTCAAGATCTGCACGGAGGTCGTCCCTCCCCCCTCGGGACGGGCGCTCGGGCTGCCGCGTGCGGTCGACGCGTTCTTCGAGCGGGCGCTGGCCCGCAATCCCGATGAGCGCTTCCAGTCGGCCCAGGAGATGGCCGAGGCCTTCCTGGCCGTAGCCGTCTCAGAGTTGCCCAGCGACGTGCTGACGACGGTGCCGCGTCCGTCGACGTGGTCGAGCCCTGGGCTGTCGGTCCCGCAGCCGGAGAGCGCACCCGCGGCGACGTTGGTGACGGTCACGGGTGTCTCGGACGCGGACCCCGAGGCCGGCCCGGCCGAGGGGAGGCGCTCCGGCCCAGGCCCGGCCGGGATGGCCATCGCGGACGACGGGACGTACGAGGGCCCGACCCGGGAGCGGCCGCTGCCGGCCGTGGACAGGGATGAGTCGGGGTCGCCCGACAGTGGGCCGCTCTCGGAGTCTTCGTCGTGGCCGGCGGGGCTGGCGGCCGCCGGGGCGAAGCCGCCGCCGCGAGCGCCCGCGTCGGACGCGGCTGACAGGCCGGAAGCGACCGGAGGCACGCTCGGAAGCGTGGCGCGCGACGAGACGGCGTCTTTCCCCAAGCGGCGGTCCGCCGTGCTCGCCTTTGTCGCGGCCGCGGCCGCGGTCGTGGTCGTGGGGGTGACGGGCTTCTTCCTCGGCCGGCCCAAGGCCACTTCGCCGGCACCGGCCGCGCCTGCCACGACGGCGACGGCCGCGGCTGCCGAACCGGTGCGCGAGGCCGTGCCGCCGCCCCCGCGTTCTCGGCGCCCGAATGAGACGGCGCCGGCGCCTGGTTCCGCCAGCGCGGCGTCGCCCGCCACGCCGTCCACGGCCCGCGTGCCGCCCGCGGCCGCGCGCGCCACCGCGGCGGTCAAGGCCGCCGCGGCGCGCCAGACCGCGAGCCCGGCTCCGCCCAAGCCAGTGGCGTCGGCGCCCCCCGCCGCGAAGCCCGCCCCCAAGCCGACGAGCGGCAGCCCCTGGGGGTACTGATGCCTCCGGGATGCGGCGCCGCGCCCATGCCGGAGGCGGGGTAGGCGTTCACGGAGCTTCAATCGATGGCAACGACGGCGGCGGCGCCTCGGCCGCCGACCGATTGCGAGCCCCTGCACGGATACTAGGCGGGTACGATCAGGACATCCACGATCCGCCGGTCTGGTGTGCCCACTTCTCGGTCGTCTTCTTCGCTCGCGTCCAGAAGTGAAAGCCGTCCATGCCGGTGATGTCGAGGCAGCCAAAACCGCTGTCCTTCCAGCCGCCGAAGGCGAACGGCTCGCGCGGCACCGGGATGCCGATGTTGACGCCGAACATGCCCACGTCGAGCCGCTCGGCGACGTGGCGGGCCACCTCCCCGCTCTGCGTGAAGACGGCGCCGCCGTTGCCATAGGGACTGCTGTTGGCCAGATCGATCGCCTCGTCGAGTGTCTTCGCATGCATGATGCAGAAGACGGGGCCGAAGATCTCCTCGTGCGAGGCAGGCATCTCGGGGGTCACGTGGTCGATGAGCGTCGGGCCGACCCAGTTGCCCGGGCAGCCCGCGACCTTGGCGCCGCGACCATCGGCCAGGATCTTCGCTCCCATGCTCTCGGCCTGGTCGATGTAGCCCACGATACGCTTCGCGTCCTCCTTGGTGATGATCGGACCCATGTCCTTGCCGAGCTCGAGCTTGCGCATGAGCACGACCATCTCGTCGATGATGGGCTGCACGTCCCCCACCGCCACCATGATCGTCGCGGCCATGCACCGCTGCCCGGCGCACCCGTAGGCCGAGGCCACGAGCGTCGTGGCCGTGAGCTCCAGATCCGCGTCGGGCACCACGATGGCGTGGTTCTTGGCCGAGCCCAGGCAGAGCATGCGCTTGCCGAGCGTCGCGCCCCGGCCATACAGGTGCTTGGCCACGGGCGTCGAGCCCACGAAGCCGACGGCCGAGATCTCAGGATGGTCGACGATGGCGCTCACCGCGTCGCGCCGGCCGTAGACCACGTTGAAGATCCCCTCGGGCAGGCCAGCCTCCTCGATCGCCGCGGCCAAGCGCATCCCGCCGTAGGGAACCAAGGACGAGGGCTTCAGGATGAAGGCGTTGCCGCCCATGAGCGCGTTGGGGATCATCCACAACGGCACCATCACCGGGAAGTTGAAGGGGGTGATTCCCGCCACGATGCCGAGAGGCTCGTGCGTGAGCCGGCAGTTGACGCCACGGCTTACGTCGATCTGTCCGCCCGCCGCGCTCATCGCCAGCGCCGCCGCGAACTCGACGCACTCGATGGCCTTGCCAACGTCGCCCTGTGCCTCGACGTACGTCTTGCCGTTCTCGGCCGACAAGAGCCAGCACATCTCCTCCATGTCGCGCTCGAGGATGCTCTTGAGCCGATACATCACCTGGGCGCGCTCGCGCAGGGGCACGTGGCGCCACTTGGGCAGCGCCGCCTTGGCCGCGCGCACGGCAACGTCCACGTCCGCTCCGGGAGAAACCACGACCTTGCCCATGGGCCGGCCGTAGCGCGGATTCTCCACATCCATCGTCTCCCCGGTGGACGCGTTGCGCCACTCGCCACCGATCCAATTGCGCGCCGCGGCGTACGGTGCGAACTCGTAGCCGCGTGGGGAGTAGAGGGGCACGAGAGAGCTTACGGTTCTTGCTACCATCTGGACCTCCGCCGGCGCCGGGCACCGTGACGAGCGCGCCATCCGATTCATGCGCGCGAGACGGCGGAGCCTACACCGTATCCCGATGGCGAGGGAAGGCCTCCGATCCCTTTCCACCCCCCTTGCATCCGCGCCGCCAATCCCGCATGACGCAGCGCTGAGATCTGGTACGCGACACCACCCACCAGGAGGAGAAGCCCATGAGCCGTAAGGTCAAGGTCGGCGTCATCCAGGCGGCCGACGCCGCCAACGATCCGTCGCTGCCCATCCCCGAGGGGACCGACCACCGAGGTCATGCAGCAGGTGGCCCGCAAGCACGCGATGGTCATGGTCGTGCCCCTGTACGAGCGCGAGATGGTCGGCGTCTACTACAACAGCGCCGCCGTCATCGACGCCGACGGCACCTACCTCGGCAAGTACCGCAAGCAGCACATCCCGCACACGAGCGGCTTCTGGGAGAAGTACTTCTTCAAGCCCGGGAACCTGGGCTACCCGGTGTTCGAGACGCGCTACGGCAAGGTGGCTGTCTACATCTGCTACGACCGGCACTTCCCGGAGGGGGCGCGCCTGCTCGGCCTGCACGGCGCCGAGGTGGTCTTCAACCCCTCGGCCACCGTGGCCGGCCTGTCCCAGTATCTGTGGAAACTCGAGCAGCCCGCGCACGCCGTGGCCAACGGCTACTTCATGGCCGCCTCGAACCGCATCGGCGTGGAGCAGCCCTGGAACATCGGCAAGTTCTACGGCACGAGCTATGTCTGCGATCCGCGCGGCAACCTGCTCGCCGTCGGCAGCGAGGACCGGGACGAGGTCGTGGCGGCCGAATGCGACCTCGACCTGATCGAGGAAGTGCGTCGCGTCTGGCAGTTCTACCGCGACCGCCGCCCCGAGACGTACGAGGACATGGTCAAGCTGCTGCCGTGACGCACCGCCTTCGCTCGAACAGCGGCGCCAACCGCGCCGGATCGTCGCTCATGATGCCGTCGGCCCCGAGATTGAGAAGCCCCTCGGCCTCGGACGGGTCGTCGATCGTCCAGAAGTCCACCGCCAGGCCGAGCGCATGGCACTTGGCGACGAACCGGCGCGAGGCGAAGCGCACGGGGCCGTGGCGCACCGGCACCTGGACGCGGTCGCCGGCAAACCCGAACAAGCGCCACGCCGCCGCGGGCAGACCGAGCAGGTAGACGAGCTCGCGCTGGGCAAGCGCCGTCTGCCCACGGTAGCCGAGGGCGCGCACCTGACGCATGGTGCGGATCGAGAAGCTCGCCAAGGTCACGCGCTCCTCGGCGCGCTCTCGCCGCAGGAGCTCGACCACGGCGGCGGCAATGGGGGGCCGCTCCTGCTTGATGTCCACGTTGAAGCGCGCGGTGGGGAAGGCGCAGAGCAGCTCCTCCAGCGTCGGGATGCGGTAGCCCGCACCCGCGAAGGGCCGGCGGCCATCGGCCGCGAGAAAGCCCCAGCCGGCGTCCCAGCGCCGCACCTCGGCCAGCGTGGAGCCGCGGATCTCGGCCGCCACGCCGGCCATGCGTTCGCCCGTCTCGTCGTGCGAGACGACGATGTGCCCGTCGGCGGTGGCGTGCACGTCGGTTTCGAGCACGTCGGCACCGGCCTCGATCGCGCGCTCGAAGGCGGGCAAGGTGTTCTCCGGCCGCTCGGCCGCGGCCCCGCGGTGGCCGAAAAGGAGCATGCGGGGGAGTGTGCCCCAAACCGGCCAGGTAGAGCTAGCGGGCCGGTCGGGAGAAAGCGCTCTTGGCCGGAAGGCGGTACAACGGCGGGAGTACTGCGACTACCAGCACACCAGCACGGGGTAGCGTGCGATGGACGGGTCCGGCGTGAGCAGGGTCAGGCCGTGTACCAGGGCCTGGCAGACGAGCATCCGGTCGAACGGGTCCCGATGGATGTCCGGGAGCTGCGACGCCCGGAGCGCGGCGCCTTCCGCCAGATCCAGCGGGCGCACCCGGAGCAGCTCGCGGTACTTGGGCACGAACCGGTGCGGCGGCTCCGGCAGCGGCAGCCGACCGGCGCGGTACTTGGCCGCCATCTCCCAGGCGGACACGGCGCTCAGGTAGATCTCGTTCGTCGGATCGCGGAGAACATCCCTGGCGCACGCGGAGAGCTTCGGGTCGTCGAGCGTCGCCCAGAGGAACGTGCAGGTGTCGAGCAGCGCCTTCACGGTGACTTGCCTTCGAAGAGGTCGAGCAGCTCCTCGTCGAGCGGGTCGAAGAAGCTCGGCGGCACCTCGAACATGCCCTTGCACAGCCCGAGCGGCCGAGGCTCCGTGGGCTCCGCCGGCAGAGGTCGGATCTCGGCGATGGGGACGTTCCGCTTGCAGAGCAGGATGGTTTCCCCGGCCTGGATGCGCGGCAGGTACCTTGACAGGTGCGTCTTGGCCTGATGGATATTGAGCCGGATCATGATCCAATAGTAGCCTAAGAAGTAGATTTGAACAAGCCCCGGCCCGTGAAGCACACGGCCACCGCGCGCCGCCGCGCACGGGCGGCGGGGTCGCAGAGGTCGGCCTGGGGAAGTTCCCAGAGGCCAGTGCTCAGGAGTTCCGCTTTTCCCGACAGCCTCGTAGACTTCGGCCGGGCGGCGCTAGCCCTGGAGCAACATGAGCGTCCGAGACGACGGCGGCAAGAGGCGAGACGGCGCGAGCAGGCTGGGGCAGGCCGGCCCGCGCCCGGAGCGGGTCGCCGACGAGCTTGGGGCGAACGGCGGCGAGGTCGAGGGTGATGGCTCAGGGGACGGGCCGGCCCCGGAGCGGCCGTACGCGAGCACGGTGCGCGAGTGGCTCGCGGGCGCGCCGCTCGATCCGCTCACGCACAAGTTCCTCGGGCTGCTGCTGCCCGCGGCCATCGCGCTCGGCCACATGTGGCGGGTGCGGGCCTACACCGTCGACGACGCCTTCATCTCCTTCCGCTACGCCCGCAACCTCGCCCGCGGCCTCGGGCTCGTCTACAACCCCGGCGAGCGCGTCGAGGGCTACACCAACTTCCTCTGGACGCTGCTCCTGTCCGGGGGAATCAAGCTCGGCCTCGATCCCGAGCCGCTCGCCAAGGAGCTGGGCGCCATCGCCGCCATCGGCGCGATGGCCTTGACCTACGCGCTCGCGGCGCGGCTGCGGCCGCTCGGGGCCGTGCCCTGCGTCGCCACCTGGCTGCTGGCCAGCACCGGCGCCTTCGCCGGCTACGCGGTCTTCGGCATGGAGGCGCCGCTGTTCACGTGCCTCGTCCTCGGCGGCACGCTGCTCTTCCATCGGGAGGAGGATCGGGGCGCGCGCTTTCCCTGGTCGGGCCTGGTCTTCGCGCTGGCGGGGTTGACCCGGCCGGAGGCGCCCCTGTACCTCGGCGTGCTCATGCTCGCCCTGGGCGGGCTCCGTCTCCTGTTCGTGCCCCGCCGCATGTTCGAACCGCGCAACGTGCTGCGCGCCGCCCTCTTCCTCGGGCCGTTGGGCGCGCACCTGTGCTGGCGGCGCTGGTACTACGGAGCGTGGCTGCCGAACACCTTCGTGGCGAAGACGGGCGATCTCGACCAGCAGATCCGCGGGGGCTGGCAGTACCTCAGCGACTACCTCACCCACGCCGGGCCGGTGCTCTACCTCGCCTTGGGCGGGCTCGCGGCGGGGCTCGTCTGGCGCCAGCGCGAGCTTCTGGCCTACGCCGCCATTGCCTTGCTCGGCGGGATCTACATCGTGCTCGTCGGCGGCGACTGGATGCCCCTGTTCCGCTTCGTGGTCCCGCTCGAGCAGTTCCTCTTCCTGCTCGTCTGCCACGGCGTGCGTTCTCTGGTCGAGCAGCGCCGGCGGGTGGCGAACGTCGCGCTGTTCCTCTTCGCGCTTCTGGCCGTCTACCAGCGAGCGTCCATCATGCGCGAGGACCGGATCCGCATCGTGCGCCGGGAGAAGGCGTTCTGGGACCGCGCCGCGGGCGGGACGGCGCGGCTGCTCCTGGACAAGGGCGAGCCGGGAACGATCGCCATGGGGGACATCGGCTACATCGGCTACGCCACCGACTTCCCGGTGCTCGATCTGCTCGGCCTGCTCGATCCCTTGATCGCGCAGCAGCCGGGCGGCTACACGCGCAAGATCGGCGCCGGCTACCGCAATCGCTTCTTCGAGCGCGCGCCGCGCTACTTCCTGCTCGTCTCGGCCGAGAACGACTGCGCGCACCCGTCCGTGCCCGGCTCGATTGCACTTTTCAACGACCGCCGGTTCGCCCAGCGCTACGCCGAGAGCGGCCGCGTCCGGCTCGACGGGGGCTTCTCCTGGTGCATCTACGAACGGCGTGACGTGCGCCGGGCCGGCGCCCCGGAGCAGGAGGCGCTCCACTGAGACATTAGCTACACGCTCGGCGCCGGCTTGGGCGCGCCGAAGATGCTGGCGGCGCGGCGCTTCTCCTTGGCCGCCTCGGCGCGCTCCCGGTACGTGGGGATCACGACCCTGGCGCGCACCGGCAGGTCGCGGCCGGCGACGATGGCGTCGATCTCTTCGGCGTCGAGCGTCTCGCGCTCGAGCAGCGCCTCGGCCATCTTGTCGAGCAGCGCCCGCTGTTCCACGAGCATGCCGCGGGCCTGAGCAAGCGCCTTGTTGACCAGTGCCTTGACTTCCTCGTCGATGAGCTGCGCGGTGCTTTCCGAGTAGTCGCGCTGGCGGCTGGTGATGTCGCGGCCGAGGAACACCAGGCCCTCGTCCTGTCCGTAGGCCACCGGGCCCAGCGCGTCGGACATGCCAAACTCGGTCACCATGCGGCGCGCCAGCGCGGTCGCCTGCTTGATGTCGCCCGCCGCGCCCGTCGTGTAGCATCCGAAAACGATGTCCTCGGCCGCCCGGCCGCCCATCAGCACCGCCAGCTTGGCCTCGGCGAAGGCCTTGGACATGCTGAGGCGGTCGGCCTTGGGGAGTTGCTGCGTCTGCCCGAGGGAGGGACCGCGCGGGATGATGGTCACCTTGTGCACCGGATCGGTGCGGCCCTCGAGCAGCTTGGCGATCACGGTGTGGCCGCCCTCGTGCCAGGCCGTGCTGCGCTTCTCGTCCTCGCCGATGACCATGCTGCGGCGCTCGGTGCCCATCAGCACCTTGTCCTTGGCGAGCTCGAAGTCGAGCATCGCGCAGAACTCCTTGTCCTGGCGCGCGGCCAGCAGGGCCGCCTCGTTGACCAGGTTCTCCAGGTCGGCGCCGACGAAGCCGGGCGTGCCGCGCGCGATCACCTCGAGGTCGACGTCCGGCGGGGCGTGCTTCTTGCCCTGCTCGAACAGGTCGCGCACGCGGCTCGCGCCCACGCCCACGAACATCTCCACGAAGTCCGAGCCGGAGATGGAGAAGAAGGGTACGCCCGCCTCGCCGGCAATGGCCCGCGCCAGCAGGGTCTTGCCCGTGCCCGGGGGCCCGACCACCAGCACGCCCTTGGGAATGTGTCCGCCCAGGCGCTGGAACTTCTTCGGGTCCTTCAAGAACTCGATGATCTCCTCGACCTCGTCCTTGGCCTCGTCGATCCCGGCCACGTCGTCGAAGGTGACCTTGTTGGTCGACTCGTTGAGCATGCGGGCGCGCGACTTGCCGAAGCTCATGGCCTTGCCGCCGCCCACCTGGAGCTGCCGCATGAACAGGTAGAACATGCCGAGCAAGAGCAGCATCGGCACGATGGTCACGATGGCGCCCGACCAGTACGACGAGCCCTCCTCCTTCTCGAAGGAGACGGGGATGCCCTTCTCGATCAGCTCCTTGGCCACGGCTTCGGAGTCCTCCGGGCCAATCGTGGTCTGTCTCGTCTTCTTGCCCGCCTTGTCCACGACCCAGAAGACGTACTCGCGGTCTCTGATCTCGACCGACTCGAGGTGTGGCTGTGTGGCGCGGTCCGCGCCGACATAGGCCATGAACTCGCTGAACTTGACCGGGGCGACGGGAGCGCGATCCGGGCTCAGGAGCTGCCAGATCGCGAGGAAGATCACGATCAGCAGTACCCAGAGCAGCAGCGTCTTGTGGGATTGCTTCACGGCACGGAGCGTGCGGGGGCGACGTCGAGCAGCCCCGCTATCTTGAGCATGCCACCGCTACGAGGCGGCGCCAACGACAAGATGGCCACGCTCAGGCCGGATGGCCAGGGGTAGGGGCAAAAATAAAACGGACCACGAGATCGCGGCCGCCCGGGAGCCGGACGCGGGCGCCGCGCCGGCCGAGGCGGTGCTGTCGCTCGATCTGAAGCCGCTGGGCCCGGCCGAGCGCGACGAGCGCTGCCGCCGCCGGCCGGCCCGCCGGGTCCTGACCGAGCATGTCGGCCAGGGCGCAGAGGTGGGCGACGACGCCAGGTGAGAGTTCCTCCAGCAGGGGCACGAGCTCGCGGCGCACGCGCACGCGCAGGAATCGCCGGTCGGCGTTGCTCGGATCCTCGGCAAAGCCAAGACCCCTGCGGCCCAGGTGGGCGAGCACGTCGGAGCGGCGCGCTCGGAGCAGGGGGCGAACGAGGTCGATGCGCCGGCCCGGCGTGGTCTCGCCCGGCGCTGTCACGGGCGCCGGCGCACGCGCGGGCAGCACGGCCAGGCCGCGCGGACCCGCTCCCCGCAAGAGGCGCATGAGCAGGGTCTCCGCCCGGTCGTCCGCGGTGTGGCCGGTGGCGATCGCCGCCGCGCCGAGCCGGAGTGCCGCGCTCTGTAGCGCCAGGTGGCGCGCCTCGCGCGCCCGCGCCTGCAGGCCGGCGCCGGCCGCCACGCACAGCCCCATCCGCTCGAACGGGACGCCGTGCCGGGCGGCCAGCTTGGCGCCCAGATCGAGCTCGGCGGCCGCCGCAGGCCGCAGGCCGTGGTCGACTCCGACGGCCGCCACGCGGTGGCCGACGCGGCGCTGCAGCAGGGCGAGAGCGTCCAAGAGCGCCAGCGAATCGGCCCCACCCGAGCAGGCGCAGAGCACGAGATCGCCACGGCCGAACAGGCGCTCGTCGCGGATCAGCCGGTAGGCGAGCGCGAGCAGCGTGGGCGGGTGGCTGCGTTGGGCCACGGCGCAGGCCTACCCGGCGACCTCATCCCAGGCCGGCGCGACCGAGCTCGAGGAATGGGAGCCGGCGGTCGGGACGATGAGCGGGCTGGGCGGTCGCGGCGGCTTGAGCTTGTAGGCTACCAGGGCCCCCACGCCGATGATGCAAAGCGTCGAGAGCAGGGCGATGAGCGCCAGCACGGCCGTGCTGCGGGCCGGGGGCGGCTGCAGATCGGCGGCGTCCGGCGTCCACTGCGGCGCCCCCGTGGGCCGCGGCATGCTCATCTTGGTCTCGACATAGGCTTGCGGGGCACCCGGCTGGCCGGGCTGCGGCTGGCCGTAGGTCCCAGATCCGTACGCGCCCCCGGCCGCCGTGGCCGGGTTGGCATACGCCCCGGCGGCGGCCGCCATGGCCGGGTTGGCCACGGGCGCAGGCCCGGGCACGGCCCGCGCCTGCCCGGGGTATGGCGGCACCGGAGGGGGAGCGGGCGGGAACGCCGGCGCGGCCTGGTACGGCCCCTGCCGCTGGGCCCGCTCGATGGCGTCCAGCTTGGCGCGGATCTCCGCCGCCTGCCTGCCGTCCGGCAGGGCGATGGTGGCGTTCATGTCCTCTTCCTCGGCCGCCGGCGCCGGCGCAGGCTGCCAGCCACGGGCCTGCTGGGCTTCGGCCTCCTCGCTGCCGTCGACCACGGTGGGGATCTCCTCGTCGTCATCCACCAGCGACTGAGCCGCGAGCGCGTGGTCTGCCGGCCGCCGGGGCGGCGCGTGCGCGTGCGGCTGAACCTGCGAGGCCGTCGGGGCGGCCGAGGTGACCACGGCGCCACTGCCGGCGTCGTCCCCGGCCTGCTGGGCCCGGAAGGTTTCGATGTCTACCGTCGAGGTTACCTCGGCGGCCCACTCCAGGTACCGCTCGCGCTTTTTGACGCGGTGCTCAAAAAGCCTCTGGATGTAGTTGCCGACGTCCTCGGAACCCACGAACGCGCCCAGTGACATCAGGAAGTGCTGCAGAGCGCGCGAGAAATCGCGTGCCGTGGGGAATCGGTCCTCCTTGCGGCGCGCCAGGGCCTTCATGACGATTTGCTCGAGCATGGGCGGGTAGCCGGCCACCACGCTCGAAGGCAGGGGCACCACGCAGGCCTGCACGCGCTCCAGGGTGTCGAGATCGGTCTCCATCCGGAACAGGCGCCGCGAGCACGTCAGCTCCCAGAGCACCACGCCGAGGGCGAAGATGTCAGTCGTGCGGTCGACATCGTGGCCGCGGACCTGCTCGGGAGACATGTAGGCCAGCTTGCCCTTCAGCGTGCCGGCGCGGGTGGAGGCGAGCCGGTCGATCACCTTGGCGATGCCGAAGTCGACGACCTTGGTGTAGCCCTCGTACGTGATGAACAGGTTGTGCGGCGTGACATCGCGGTGCACGAGGTTCAGGAGTTGGCCGGTGCGGCCCCGCAGCTCGTGCGCGCAGTGCAGGCCCTCGGCGGCGTCCGCGCAGATGCGCGCGGCGAGGTGGAATGGGACGATTGTTCTGAGCTCCTCGACGCGCCGCATGATCTCCCGCAACGGCTCGCCGTGCAGGTACTCCATGGCGATCCAGTACGTGCCCTCGTCCTTGCCCAGATCGAAGACCTGCGCCACGTTGGCGTGGTTGATGCTCGCCGCGATGCGCGCCTCGTCGAGGAACATGTCCACGAACTGGTCGTCCTCGACGAGGTGCGGATGGATGCGCTTGATGGCCACCCACTTCTGGAAGCCACCGGGGCCGTCCACGCGCGCCAGGTGCACGCTCGCCATGCCTCCGACGCCGATCTCGTCCACGACCCGGTAGCGGCCGAGGAAGAAGGTCTGCGGCAGCACCCGATCCTCCTCCCCGGAGACGCTGGGCGCAGTGGGCCGCCCGGCCGGTGCATCGACCATGGTCGGAGCGGCCGGCAGGCCGGGCGGCTTGCGGGGTGGCGGCGGGCGGAGCATCGCTCGGGGCTACTTTACCGCGAAGTGAGCGCGGGAGGCTACGCCGCGACCAGAAAACAGTGACTATACTGCACGCGTGACCAGGCGCAGCCGGGTGCTCGTGGCGATGAGCGGCGGGGTGGACTCGTCGGTTGCCGCCGCCAGGCTGCTCGACGCGGGCCACGAGCCCGTGGGCGTGACGTTGCGCCTCTGGGACGCCCCGGGGGGCACGGGCGCCCGGCACCGCTGCTGCGCGCCCGAGGACGTGCGCAACGCGCGCAACGTCGCGGCCTTCCTCGGGATCCCGCACTACAGCTTCGATCGCCGGGCCATGTTTGCCGCCGAGATCGTCGCACCGTTCGTGGACGCCTACCTGAGCGGGCTCACCCCCAGCCCCTGCGTCTGGTGCAACCGGCAGGTGAAGCTCGGCGAGCTCTTCACCCTGGCGGCGCGGCTCGGAGCCGTGGCAGTGGCCACGGGCCACTACGCGCGGGTGGGCCGCCGGGGCGGCAGGCACGAGCTGTGGTGCGGCCGGGATCCGGCCAAGGACCAGAGCTACTTCCTGTACTCGCTGCCCTACGCGGCGCTCGCGCGGCTCGTGTTCCCGCTCGGCGACTCGCTCAAGGCGGATGTGCGCGCCGAGGCGGCTCGCCGTGGCCTGCCGGGCGCGGCCCAGGGTGAGAGCCAGGAGCTGTGCTTCGTCCCCTCGTCGAGCTACGCCCCGTTCGTCGAGGAGCGCGCCGCGGGCCGCGTTCGCGCCGGCCCGATCGTGGACGGCGCCGGCCGGCGGCTCGGCCGCCACGGCGGCGTCCACCGCTTCACCGTGGGCCAGCGTCGCGGGCTCGGCCTTGCCGCGGGCCGGCCCCTGTTCGTCGTCGGCATCGATGTCCCGAGCGCAACGGTCACCGTGGGCGGCGCGAGCGAGCTATACTCGGCCGCAGCCGTGCTGAGCGAGTCGAGCTGGGCCCAGGACGTGACCTTCCCGCTGCGGGCGACGGTGAAGGTGCGCTACCGGCATGCCGGAACGGCCGCCGTGCTCGCGCGCGAGCCCGATCTCGGCACCGGCCGCGAGCGCATTGTAGCCCGCTTCGTCGCGCCCGTGCGCGCCGTCGCTCCCGGTCAGGCCCTGGTCGCGTACGAAGGCGACCGCGTTCTGGGCGGCGGGACGATCGGCGCAACGCTCGGCCCGGGAGGCGACCGGTGAGCTGGAGGGCCGCATCCGTGCTGGGCGCGAGCCTGGCGCTCGGCTGCACCGTGGGGCAAGGCGAGGGAGCCGTCTACAGCGACAACCTCGTCGTGCCGGAGTGCTGGAGCGGGGAGTTCGATCTGGAGCCGGACTTCTTCGCCGCGCTGCCGTACCGGGACACCCAGGTGCACCGCATCCAGCGCGGCAGCGACCTCCAGGAGGTTTCCGACGGCGTGGCCGTGCTCGTAAGCGACGTGCAGCACATCCGCGACTACCTGCCGGGCCAACCGCTGCCCATCGGCCTGCCGCCGGGCCTGGCGCGCGCGCTCGGCCTGGACGAGCCGGACGAGCCGGCGCCACGGGTCAACCTGGCCTTCTATCTCCAGTTCTCCTGCCACAACCAGAACGTGGTGCTGTACGCCACATCCGGCAGCATCGTTTTCAGCGACCTGTTCAGCGGCGACCCGCACGAGTCGGTCGGCGCCGACAAGCTCATCGACGCGACGTTCGAGGCGCAGGTGGCCGATCCGCGCGACGCTGCGGGGACGGGATCCATTCCCGCGGAGAAGACCTCGCAGATCAGCGGCTGGTACCGCTTCTTCTACGAGCGCGGGCAGCCGGGGCAGCCGTTTGCGCGGCCAGGAGCGCCTCCTTGCGCACGCGCGGCGCGCGGCCGTGCGCCCGGTGCTCGTGCGCCCGTACCTCCGCGGGCAGGTGCTCCGGGCCGATCGTGCCGCCGCGGCACTTGACGTAGGCGAACTCGAGGACGTTGCGCAGCTCGCGCACGTTGCCCGGCCACGGGTAGCGGGTGAGCACGTCGAGCGTCTCGGTGGAGGGGATGAGCATCGGCCGGCCCGTTTGCCGGGAGATGACCTCCACGAAGTGCTCGACCAGCATCGGCACGTCGAGCTTCCGGTCGCGCAGCGGCGGCACGACGATGGGGATGACGCACAGCCGGTAGTAGAGGTCCCGGCGCAGCCGGCGGCGCTCCATGAGCCGCCGCAAGTCCTGGTTCGTGGCGCTCAGGACCCGCACGTCGACCTGCACCGGCGCCTCGCCGCCGACGCGCTCGAAGCGCTGCTCCTGGAGCACGCGCAGGAGCTTGACCTGCATGCGCGGCGACAGCTCGGCCACCTCGTCGAGAAACAGCGTTCCCCCGTCGGCCAGCTCGAAGCGGCCGCGCTTGCTGGCCACCGCGCCGGAGAAGGCACCCCGGACGTGGCCGAACAGCTCGCTCTCCAAGATCCCCTCGGGCAAGGCGCCGCAGTTGACGGCCACGAAGGGCCGGTCCCGGCGTGGCGAGAGCGCATGGATGGCGCGGGCCACGAGCTCCTTGCCGGTGCCGCTCTCGCCCTGGACGAGCACCGGCACGTTGACCGGCGCCACCTCGCGGATGAGGTCGAAGAGCAGCAGCATCTTCGGATCTTTGCCCACCATGCCTTCCAGCGCATGGTGGTGCTTGAGCCGTCGCCGCAGCGAGTGGAGCTCCGTCCGGTCCTGCAAGGACACGAGGGTGCCGCCGCGGGCGCCGGTCGCGTCGAGCAACGGCAGGGCGGCCATCTTGACCACGCGCCTTTCCCCGTCGGGGCGGGTGAAGGCCACCTCGCTCGCGGCGCCGTCCCCGACGCCGTCCTCGCCGTTCGTGTCCAGCCCGACGCGGACCAGGATCTCGCGCCAGTCTTGGCCGACCACCTCGGCGCGGGCGAGGCCCGTGATCCGCTCGGCGGCGCGGTTGAAGTAGAAGATCCGGCCGTCGATCGTCCGGGCGGCCAGCCCCTCGTCGAGGGCTTCGACCACGAGCTCGATGTTGCGCCGGGCCGTGACCATGGCTGGCAGCGCGCCCGAGGCGAATAACTGGGCCACCCTGGCCCGCAGCTCGTCGCGCGCGGCGCGCAGGCCCGCGAGCAGGCGCGGCTCGGGGCAGTCGGCCGGCGGATCGGGCAGGTCCCAGTGCAGGTGCGGCGGCATGCCGGGAAGGCTCGGCCGGCACGCCGGATCGAAGTCCCCGAGCGTCACGACGAGATCGGAATCGAACACGTCGATGTCGAGCGGCGTGCGCAGAGGGACGTCGGCGATCGGCACGCCGATCTCGTCCATGACCCGCGCCGCGGCGGGGTGCAGATCCGCGGGCCCCAGGGACGCGCTCACGACGCTCACGGCGTCCCCGGCCGAGCAGCGGGCCAGCCCTTCGGCGATGAGCTGCAGGCCGTTGCTGCGGCTGCACAGGAACAGAACCACGGGGGAGCGGGGGCCCACGGGCATGGCCGATGTCTCCCGACGGGCCCTACCGGACGGGGCCGCGCTTGCCCCGGCAGGTCACGTACGGCGCACCCCGACGGCGAGCAGCGTCACGGGATGCAGCTTGCGCGACACGGGATCCACGCCGAGGGCGAGTGCCTCCAGTGTGACGGCCCCGAGCAGCGTCGCGTCGCTCGGATCGGCGAAGATGACCGGTGCAGCGGTGCGCTTGCCCTCGATCTCGAAGAACACGTCGCCAACCGGCCGCGTCACGATCGACCCGTCGGCGAGCCTCAGCCGCTCGCTGCGCGTCGGCGCGACGCCGATCGACTCGAGCTTGGCCGTGGGTGCGAAGGAGACGACCGCACCGGTATCGACGATGAACTCGTCCTCGAAGCTGCGGGCCGGATCCGCGAGGTTCGAGATGCGCACGCGCGCCGTGGCGATCCCCATGGGCACAGCCTAGCCCGGAAGGGGCGCGGTCGCCAACAGGTCGCGACACTCGTAGCGCGGGCTTCGCCCGCAACCCAACCCGCCAACGCCAGCGTTCACCCCTTCGCCTTTCTCCACCGCCTTCGGCCAGCGGCACTCTGCGCTGTGTTGTTGAGCGTTCGACACCGAACCCCGGCGCAGGCGCCAGGGCTGCGGTTGCCGGCCGACCAGAAGCTTCACGCTGCCGGCTGCCTCGGCGTCGGGGCCCCTACCCCGACGCCCGTCGCGGGCGCTGCGCGCAGCCGAAAATCGTCGCGTGGCGCGACGATTTTCGGGAGTGGTGGACTAGCCGATCGCCTGCCGGATCACCGCCAGGAGCGCCTCCCGGTCTACCGGCTTGTCGATGCGCGCCGCCGGCGGCGGCAGCGGCACACAGTCGTCTCCGAAGAGCTGCACCTCGGCCATGCCCGTGACGAAGACGACCGGGAGGTCGCGCAGCTCCGGGCGGGCCCGCATCTCCCGGTAGAGCCGCACGCCCGAGGAGCGGGGCATCACGAGATCCAGCAGCACCAGATCATGCCGCGCCGCGAGCAGGGCGCACAGGCCCTGCTCGCCATCGGTCGCCACCTCGGCCTCGTAGCCGTTGTCCTCGAGCCAGGCGCTGAGCGCAGCCACCCAGTCCGGCTCGTCGTCGACCACCAGGATCTTCCTCCTCTCTGGCATCGCGGCATCCCCCGAGCGCCGCTACCCCGGCGCAGCCGCCGCGCCGGGCCGTTCGCACGGCAGCGTCACCGTGAAGCGTGTGCCTGCCCCGGCGGTCGACTCGACCTCGATGGTGCCGCCGTGGCTGCGGGCGATCTTTTGGGCGATGAACAGCCCCAGGCCGGTGCCCTCGGCTCCCTTGGAGGTGAAGAACAGGCTGAATGCCTTCTCCCGGGTCTCGCGGTCCATGCCCAGGCCGTTGTCGCTGACCGTGAAGACGACCTGGTCGGCGTCGATCCGCGCGGTGAGCTCGACCTGGTGGGCCACCTTCTTGCCGTCCACCCGGCAGGCGTCGATGCTGTTGTCGACCAGGTTGACGAGCAGCGACTCGACCGCGTTGCGGTCGGCTTCGATCTGGCCTTCCCCGGCCGTGACCCGCAGCTCCACCCCGACCGCCTGGGCGCGGCTGCGGAGCACCTGCGCGACCGCGTCGCAAAGCTCGCCGATCTCGACCGGCTCGAACGCCATCTCCCGGTCGCGGGCGTAGTAGAGGATGTTCATCACCATGCGCCGGATCCCGTCCATGTTGCGGCGGGCCATGGCCAAGCCCTGGGAGATCCGCTCCGGCTTGTCCTTCGCCAGGCCCGACTCCATCAGGTAGAGCCCACCCTCCAGGCCGTTGAGGACGCCCTTGATCCCGTGCGAGACGCTGCCGACAATGAGCCCGAGCGAGGCGAGCTGGGACTGGATCTGCCGCAGGCGCGTGATGTCGGTCGACATTTCCATCACCCAGCGGATCTCGCCCGCCGGGTCGCGGATGGGCGCGGCGTGGCAGAGCACGTCGCGGGGGATGCCGTGCTCGGAGGTGACTACCTCCTCGCTCTCGTGCACCTGGCCATCCTGGAAGCTCGCCGCCACCGGGCAGACGACGCAGGGCTCGCTGCGGTGCTTGTAGATCTCGAAGCACTGCCTTCCGACACCTCGCCCGAAGTCGGCCTCGAAGCGGCGGTTGTGCTCGACGATCTTGAGGTCGCGGTCCTGCACCGAGACGTAGCAGGGCGCCTCGCCGAAGAGGGTCAGGTAGCGCTGCTGGAGCTGCTTCACCTGCGTGATATCGGTAAAGATCTCCAGCACCGCGGCGATCTCGCCGGCCGCGTCGCGGATGGGCGCGGTGTGGACGATGACGCTGCGGTCCCGTCCCTGCGCTCCGACGACCTCTTCGCTGTCGTGCGCCAGGCCGTCCTGGAAGGTCTGCTCGACGGGGCAGCGGGTGCATTTCTCGCTCCGGCCCTTGATCGCCTCGTAGCAGAAGCGGCCGAGCGGGTCGCCGAGGTCGGCGCGCAGGGCCCGGTTGGCCGCGACAATGCGCAGGGATCTGTCCTGTACCGAGACCCAGCTCGGGATCTCGTCGAAGAGCAGTCGCCGCATCCGCTCGTCCATGCCGTCCCCAGTCCCCGATCCCCGGCGGCCGCGGCTTGCAGCCAATGCCCCCGGAAACTTCGTCCTCTACCCGGCCGGAGCGCCCGCGACAAGCGCCTGCGATCAGGCGCCGGCCGGATCCCGCTTGCGCTGCTTGCGCTCCGGCACCTCGAGGATCATACGCACGGTCTTGACGAGCCCGTCGCTGCTGACCGGCTTGTTGAGGTAGCCCTCGGGCGGCGTCTTGCCGACCCGCTCGTAGATGAGCCTGCGGAGCTCCGGCCGACCGGTGATGATGCACACCGGCGTCGCCCGCAACTCGGGGTCGCGGCGCAGCTCCTCGAACACGTCCACGCCGCTCTTGCCGGGCATGGCCAGATCGAGCGTGATGAGATCGGGGCGCTCGCGGCGCCAGCTCCAGGGCCGCGTCGCCATCCGCGGCCCGGTAGATAGCCGCGCCGTGGTCCTCCAGGACGGTGGCGAGGAACGAGAGCTGATCCGGCTCGTCGTCCACCACCAGGATACGGCGGCCGCTGAGCGGCCCCTGACCGGACTTGTCTGTGGTCTTTGCTGGCATGGCGTACCTCCTTACTCGTCCTCCTCGCCCCACTTGATGAACCCCGGCTTGAGATCGGCCATCGCGTTGACGACAAGCTCTACCACGCCAGAGTAGATCATCTTCTCCCGCTCCAGGAGCTGGTAGTGCTGTATGAGATCGCGGATCTGCCCCTTGCAGTTGGAGCAGGGCGCGCAGACGTACTTGGGGATCTGCGGGCCGCGGCAGTCGGCGAAGGCTTCCAGGATCTGTGCGAGCTTCCTGCGGCCGGCCACCTTGACGCGCCAGTCCTGGAGGTTGCCGCGGCTCATGATCGCCAGCCCGCTGCCGCCGCCGCAGCAGTAGTTGTGCGCTCCGCGCGGGGTCATCTCGCGGAACTGCGGGCAGATCAGGCGCACGATCTCGCGCTGCGGCTCGGTGATCCCCATCAGGCGCGTCACGTTGCAGGGGGCGTGGAGCGTGACCGGGAAGTCGTTGCGTTCCGGGTCGAGCTTGAGCTTGCCCGAGAAGACTATGTCGCGCAGCAGCGGGAAGCAGCTCTCGCGCGGGATGCGCAGCTCGGCCGGGAGCAGGCGGTCGGCAATCACCACCAGCGCCTTGTGGGCGTGACCGCACTCGCCCAGGACGATCTTCTTCACGCCGAGCTCCTTGGCCACCTTGGCGTGCTGCAGCACGATGCGGGCGAGCTGCACGTCATCGTAGAAGACGCCGTAGTTGACGCTGTCGTAGCCGCAGAGCTCGCTCGACATGGTCCACGACAGGCCGGCGGCCTGAAACAGGATGGAGAAGGCGGCGACGTTCTCGGGCCAGGACAGGATTTCGCCGGCGTTGTGGACGAGCAGGATGTCGGCGCCCTTCACGTCCCAAGGCGTGTGCAGCTCGAAGCCAGTCTGCGCGGAGAAGTCCTCGTCGATGAACTCCAGGTTGTCCTTGGCAACGAGCTTGTTCATCCCGGTAGACGAGCCGATCTTGAGCTGGAGCATCGTGCCCCGCTCGTGCAGCTCCGGCGGGGCAAGGCCCATCTCCTGGCTGAAGATCTTGCGGATCTCGCGCGCGAGCAGGCCGTTGTCGACGCCCAAGGGGCAGGTCTGCGCGCAGCGGCGGCACAGGTTGCAGCGATAGGCGAGCTCCCCCAGGCGCGCCACCGTGCGCCAATTGAGCTCCACGGCGCCGTGGCGCCAGGCCGCGAGCGGCTGCTTGGCCACGTGCTGCAGGTAGAGGCGGCGGAGGATTTCGCTGCGGAATAGCGGCCGGTACATCTCGTTGCGGCCGCTGCCCTCGAAGACGTGGCAGGCGTTCGAGCAGGTGTTGCACCTGGCGCAGTGCTCGATGGAGGTGGTCAACACCGGCAGGAAGCCCCAGTTGTTCTCGACCTCGAAGAGCTTGCGCACGCCGGCGAGGAACTTGGCGACGAGCGCCTCTTCTTCTGCCCGGTTCTTGGGCCGGGGGATGGGCAGGATCGTGGTGTCGTCGAGAATGCAGGCCGTGCTTTCCCGAGTTGACGCCGCCAGAGGCGGCAGCTCCTGCTCCGGCCAGTCGGCCGGCAGCGGCATCAAGTCGGCAGCCGCGACGTGGCCGAGTTGGTCGCGGTCGCTGCCCACGTCCGCGACGCGCAGCGGTGCTTCTCTCGATCTGCTCATGGCTTCGGTCCCGGGGGCGGGAGGGCCGGGTTGCGGGCGGCGACCTCGGCCCAGCTCGGCGGGCCTTCGCCCTGCTTGCCGCCGCCGAGGACGTGGGGAGCCGCCCAGGAGACCGGGAACGCGAGCACGGTCGCCAGCCTCGCGGGGAGCGCCGGGCTGCGCACGGCGGGAGCGTCGTCCCAGTGGATGTCGTGATAGAGGAAGTACTTCATGAAGAAGTGGGCCATGTGGGTGAGCGGCAGGTAGGCGAGCAGGGCGAAGGCGAGGATCATCTCGATCGCCAGCAGCGTGCCCACGGGCGCGAGGCGCAGGGCAAGCCAGCTTTGGACGAAGCCGAGCGTGCCGGCGAAGCTGAAGCCGTCCGCGGCCCACGCGCCCAGGGCCACCGCCATCGCCACCGCAAACCAGGCGAGGTTGAAGACGTGGCTGCCGCTCGTGTAGGGGCCGAGCTCGGGATCCCCGAGGCGCCGCCAGAGCAGCGCGAGGGCGCCCAGGAGCGTGAGGGTGAAGCCGGCCGGGCCGAGCACGGCGAGCACAGCGCCCAGGGCCGCGCCCGCGGCCGTGCCGGGCCCCGCAGGCACGCCGGCGAGCCCGGCCGCGGCCGCCGCGAAGGAGGGCCGCGGCGAAGGCGGCCGTCAAGTAGAGGCCCAGGTGGAAGGGATAGGACGCGTACCACAGCGGCCGGTTGTGCTCCCAGACCGCCTTGAGCAGCAGGATCTCCGCCAGCATCGCCCGGAGCTCGGCGAGCTTCGAAATCTCGCGCGGCTTGTCCGCCCAGTCCACCTGCTACGAAAACGAGGGCGCAAGTGCTCGACTTCTCATGCCCGTGAGGCGACGCCGCCGTGTCAGGGCTGCGACCGCCATGTTGAACGCGCTTTCATCCCTGGGGGTGCGCGTTCCCGCGCATGCGCGACTTGTTCGTTTCGCCGGGACAGGTTTGGGTCCGCATCCCGTACGCACCGACCGCCGTGATCTGGCGCACTTCACCCGGCTATGTCAGGAGGTCTGGGTGCGCCCCGTTGCTCCCGGGCGGCGCGCCCGCTCACGCTCTGCGCCGGCACCGGTAGCGGCGTTCGGATCGTGGCTGCGCAGGTAGGCGAGGTTGATTGCGTTGACGATGGCGTGGGCCACCAGGGGCCCGACGAGCGAGCCGGTCAGCGCGAAGACCGCGCCGAGCGCGGCCCCGACCACGCTCGCCCAGGCTACCCAGACCCACCGGCTCCGGCCGGGAAGGTAGTGGGCGAGGCCGAACAGCACCGCGCCGGGAAGCACTCCCGTCCACGGCAGCAGCAGCCCGCGGAAGAGCAGTTCCTCGCCGAGGCTCGACAGGGTGGCGATCGCGGCGATCTGCGGCGCCGTGAGATCGCGCGCCACGGGCCTGAGCTCCACGTGCAGCCTGCGGGCCCAGTGGAAGCGGCGTACGCAAAGGCGCGTCAGGAGGACCAGCGCCGCAGAGAGAACGAGGCCGAGCCCGGCGCTCGTTGCCAACGCCGCGCCCGGCGAGAGGTCCAGCCACGGCGCGGCGTAGATCCAAGGCACCCCTTCGCGCAGCGCCAGCGCCAGCGCCACCGAGAGCGCGGCGAGCAGGGCGTAGCCGCCGGCGATCCGCCAGGCGGCGGCGCTCAGCGCGCCACCCATGTGCTCCAAAGGGCCGGCGCGGCGCTCCATGGGCGCAGTATAGGAGTAGTGCTATGCACGGCGCTCGATGATCCGCACGACGCCGGATCCCGATCCTGTCCGGGCGCGGCGCCGCAAGGCGCTGGCCCTGGCTGCGCTCGCCGTGCTGGTCCCGGCCGTGGCGCTTGTCGTGCTCCACCGCCGGGCCGAGCGGCCCGTGGCGTCACCTCCTCCGCCAGCCGATGCGGGCGCCGGGGCCGTGGCGAGCGCGACCGCGAGCGCGGTGCCGCGCTGTGTGCAGGGCCGCACAGCGGCGCTGTGGATCGGGGAAGCCTCGCCACGCCCGCCTGCCCCGGTGCGCCCGGCGGGTGCCCCCGCCGGTGCCGAGATGGGGAGGGAGGGAGAGCCGCCCGACCGCGACGAGGCCCTCGCTCCCTTCGCCGCCGAGCTCGGCCGCGGCGCGTGCTACGACGGCGGCTTCGCGGTCGGCGTCAAGCACCAGGTCGAGGGCGGGGCGCTGGCCGAGGTGGCGCTGATGGGCCTCGATGGGGCCGGCGGCCGGCTCGTGTCGCTCGGCCGGATCCGGGGCGATCTGGGCGCGCCGCTGGTCGTCGCGGCGAAGGGGCGCGTCGTGGCGGCCATGCTCGAGCCCAACGCCGGCGGCTTCGCCCTGCGCCTGGCGAGCGTGTCGGCGGACAAGGTCGCATGGGGCGCCGAGATCGATCAGGAGCGCGACGACTCGCTCGGCTTCGACTTCGCCATCGGCGCCGAGCGCGGCGTCGTCGTCTGGGACGGCGTGACCAAGGATGGGACGCGCGCGCAGGTCATGCTCGCCGCGATCGAGCCCCGGACGCTCGCGGTCGCGGAGAGGCCGCGGCCGGTCTCGCCGCCCGGCCTGGAGGCCGAGGCGCCGCGGGTAGTCGCGGGCGAGGGCGGCTTCTGGCTCGGCTACGTCGTCCGGGCGCCGAGCAAGAAGCGGCCGACGCGCCCGGCCGAGCCCGCGGGAGAGGCGCCCGACGGGCGCTACCCGGCCGAGAGCATCGAGCCCGCCTGGGTGGAGCTCATGCCCCTGGGCGCCGACGGCCTGCCCCGCGCCGCGTCGCGCGCCGTGACGCCACGCGATGGGCACGTGCAGGACTTCGACCTCGCCCCGTCGGAGCAGGGGGCCGCGCTGCTCGCCTGGCGCGACGACGACACGCCGAGCGGCGCCCACGGCGGCCGGCTGAGCCTCGTCCGGATCGAGGCCGGCGGGCCGGCGCAGAGCCAAGTGATGGCCGACGACGCCGCCCACGCCGGCGCGCCGAGCCTGCTCGGCGGGTGGCTCACGACGTCGGCGGCGGACGGCCGGCTGCTGTTGGCGGCCTTGGGTCCCGGTGGCGAGGCGCTCGACGAGCTTGCCCCCGATCCGGTGTTGGGAGAGGGCGAGCTGCTCGCCGCCGGGCCGAGCTCGCTCCTCCTGGCGCGGCCGGCGGGGCGCGGCTTCGAGCTCGCCGTCGTCTCCTGCCGCCGGCCGGCGGGGCCGGGCGGCGGCGACACCGCCGACGCCGGCGGCCGCCCGCGCTGATCTACCAGGTCAGAGAATCGATGCGCTTCGGCGCAGAAAGCCGGCCGGTCAGGGCGAACGGGGTTGGGGCCCCGTTCGCGGGGTCTGGGGCGAAGCCCCAGCGTGGAACTCTCCCGCGGACGGCACCCCTTGGTCCACAGCGCGCAACGGCCGCGGGGCGTTGCTGCTTGCGTCCGCCCGCTCCGTTCCCGCGGGCGTGTCGCCCCGATTCCGCGGCTGCGCGGAAGCGACAGTCAAACGCACTTGAGTTGCGGGCGAAGCCCGCGCCATGCGGTCACATCACTCCTCGTTTGCCGGTCCCTCAACGTGTGGCCGCCAGCACGCCACCCGGTGCTTGTCGCCGGTGTGCGTCTCGCGCAGCTCCGGCGCCTCCAGGTCGCAACGCCCGGGCTCGGACTCGGGGCAGCGCGCGAAGAAGGCGCAGCCGCGCGGCGGCTCGAGCAGGCTCGGCGGCTCGCCGTCGAGCACGACTTGCAGCCGTCTCGACTCGGGGCCGCTTTGGCCGGGCGGCGGCGGCAGGGCCCCGAACAGGGCGCGCGTGTACGGATGGAGGCGCCGCAGTGCCACGAGCCTCGTCGGGCCGACCTCGACGAGCCGGCCGGCGTACATCACGCCGAGCCGATGGCTCGTGTACCGCGCGGCCCGCAGATCGTGCGTGACGAAGAGCAGGGTCAGTCCCAGATCCTCCTGGAGATCGTCGAGCAAGTTGAGGATCTGGGCCTGGACGGAGACGTCGAGCGCGCTCAGCGGCTCGTCGAGCACCAGGAACTCCGGACGGACGGCCAGCGCCCGAGCGATGGCGATGCGCTGCCGCTGGCCGCCCGACAGCTCGTGCGGGTAGCGCCAGAGAAGCTCGGCTCCGAGACCGACGCGCGCCACGAGCTCGCCCACGTCCGCGGGCCAGCCCGAATACGTCGATGCCTTCGCCCACGATCTCTCGCACCGTCATGCTCGGGTTGAGCGAGGAGTAGGGGTTCTGGAAGACGATCTGCATGCGCCGGCGCATGGCCCGAAGCTCCGCACCGGACAGGGCCGTCACGTCCTGACCGTCGAAGACGACGCGGCCGACCGTGGGCTCGCTCAGCCGCAGGATGCAGCGGCTCAAGGTGCTCTTGCCCGAGCCAGACTCGCCGACCAGCGCGAAGGTCTCGCCCCGTCGCACGTAGAAGCTCACGCCGTCGACGGCGCGGAGGAGCTCCGTGTGGCCGAACAGGCCGCGGCGCACCGGGTACAGCTTGCTCAGCCTCTGCACGTAGAGCAGGGCCCCCTTGCCGCGGCGCTTGCCGGCCGGCTCGGCGGCGCCGTCGTCATCATCGTCCGCCGCCGGCTCCTCGCGCGGCTCCGGCTCCAGGTTCACCGTCCGCCCTCCGCGCCCGCGACGGCCGCGGCGATCTGTCCCGAGCCCTCGTAGAGCAGGCAGCGCACCGCGGCGTGGTCCGGCCGCGGGAGCTGGTAGAGCTCCGGCGCCTGCTCGCCGCAGCGGTCGAAGGCTTGCGCGCAGCGCGGCGCAAAGCGGCACCCCGGCGGCGGACAGTGCATGTCGGGCAGCGCGCCGCCGATGGCCGCCAGCCGCAGGCCCCCCCGCACCCGTCGCTTCTGCCGCACCCGATCGGGTGGCACGGCGCCGAGCAACGCGCGGGTGTAGGGGTGTGCGGGATCGGCGAGCAGATCCGCGCTCGCTCCCTGCTCGACCACCTGACCGGCGTAGAGCACCACGATGCGGTCGGCATGCTGGCCTACCATGGCGAGATCGTGGGAGATGAGCAGCAGGCTCAGGCTCCGCTCGCGCTTGAGCTCCGCGAGCAGCGCGCCCACCTGGGCGGCAGTGAGCATGTCGAGGGCCGTCGTCGGCTCGTCGGCGATGACCAGGGCCGGCGCGCAGCACAGCGCGATGGCGATGAGCACGCGCTGGCGCATGCCGCCCGAGAGCTCGTGCGGGAAGCTGCCGAAGCGCTCGGCGGCGCCGGCGAAGCCCACGCGGCCCAGTAGCTCCTCGGCCTCGCGCCGCGCCGCGCGCCGGGTGAGGGGGCGGTGGATGCGCAGGGCTTCGACGAGCTGTGCACCCACCGCGTACACGGGGTTCAGGGCGGTGTTTGGGTCCTGGAAGATGATGGAAATCTGCGCGCCGCGGCAGCGGCGCATCTCGCGTTCCGACAGGGCGAGCAGATCCCTGCCCCGGAACAGCACCCGGCCGCCGTCGATCCGCGCCGGCGGCGTGGGCAGGAGGCGCATGATGGCGTGCGCCGTGGCGCTCTTGCCGCAGCCGGACTCGCCCACCAGGGCCACGGTGCTGCCTTGGGCCACGTCGAAGCTGACGCCGTCCACGGCGACGAGCCGTCCTTGCTCCGTCTCGAAGCTCACGGAAAGCTCGCGTACGCTGAGCAGCGGCTCGGCCACGGAGTTGGAGACTACTCGGCCTTGCCCCCGAGCGGTAGCGGGTGGCTCCGGCAGGGCCGTCGGGCCCGCTTCACAGCTCGACGCGGCCGGGGGTCCAGAGCAGGCAGCGGACTGTCGTCTTGGCAGACGGGTGCCTACCAGAACCGGGGAGCGCCGCCGGATGAACCGCCAAGACGCCAAGGTCGCCAAGGAGAATAATCGGTTTCTTGGCGTGCTTGGCGCCTTGGCGGTTCGCTTCTCCGCCCGCACCCCCAATTCGGTTGGACACCCTTGGCAGACGTTGGCCTCGACATGGTGGCCATGGCCAGATAGACTTGGCCATACGGAGGCAGGAGGCATGGAATCAACCGTTGGGGCAGGGGAATTCAAGAACCGCTGCCTCAAGATACTGGACGAAGTCCGCGCCACGGGGCTGGCCGTGACGATCACGAAGCGAGGCAGGCCGGTCGCGCGGCTCGTTCCCGCGACGCCGATCGAGCCGGACGTCT
>JACQWT010000297.1 GCA_016209145.1 Deltaproteobacteria bacterium | reverse complement strand
GGCGGGGCCCTGTACGACACGGTGGTCGACCCCGAGGCGCTGCTCTCCTACCGCGCCGCCTCGCTCGCCACGATCTTCGCAGCCTACGTGCTCTCGCTGCACCTCGTGCGAACCGGCTCGGGGGGGCTCAGCTACCGGCCGCTCGGCCGGCCGGGCCTGCTCTTCACCGGAGCCCTCGCAGGAGCGGGCAGCGCCCTGGCCGTGGTCTGGGGCCCGTCGCTCGGCCACTGGCAGTCGTCCGGCACCATCGCTGCCGCGCTCGGCGGACGGCTGCGCGCCGGCCGCTGCGAAGTCGTCTACGCCACCGGCATCGCCCGCGACAGGGTGGTGCGCTTCGCCCGCGACTGCGACGGCCACGCGCTCGGAGCCGCGCGCTGGTTTGGCGCGAGCGACACGGCCCCCCTGACCGCCTACCTCTTCGCCAGCGATGCGCAGAAGCGCCAGCTCACCGGGGCCTCGCGTACCTCCATCGCCAAACCCTGGCGCCGGGAGATCTACCTCACGGCCGGAGCCTATCCGCATCCCGTCCTGGGCCACGAGGTGGCGCACGTCGTCGCCGGCGACTGGGCGCGCGGCCCGCTGCGCGTTGGCGGCGCCCTCGGTGGCTGGCTGCCCGATCCGGGCCTGATCGAGGGAGTGGCCGTGGCCGCCGCGCCGCCGGAGGGCGATCTGCGCGCGGCCGAGTGGGCCAAGGCAATGAAGGACATCGGCGTGCTGCCGCCGCTTCGCGATCTGTTTGCGCTCGCCTTCCTGGGCAAGCACTCCGCCACGGCCTACACGGCGGCCGGGGCGTTCGTCGGCCACGTGCACGAGCGCTTCGGCGCCGAGGCGATCCGCCGCTGGTACGGCGGCGAGCCGCTCCCGCGCATCACCGGCCGGAGCTGGTCTGCGCTCGAGTCCGGTTGGCACGCCGCCCTGGACACTCTGCCCCTGACGGATGCCGCGCGCGAGCAGGCCCGCGCCCACTTCGACCGGCCGGGCGTGCTCGGCCGCCGCTGCCCGCACCGGGTCGACCGCGCGGTGGAGCGCGCCGGGGCCCTCTTCGGGGCGGGCGACGCCGTGGCGGCGCGCCAGGCGTACCGCGAGGCGCTCGGCTTCGACGCCGGCCACGAGGGCGCCCTGCTCGGCGAGGCCCGCTGCGTGGAGCAGAGCGCCGGTGCGGCAGCGGGCGAGGGGCGGCTGCGGGCCTTGGGCGAGGACGCGCGCCTGCCCCTGGGAGTGCGCGAGGCCGCTCTGGAGCGCCTTGGCGATCTTGCCCTGCGGCGCGGCGAAGCCGACGTGGCCGCTCGCCGCTACCGCCTCGCCCGGGCGCGAGCCGTGGACGAAGATCGACTGCGCACGCTGGACGTGAAGGAGCACTACGCCGCCCAGCCCGTGGCCCGCGCCGCGCTCGTGGCCCTGCTCGTGGGCCGCGCGGAGGCGGCCGGCCCGGATCAGGCCGAGGCTCTGGACCGCATCGGCCGCTGGCGGGCGCTCGTGCCGGGTGACGGCATGCCCGACTACCTTCTCGGCCGCCAGCACGCGGGAAACGAAAGCTGGGCGCTGGCCGCCGAGCGCCTCGACGAGGCGCTCGCCAAACCGCCGGCGTTGCCAAGGGTCGTGGCGGAGGCATGGCGGCTGCGCCTCCTCGTCGCCTGCGCGCAGGACGACGCCGCGGGCGCGCGGCGGGCCTACGAGCAGTACCGCCGCCAGCCGACCGCGAGCGCCGCGCGGGTCGAGGCGGCGCGCCAGCTTCTCGAGCGCTGCACGTGGCCCGCAGGCGCGCCCCGCTGAAGGCTCCGGCCGGGCGCACCGATAGCGAAGTGGCTGCCGTCGGTCGTTCGGGCCTCGTAGACCGTGCCCATGCCGCCCTGGCCGAGCCGGCGCAACAGCTCGTAGCAGCCGCCGAGCGTGCGGCCGAGCAGCGGATCCGGCCCCGCCTCATCGAGTGGCGGTGGCGGCACGCTGGGCACCACGCGCCTCCACGCTGTCGGCAGCTCGGCCTCTCGCGGCCTCAGCTCCCGCAGCTCCGCGGGCACAGGCTCGAGCATCGCGGCGGTGACCTGCTCGGAGCCGAACGCAAACGGCCGCAGCGCATCCATGAGCTCCGCCACGCTGGGGCAGCGCGCCTCGGGCTGCCGAAGCAGGCCGCCGTGCACCACCGTGGCCAGGCCGGGATCGATCCATGGCGCGCGCATCTGAAGCGGAGGTACCTCGTGCGTGTTGAGCACCACGACGAGCTCCGCAAACGTCTCCAGGTGCTCGAAGGGCGCCGCGCCCGCGAGCGCGTGGTAGAGCGTGCAGGCCAGGCTCCAGACGTCCGCGCTGGTCGACGTGCTTGGCGCTTGTCGCCTGCTCGGGCGCCATGTAGTGGGGTGTGCCCATCACGCTGCCGGTTCGGGTCAGCTCCTCGTCCTCGGCCAGGCACTTGGCAATGCCGAAGTCGAGCACCCGCACCGTGATCCTGCCCTGCGAGTCGTGGTCGAGAAACAGGGCGATTCGGCTGCTCGTCGATGACCGGGGGGCGAGGTACCCGGTGCGCGTCGATCCGCTAGTCTGGGGCGAGCAGAAGCTGCTCGCGAGCGACGGCGCGGCGGAGGACTGGTTCGGCTACTCGGTCTCGCTCAGCGGCGACACGGCCCTCGTGGGCGCCCACCAGGAGGACGACAATGGCAACGACTCAGGCTCGGCGTACGTGTTCGTCCGCAGCGGCGCGAGCTGGACCGAGCAGGCCAAGCTCTTGGCGAGCGACGGCGCGGCGGACGACTGGTTCGGCTACTCGGTCTCGCTCAGCGGCGACACGGCGCTCGTGGGCGCCTACGGCGACGACGACAAGGACAAGGAGCGGGGCTCGGCGTACGTGTTCATCAGGAACGGTGCGAGCTGGACAGAGCAGGCCAAGCTGGTCGCGAGCGACGGCCACGACGGCGACCAACTCGGCATCTCGGTCTCGCTCAGCGGCGACACGGCGCTGGTGGGCGCCTACCACGACAACGACAACGGCAAGGACTCAGGCTCGGTGTACGTGTTCATCAGGAACGGTGCGAGCTGGACAGAGCAGGCCAAGCTGGTCGCGAGCGACGGCGCGTCCGGCGACGAGTTCGGCTTCTCGGTCTCATTCAGCGGCGACACCGCGCTGGTGGGCGCCTACTACGACAACGACAACGGCAAGGACTCAGGCTCGGCGTACGTCTTTCAAGGCGTGGGGCAGAGCTGCAAGAACGCGGACGAGTGCCCGGGCTCGCCCTGCGTGGACGGGTTCTGCTGCAACTCGGCCTGCGACGGCCTGTGCGAAGCGTGCAGCAAGCAGAAGAACGGCACCGGGCTCGACAGCATATGCGGCTCGGTCACAGCGGGCACCGATCCCGACGACGAATGTGGGGCAGGGCCCGACGCCCCGACCCAGAGCTGCGATGGCGCAGGCCAGTGCAAGAAGCATGATGGTGCCTTCTGCGCTGATGGTTCCGAGTGCTTCAGCACGCACTGCATCGACGACGTGTGCTGCAACACGGCCTGCGATGGCCTGTGCCAGGCGTGCAGCGCGCAGAACAAGGGGGGAGGCAAGGACGGCGAGTGCGGGTCCAGCAGCATGGACTGCGCTCCATATCGCTGCGTCGAGGTTGACGGGGGTGGAGACTGGTGCCTGACGAGCTGCCAGAGCGGGCAGGACTGCGCTCCGGGATACGTGTGCACCTCGGCGGGCCGCTGCGAGGAGCTGCCGCCGGCCGCCGGCCCGGAGGCTGGTTGCGGCTGTAGGCTGGGCGGCCCTGGCGCCACGCCCTCCGCGCCAGCGTGGCTGGCGCTGGCGCTCCTCGGCCTCGGGCTCGGCCGCGCGCGGCGATCTGCGCGGCGCTGAGGCGCGCGGGCGGCGGCCGGCCGAGGTGTCAGTGCTGGCTCGGCGTGGGCAGCTTGGGTGGCGGCCGTTAGCGGCCGCCATGGCGCCGCCAGGGGCGCGGCGTGGCCACAGCAACAAATCCGCGGCGTTGGCGCTGGCACGAAGCGTGCAGTTGGCCTCGCCCAGGAGGCCATGCCCGATGCGCCACACCCTCGACCCCAAGCTCGACGTAGTCTTCAAGCTGCTCTTCGCCCAGCCCCAGAACCGCGAGCTGCTCGTCTCGCTGCTCACCGCCGTGCTGCAACCGGCCACCCCCATCGTCGAGGTCAGTGTGCTCAACCCCGAGGTGCCGAGGATGGTGGCCCGCGACAAAGGCGCCGTGCTCGATCTGCTCGTGCGCCTGGGCGACGGCAGCCTGGTCGACGTGGAGATGCAGACTCGCAGCCGTCCCGGGCTGCGGGCACGTGCGGCTTACTACTGGGCGCGCATGCTGGCCTCGGAGCTGCGGCGCGGCCAGGACTACGAGCGGCCGCGCAAGACGGTGCTGGTGCTGCTTCTGGGCCAACGGGAGTTGCGCACGGAGCGGTTTCACTGCATATTTCAGCTTCGTGAGGTGCGCGAGCACGAGCTGCTGACCGAGCTGTGTGAGATCCACACCGTGGAGCTGCCGAAGCTGGGCGGGGTGGCTGCCGAGGGCGAGGAGGGTGCGCTGGTGCGCT
>JACQWT010000391.1 GCA_016209145.1 Deltaproteobacteria bacterium | reverse complement strand
GGGGCCAGTCCGGGCGGCGGTATCCGTTTTGTGGGCCCGGCGCCTATGTCCTCTCCGGCGGCACCGGCGGGCGGTGCCGCCTTCGGGCAGGCGGCGCGCGCCGTCCGGCCGTGCGTGGTGGCCATCAGCGCGATTCGTCCGGTCGCCGGCGGGGCGGCGGGCCGCGCGGCCGGGCCGGCGTTCGTGGAGCCGTTCGACGGCGTGCCGGACAGGCTGATCGCGCCGGCGGCGTACGAGGCGGTGGGCTCGGGCGTGGTGGTCGAGTCGTCCGGCTACGTGGTGACGAACTACCACGTCGTGGCAGGGGCCAGCACAGTACACGCCAGCCTGCCGACGCGACCTCCGACGCACGTCGCGGCCGAGCTGGTGGCGGCCGACCCGGAGCGCGACCTGGCGTTGCTGAGGCTGGGCACAGCCGGCCCGTTGCCGGCCGCAACTCTGGGCGACTCGAGCCGCGTGCGGGTCGGCGATTGGGTGTTGGCCGTCGGCTACCCGTTCGGCCTCGAGCTCACGGTCACGGCCGGCATCGTCGGCGCCACGGGCGTGTCGCTGGACATCGGCGGGCGCCGGTTCGCGCGCCTGTTGCAGACGGACGCGCCCATCAACAAGGGATCGAGTGGTGGGCCGCTGGTCGATCTGCACGGCCAGATCGTGGGGCTCAACACCGCCATCTACAGCCCGACCGGCGTGTTTGGAGGTGCCGGCTTCGCCATTCCCAGCAACCGGGTCGGGGCCTTCGTGGTGCGCTCCCTGGCCGCCCATGGCCACGCGCTGGCGCCGTCGTCCCGGCCGCGGGCGGCGGGCAGCGCCTGGCTCGGCCTCGGGCTGGTGGAGTTGCGCCCCGAGACAGCCGCCCGACTTTTCTACCCCTATTCCGGCGGCGCCATGGTGGCCAGCGTGGTCATCGACTCGCCTGCCGACGAGGCGGAGCTGGCGCGCGGCGACATCCTGGTCGCCATTGCCGGAGAGCGGGTGGCCGACGTCGCCTCGGCGGAGCGGATCCTGCAAATCCTGCCGCCGGGGCAGCCGTTCGTGGCCGTCATCTGGCGTGACGGAAAGACGGAGAACGTGACCATGCGGCTGCGCGGCGGCTAGCCGCGCAGCTCGTTCCTGCGGAGGTCATCCATGAGCAAGACGCCAACGCCATTGCATCTGGGCACGACGGTGCTGCTGGTCGCAGTCCTCGGCGGGATCGGCCTCGCGGCGGTCGTGTTCGGCGACGACGTGACTGAGCTATGGGCCAGCGACAGCCCCGAAATCCGCGAGCCGGTGCGGCTGCAGGGCTACTGGCTCGGCATGGAGCTCGCCGGGGCGGCCGGCGCCGGCCCGGCCGGGCGGCCGGCGCCCGCCCGTGGGGTCCGGGTGGTCGAGATCTCCGAGTCCTACGGCTGGCGTGCCCGCCAGGCAGGGCTCATGGCCGGCGACACGCTGGTCTCGGTTGCCGGCCGCAAGGTTGACGCCCTCGGCGATCTGGACGCCTTGGCGAGGGACCTCGATGTCGGCGGCCCACTGCGGCTGGAGGTGCTGCGTTGGGGCCAGCCGCTCGCCATAGTGCTGCCGCCGCTGCCGCCGCTGCCGCTGCCGGCGGCCGCCGTGCCGCCGCCCGCCGCCGTCGCGGGCCCTGGAGCTGCGCTGGTGCCGGCCTCTGGCGTCGGGCCCCCGCTCGGCGTCTCGCCCGACGCGCAGCTCTACTACTGCCCGTCGCATCGTCTCGCCTGGGCGCGAGCGCAGGTTCACCCTCACTATCGTTGTCCGCAGTGCTATGGTCCCCTCAGCCCAATGCCCTGACGCCGTTTCGCGCGGCAAGGTCCTGCCCTCCTGGCTGGTCGCCCTCGTGGTCCTCGGCACTGCCGGTGTGACGGCCGGCGCCATGGTCCACGCCGGCTACTGGTTGCCGCGCCCGGCCGGTCGCCCGTACGGGCTCGCCGGCGCTCCCCCGCTTTCGCTGCCCTGGCTGGGCATGGTGGGCAGGGCGGAGCCCGGAGCCGTCTGGGCCAACGCGGTGCGCCCGTTCGAGGCGGCGGTCCCCGGGGCGATACCCGCGCACGGCGACCGGGGGGCGTGCAGCGGCTGCCACAGCGTCGTCGGGGCAGACGGCGCTCCCTTGCCACCCATTGGCGCCTCCTCGCCGCTGCCCCATTCCTACCGCGGCGTCTGCGGCAACTGCCACAGGCTCGTCGTCGGCGGCGGGTCGCCCAACGCCGCCGGCGCGGGGCGCCCCGCTCCCCCACTTGTGCCCGCCCCCGCGCCGTCGCCCGCCGAGGGCGAGTGGCTGGGCATGGAAATCTCTCCCATTGCGGCAATGACGGCCCGGCAGTTCGGCATCGACGCCGGCACGGCCGGACTGGTGGTGGTGGAGGCCGAGGGGCCGGCTGCGGCGGCAGGCTTGCGGCCGGGCGACGTGCTGATGTCGGTCAACGGCGCGGCCATCGTCAGCATGGCCGATCTGTTCCAGGCGACGCGCAACGGATCGCTGGGCACCGCCACGCTGGAGCTGCTGCGCGGCGGCGCGCGCTACGCCGTCGTGCTGTCCGCGGCGGCGGGCACGGCGCCGTTCCGGGAACCCGCCGCGGCGCCGGCCGGGACGATGGGCTCTGCACCGACGTTGCAGGTGAGGCCATGAAGCAATGGCAGGCGGAGCAGCGGAAGTAGCCGTATGGTGCGACTCGTTCTGATCGTCGTGGCGACGGCCGCCGTCGTGGCTTTCGCGGTAGCCAACAGCCATCACATCGAGCTTAGCCTCGTCCTCGGCAAGCCCGCGCAGATCCGGCTCATCTTCGTGCTCGGCACGACGTTCTTGGCCGGGTTGGTCACCGGAGTGCTCTGGTCGACGCTCCGGCAGTTGCGTCGTGTCGAGGCGGCACGCGCTGGCGCGCTGGCGGCCACGGAACCTGCCGTCCTGGCGGACGGCAGGCAGGAGTAGCACGGAGCCATGACGACGAGCGGGCAGCTCCGGGACGCAGCAGGCCGCGGCGCCGCGGCGTGCCTGCGCTGCGGCGTGCGCTTCGCTTGGATGAACCTCGCGGTGAGCACCGCGTTGGCAGGGCTCAAGGCGGCCGTGGGCCTGCTCTGCGGCAGCCAGGCGCTGCTGGCCAGCTCGCTGTACTCGCTCAACGACGTGCTGTCCGCTCTCGCCGTGCTGGCCAGCCTCAAGCTCGCCCGGCGACCCGCGGACGCGGCGCATCCCTACGGGCACGGCAAGGTCGAGTTCATGGCGATCGCCGGCGTCAGCGTCGTCTTGTGCCTGAGCGTGCTGCTCATGCTGCACTCCATCGTCGCCATCGCGCAGGGCTCGGCGTCGCCGCCGAGGCTGGTCGCGCTGCTCGTCGCCGTGCTGAGCGCGGGGGCGATGGAGCTGCTGGCCCGCCAGGGCTTCTGCGTCGCCAGGCAGCTCGACAGCCCGGCGCTCCACACCTGCGCGGAGCACAACCGCTCCGACACCATCTCATCGCTCGGCGCGGTCGTCGGCATCGCGGCGGCGTACTTCGGCCTGCACGTCGTGGACCGCGCCGTGGCCGTGCTGGAGATCCTGGACGTGATGCGGTTGGCCGGTGGGCTGTTGGGCCGGTCGCTCAACGGCCTCATGGACCGGGCGCTGCCCGGCGCCGATCTCGTTCGGCTGCGCTCCGCCTGCGTGCAGGTGCCGGGAGTGAGCGCCGTGCGCAGCCTCAGGTCGCGGCGCTCCGGCTCGGAAGTGTGGGTTGACCTGGTGGTATCCGTCGCCGCCGGCCAGTCCGTGGGCCAGGCACACCGCGTCGCCGAGCAGGTCCGTGCCGTCGTCGGCCGGACGCTGGGACAATCGGTCCAGGCACAGGTGGCGTTCAGGGGAGACGGCCCCGCCCGGGCAGACGCGGAGGCGGTAGCGGCCCATGCCTGACGCACGATGCCTGCGCTGCGCCACGCGCGTGCCCTGGGTGAGCCTTTCGGGCAACTCCGGCCTGGCGCTCTACAAGATGGTGCTCGGGATCCTCGGCGGCAGCAGCGCGCTGTTCGTCGACGGCACGCACTCGCTCGCCGACGTCGTGGGCAGCACCGGCATCGTGATCGCCTCACGCATCTCGCGGCGGCCGCCCGACGAGGATCATCCCTATGGGCACGGCAAGGCCGAATTCGTCGGCGCCGTCGTCGTGTACGTCATCCTGCTGACCTTCTCCTGCGGGATCGTGGTGGGCGCCGCATACCTCACGGTCTGCGGCAGGGTCGGGCGGCCGCACGCCATCACGCTATTGGGGGCGGTCGTCTCCGTGCTCGTGAACTACGTCATGTACCTGTACGGCTACTGTGCCGGCACCCGCTGCGGCTCGCCCGCCCTGATGGCCGACGCTTTCGAGAACCGCGCCGATGCCCTGTCCTCGCTGGCCGCCGTCGTCGGCATCGCCGCCGCCCTGCTGATCCACCCCATCTGCGATCCGATCGCGGCCATCTTCGTCGGGCTCGTGATTCTCGGCAACAGCCTGGTGCAGCTCCGGGACGCCCTCGGCAACCTGGCCGACCGGGCGCTGCCCCCGGAGGTCACCGAGGCCATCGGTGCGGTGGTGCGGCGCGAGCCGGCGGTGCGCGGTGTCGACTTCGTGCGGACGCGCCGGACCGGGCCGCGATACTGGGTCGATGTCGGCATCCAGCTCTCGGCGCCCCTTCCCGTCTCCGGTGCGGACGCCGTGGTCGCGCGGATCCGCGCCGAGATCATGCGCCGCTGCGAGGACTTCCAGCACGTCGAGGTCTTTGTCGTGCCTTGGCCGGCGCGCCTCCCGGGTTCTGGCCCGTTGCGGCCGGAGGCGGCGGGCGAGCCCGGGCAAGCCGAGACGGGGCGCGCGGCGCCTCCTAGGCCGGGTGATCTCGACCGGCTGGTCCGATGAGGAGATGGAGCATGTACAACGAGCAAGAATCCAACGGCGGCGGCCGCCAGCAGGCTCCGGAGGCCCTGCCGGAGCCGGAAGTGTCGAGCGCCACGCACTTCCGATTCCGGCTGGCGGGCGCGATGCGCCTGTCCGACGCCCTGGTGGCCCGAGCCGTGGGGGCGTACGAGCGTGTGTTCACCCTTGATGCCGGCGAGCAAGCCGACATCTACGTGCAGCTCGGCAGCGAGCTCGGCGCCAGCGGTCGGGGCGAGGAGGCGCGCGCTGCCCTGCGCCAGGCGATCGCGCTGCGGCCAGACGATCCGCAGGCGTGGTTCCAGCTCGGTTTGGTGCAGCTTCGGCAGGGAGCCAGCGGCGCCGCCCTCGATGCCTTCGAGAAGGCCAGGGCGCTCGGCATGGTCAGCTTCGATCTGCACTATCGCATGGCGGAGGCCCTGGCCGATCGCGACCGGCACGAGGCGGCCGCGGAGGAGATCAGAGGTGCCATCCGGCTCGATCCCGACTCCGCCCAGGCCCACTGCCGACTCGGCGTGGAGCTCGACTGCCTGAAGCGTCACGAGGAGGCCGTCGGCGCGTTCGAGAGGGCGATCGAGCTGGCGCCCCGCGAGCCGAGCTTCTACCAGAGCCTGGGGTTCACGCTCGACGGCATGGGCCGGCGCGAGCAGGCCATCGCGTGCTTCAAGCGGGCCGTGGAGCTGGAGCGCCGCGCCAGCCAAGGAGCGGTGCGTCCGTGAACGCCGACCGGATCCTGCGCCGGCTCTACGCGCTGCCTCCCCGCCCGACGTGGCTCGTGCGGCTGCGCCGTGCGCAGGCGAACGCCTTGCGTTGGATCCGGCTTCGCGGCTGGCGACTGGGGCTGGTAGCCACGCTCGTCTCGGCGTGGCTCGTGGCCCACGTCTACTACTACAACCGCCTGAAAGAAGCCGAGTTTGCGGTCGATGTGGCGCGCGCCCAGATCGAGGCCATGAAGGAACGGCGCTACTTCCTGTTCAAGAGCGTGGGGCGACTGGTCAGCGAGTATCGGCGGCACGAGCAGTCGGTGTTGACCAGCCTCACGGAGCTGCGCCACGCGGACGGCTCCGTTCGGCCGCGGTGGACGGGAAACCGCGACGCCGAGCGCCGCGCGAGAGCCGCGCCGCCCGGCAGCTCCTCTGGGGCCAGCGCCGAGCCAGCTCCCGCGGAGCTGCCGGCCGAGCTCCGCCTCGTGGCGGAACAGTACCCGCGGCTGACGCTCGGGGAGAACGTGCAGCAACTGACGGGCACCATGGTGGAGGTGCAGACGGAGGTTTCCCGGAGAATCGCCGCGTACAACGACGCGGTCAATGCCTACATCACCCTCACCGATACCTTCCCGGGGAACGTTTTCGCCGCGGCCTCGGGGTTCGGTCCGCGCCGCTTCTACGCGGCCAATCCAGACATGCTGCCGTTCCCGGAGGTGGCCTTTTGAGCTGCCCGAGCGCCACGAGCCGGCCGGTAGCGGCACGAAAGCTGGCGTCGCTGGGAGCGGCGTGCCTGCTGGCCGCCGTAGGGATCCTCGGGCTGGCGACCGGCTTGCGACCGGCCCGCGCCCGGGCGCGTCCGGGCGCGACCCTGCCGGCGGAAAGAGTCGAGCTGCCCGGCTGGGAGGCCCGGCCGGCCGCGCTGCTCATCGCTGGCTCGGGACGGGCGGGGTCCGGCGAGGGACTCGCGCGCATGACCCGCGCCCCTGTGCTGGCTGCGCCCGCGCCAGGGGCAGCGGGGGAGCCCAACCCCCCGACGCCGCCCGCGGCCGTCTCTGCGGGCTCGTCCGGCGCCGCGCTGCCCTTTCACGAGGCCCACTGGCAGGGGCTCGAGCTCGTCCCCAACACGCCGCTGCTGGCCCGGAGCCTCGGCCTTCCGGCCGGCGCCCAAGGAGTCATCGTCGACGAGGCGACCATGCCGTCCGACGGGGCGGGGTTTCAGGCCGGAGATCTGGTCACGGCGGTGGGCTCAGTACCGACGCCGGATCTGGCAGCCTTCATCCGCGCCACCGAGCGAGTGCGCCATCGGCGCCGGGCCGCCGTTCAAATCCTGCGGGGGGCGACGGCCTTCGACCTGGTGCTGACCGCGATGAGGGAACGGCTCGGCACGGCGAACGGAGAGACGGCACAGACCATCGCGCCGGCCAGCCGTGCGCCGCACGGCTATCAGGGTCCGTGCACCGACTGCCACCGGATCGGGACGAAGGGCCAGTTGCCAGCCGACCAGGGGGATCTGCTCGACCGAACCGCACCCCTCATCCCTGCCGGCCGGGCGGCACCCCACGAGGACCGAGGGCCGTGCACGGCATGTCACGCCATCCGCTCCCAGACGAGAGGAGAGGTACCACCATGACTGCGCCCGAGAACGGCTCTTGCGTGAGAACGCAGGCGGCCATGTCCGAGGGTAGGACGCCGCCCTCTGAGGCCGGGGCCGTGCTGCGCCACTGCGGGCGGGTCGCGGAGACCGGAGACCGCTGGTTCGTGTCGGTGGCGCGCGGCCTGGCCAGGGCCGGGCGCCGCGCCCGCGGCGAGGCCGGCATCGTCGCTCAGTCGGCGCACCACGCCGCCCGCACGACGCTCCAGGCCGGCCGGCTGATCGTGGAAGGCTGGCACCGCCGTACGCCGGCCGGGCCGCCCGGGCCGTCCGGTCTGCGCGAAGCGCTGGGCGCGCTGGCCGCGCAGCACGCGGCCCGGATAGGATCGCTGTCCGACGAAAGCTGCCAGCGGCTCGCAGAGCTGGTCCGCACCCAGATCACCTTCGAGCTCGACCTGCTCGATGGGTGCGCTCACGTCGACCGGGGTGTACCGGCCGCGCCGCCGGAGCCGCCGGAGCGCCCGGAGCCGTCCGTCGGGGAGCACCGCGAGCAGGCCGAGACGGCGGACGATGCGCGGCCCACGCGTCCGCCCCTGGGACTCGGGGGGGGCAACCGGCGTGCGAAACCGAAAGGGCAACCATGACGGGCGAAGCAGAGCAAGGGGCCGGCGAGCTCGACCCGCCTCCGCCCGTAAGCGTTCACGCCCCCAGTCAGCCGGCGGCCGAGGCGCCGCGCGGCGCGAGCGCGCCCGGAGGGCCGGTCCCCGAGCGTACTCCCGTACGTGAGGGGCCGGCCCGAGGACGCAAGCCGCGCCCCGCGGATGGATCGGCCGCCGTTGCTGCCGACCACGTAGATCCCCGTGAACGGTTACCTCCGCCCTCGTCCGGCCGCGCTGCGGACGCCGCCCCGGTGGCGGGCACGGGCGAACGCTTCTCCCCGCGCCGGCTGAGCGAGCGCGCCGACGACGGCTTTGTCCGGCTGGGCCGCTCCCTCGGGGCCGCAGCGCGCTACGTGGAGTCCGGCGTGGCGCAGGGGGTGTCGAGGATCCCGGGAGTGGCACGGGCTGCCGTGGGCAAGCTCAAGCGCCCCGAGCCGGAGGATGGCGATCCGGGACTTGCCGCCGCGCCGGCGACGGGACCACCGGCTGCGGCGACAGAGGAGGGGGAGCCGGCAGCGCCGGCGGCCGCGCCCACGCCCCGGCGGCGGCCCACCGGGCTCAAGCCCGGACTGGCCCCACCACCCCCGATGCCGGCGGCGGGAGCGGGGCCCCCGGACCCGGCTCTACGTTCTGCACCACCTTGCGGCGTGGATCCCCAGCAGTGGCTGCAGCAGATCGAGGCGAGCGATCCGGTCAAGGCCACGCGCCTGCGCGGGGTGCTCGACGACCTGCTGTGCGGCTCGGCGGACGCGCGCCGGGAGGCTCTGCTCGAGCTGGCGTCGCTCGGGATGGAAGCCGAGCCGGTGTTCCTGGCCTGTCTCAGGGGCGCGGGCAAGGAGCTGGCCGACCCCGCGCTGGAGGGGCTGGCGAGCATCGGCTCCGCGCACTTCCTGAACTGCCTGTGGGACCTGTCAGCGGCGAGCGATCCCGAGGTGCGGGCCGTGGCCCTGCGCGTGGCCCACCGCCTCCGGGACGAGCTCGCGCGACCCGTCTTGGTGCGAGCCGCCCGCGACTTCTCGCCGCTGGTGCGCCGCCGCGCGCTGCTATGGCTCTCGTGCCGCAACGCGCCGTGGGCCGTGGAGACGATCTGGAGCCTTTGCGACGATCCCGAGCCCTCGGTCCGCTGGGCGGCGATCGAGGCGCTCATCCCGTACGAGCCGGCGGTCGTGCTCCGCCGCGTGCAGCGCGCCGATCCGTCGGACGCGCCGTACGCACGTCGCGCTTCCGCCCTGCTGGCGCGAGCAACCGCCAGCGTCCCGGCGGCCACAACCCCGGCGGGGGAGCCCGCAGACGACGGCACGCCCGCTGCACCGGTGCCGCCGGCGATCGGGGGAGAGACTACGAAAGGAGACTGAACGATGCTCAAGGTACTGCTGCTCGCCATGGGGGGCGTGTTCGTCGGCGCGCTCCTGGTCGAGATCCTACGGCGCAAGAGCCCGGAGACGCTCGCGCGGATCGAGGCTCGAGCCCGCCAGAAGAAAGGAGGAGCGTAGTCCCATGTACATCTACATCCTGGCGACCTTGGCCTTCGCCGTCACCGCCTCGCTCATTGCCTACAGCAAGGGGCGCAACAGCCTGGGGTGGTTCGTTTGCGGTCTGCTGATCGGGCCGTTCGCCCTGGTCGTGGCCGCGCTGTCGCCGGTGGCCCGGGGGGGACAGTTCATCTCGTGCGCCGCCTGCGGCGAGGTCATCCGCGTCACCGCCACGGTCTGCCGGCACTGCGGCTCGGCCGTGCCCGCCGCCCCGCCCGGGGCGGTGCCGGCCGAGAGGACGACCGCAGAGCAACCAGGCGGTCCGGCGTAGCGGCCGCCGCCAGCGAACGAGGGATGCAACATGCCAGAGCCGCCCGACGCGGGAAGGGACGACTTCCCGGTATCCATGCTTGGTGATGCTGGCGAGCAACTGGGGGACATCCTCTCGGTCATCGAGGATCTCCGGCGCCAGCTCAAGAACTGCAAACAGATCAACGCCGCGCTCCGGCCCGAGCTCGAGGCGGCCCAGCGCCGTGCCGGCGATGCCCAACTGCGGATCGACGAGCTCGAGCGCGAGCGCGAGCGCACCAACCGGCGGCTGGCCGTCTGCCAGGCCGAGAACGAGACGCTGGTCGCCGAGGCCGTGCGCGTCCTGGAGGAACGGCAGGAGGTGACGCGCGAGACGCAGAGCATGCGCCAGGAGCAGCAGGCGGCGCAGGAGATGCTGCGCACCCTCAGTCTGGAAAACGAGCGCCTGACCGACGCCTATCTGGAGTTCACCGAGGAGTCCAGTGCGCGGGACGAGGCGGCGCGCAAGCGGATCGCGGAGATCGAGCAGACGGTCGAACAGCAAGCTGGCCGTCTGGAGGAGCAGGGACGGGAGCTGCATCGGGCGACGGTGGCGCTGGCCGACCTCGCCCGGGAGAAAGAGGAACTGGAAACCGAGGTCGCCAACCTGGAGCGCTTCCGCCAGGCCATGAACAAGCTGCACGGCGCGCTGCGGGCCCCCGCGGACAAGGCCTAAGTGGCGCCTACCGAAAGTTCAGTGACGTATCGGCGGCGGGCGCCACTTCGCGGGAGGGGCCCTCGGCCTTGCAAGGGGGGGCAAGGCCGAGGCCCCTCCCGCGGGCCCTCCCGAGAGGGGGGCGCTCCGCTCCCCCCCTCTCGGACTCTCCCCCCCGAGTGCCGCGCCGGAGTACGTCACCGGACTTCTGGAGCGCGGCACTGAGCGGGCAGGCCCGTGAACGGCTTGCAGTACGCGTTCACGCCTCCAGTCAGTCGGCGGCCGAGGCGCCGCGCGGCGCGAGCGCGCCGCCCCGCGGATGGATCGGCCGCCGTCGCTGCCGACCACCTAGATCCCCGTGAACGGATACGGCTTGCAGCATGTCGGCCATCACTCCGCTCCTCGTTCTCTTCGGCCTGGCCGTGGGCACCATCGGCACGATGATGGGTGTGGGCGGCGGCTTCCTGCACGTGCCCTTCCTGACGCTGGTCTTCGGGTTCTCGCCCCAGGCGGCGATGGCGGACTCGCTGGCCATCATCTTCCTCAATACCCTGGCGGGCTCCTGTCTGTACTACGAGCAGAAGCGCATCGACCTGGCGCTGGCCGGGAAGCTCTCGTTCGCGGTGGTCCCCGGCGCCGTGCTCGGGCCGCTCATCGCCGACGGCTACAGCTCCGACGTCTTCGCGCTCCTGTTCTGCGCAGGGTTGCTGCTGTGCGCGCTCAAGCTTGTCATCGGCGAGCGCTACCTCGCCCTGCCCTCTGGCGCCGCACCGGGCCGCAGCGCCCCCTTCCCAGAGACATCCAGCCAGGCCGCGCCCGGCGGCGTTGATGTCGAGCTGGGAGTGCTGGGGACCTTCATCATCGGGTTCCTGTCGAACCTCATGGGGATCGGCGGCGGCATCATCCACGTGCCGTTCCTGATTCTCCTGCTCCGCGTGCCGACCCACGTGGCCATCGGCACCTCCCACTTCATTCTCTGCGTCTCCTCCGGGCTGGGCACGCTGGTGTTCGTGCTGCTCGGCCACGTCCACCTCGACTTCGCCATCCCCATCGGGATCGGCGCGACCCTCGGTGCCGCCTTCGGCGCGAACCTGGCTCGCCGCGCCAAAGCGCTGGTCCTGCGGCGCATGCTCGCCGCGCTTCTGGCCCTGGTCGCGCTCAAGATGGCCGTCAGTGCCTGGTAGCCGGCGGACACGACCGGATCGGCGGACCGTCGCTGCCCGCTGGCGCAGGGCCCCGTGAACGGATACCTGGCTCCTTGACCGGGCCGCGTGGCCTCCCTACCGTCGCCCCTGCTTCGCCGCGCACGACAGGACGAGGCCGTCACCATGAACCAGGGCCCGCTTGCAGCCTACCTGGACAAGCTGCTGATCGAGCTGCACTACCTCGACTTCCGCGGGATAATGCAGCTCGGGAAGAGCGTTGCACTGGAGTTGGACGACACCTTCGTGCCGCTCAAGCTCCGGCAGAGCCAGGTCGAGCCGGAGGCCGCGCTCGACAGGCTGCTCCGGGAGGCGCGCGGTGCCGGTCACGATGCGGCCCTCGACGAGCCCACCCTGGCCGAGCTGATGTCTGCTGGCGCGTCGCTGGACGATCTGCCATGGCTCGCCGAGAAGCTGCCAGCCTCCAACGATCGGGGCACGCCGCGCCTCCGCCCCAGGCCGACCGGACGGGGCAGGCGGAGCGCGAAGTCGCCGGCTCCACGGGGCATGGGGCGGGGTGGAGACCCCGCGGCCGATGCTCGCGGGCGTCTGCTGCGGTGGCTGGAGATGCAGCAACCCGGCTCGGGTGCCGGCGATCCCATCCCGCTCGCGGACGCGCTGAAGCGCTCGCGCCAGCTCGTGGTCCTGGGCGATCCTGGCAGCGGCAAGACCACACTCGTCAAATGGGTGGCGCGCACGTACGCGCTTGGAGCCAAGGCGGTGCAGGCGCGGCTAGGGCTCAACGAGGATCTCGTCCCCATCGTGGTCCCAGCCGCGCAGTACGCGGCGGCCTGCCGCGACCAGCGCAAGGCCTCCCTGCCCCTGCCGCAGCACATCGCCGGGCGCGAGCCGGCCGCTGTTGGCCGGGCGCTCGTCGAGGCCATCGAGACGGGTCGCGCCTTCGTCCTGGTCGACGGGCTGGACGAGATCCCGGATCCCGCGCTGCGGATCGCGACCGCGCAGGGCATCGAGCAGTGTCTGCGCTCTCTCGCTCAGCAGGGAGACGCCGGGTCGCGCTTGCTGGTGACCTCGCGCGTCTACGGCTACGAGATCTGCCGCATCGCCGGCGCCAGCCACTGGCAGCTCGCCGCTTTCGAGAAGGAGCAGATCGAGCGCTTCGTGCGAGGCTGGGCGTGGGGCGTGGAGCGCGCGCTCCACCCGGCCGCGCCCCGCCCGCTCGCGGCGGACAAGGATGCCGGCCAGCTCATCCAAGCCATCTACGGCACCGGCGCGGCGCACCAGGACACCCTGCAGGATTTTGCCGCGAACCCCTTGCTGCTCACCATCCTCGCCCTCGTGCAGCGGCACTACGGCACGCTTCCGGAGCTCAGGGTCAAGCTCTACCAGGCCGCGTTGGCGACGCTCACCGAGAGCTGGAACCGCTCGCGGAGCCTGGCCGGCCCGATCGGGGTGGAGCTGGAAGCCGAGCGCACGATGCAGCTCTGGGAGCCCGTGGCGCTGTGGATGCACGCGGAGCTGCCCACGGGCACGGCGCCCAGGGACAAGATCGTCGCCAAGCTCGCCGGCAGGCTCATCGAGGACGGTGTCGATCGGGACAAGGCGATCCAGACCGCGGAGAGCTACCTCGACACGGCGGCCCGCTGGGCGTGCCTGCTGAGCGAGCGCGGGCCGAACGTGTTCGGGTTCATGCACCAGACGTTTCAGGAGTACCTCGCGGCTCGGGCGATCGTGCGGGAGGCGAGAGACCCCTACAAGGCCCTCCGCGGCTGCTTCTTCCTCAAGCGCTGGCACGAGGTGGTGCTCCTGGCGGCAGGCTACCTCAGCGCGGTGCAGGAGAAGCCCGCGGCCGCCGCGCGGCTCGTGGATGAGATCCGGGAGAGCAGCGATGTGCTCGAGCCACACCTGCACCGCTATCTCCTGCTCGCGGCCGGGATCCTCGCTGACCGCGTCCCGGTCGGTGACCGTACCCGGGACGCGACTGTCCGCGCCCTGATCGATGCCGCGGCTGATGCAGCCGAGAAGCCCATCGAGCTTGCCGATCGGATCGCTGCTCTGAGCCGCGAGGCAGTGGGCGAAGACGTCATCGCGCACGCTGCCACGCTTCTCGGACCCGAGCGCGTTCCGTCCTGGAAGCTGCGGGGGGCGCTGTGCCTGCTGCTTCGGTCCAGCCCCGGGCATGCGGCTACTCTGCGAAAGCTGGCGAGGGACGACGCGGACGCCGATGTCCGCGCGCTGGCGACCTCGCTCCTGCTGGCCGGCATGCGCGAGGCAGAAGCTGTGGACGTCGACCTGACCCGCCGTCTCAAGGCAGGCTGGCCCAAGACTCGGGGGCGCACCCTGGACCAGATGGCCCAGCAGGCGATCGACGAGGCAATGCAGATTCCGGTGGTCCAGCATGCGCTCGTCGAGCTTCTCCGGCACGAGGGGACCGGGGGGCGCCATCGGGCCGCGGAAGCGTTGCAGCGCAGGGGTGCACACGGCGCAAGCGCAGGAGGCACTCGTCGAGCTTCTCCGGGACAAGGATTCCGGGAGACGCTTTCAAGCCGCGGCAACGTGGCAGCGCGCAGGGGTGCACA
>JACQWT010000144.1 GCA_016209145.1 Deltaproteobacteria bacterium | reverse complement strand
TTGGGCACGCCCGGGCCGCCGATGCTGTACGTGCCGAGGATCTGCCCGCTGGTGTTCATCTTCACCATCGAAGGGCTGTGCGTCACGATCCAGATGTTGCCGTCGAAGTCGACCGAGAGCCCGTGCGGGTTGGCCCCGCCCGCCGGATAGGTCCCGAGCAGCGCGCCGCCGGCGGTGAGCTTGTGCATGATGTTGTTGCAGTAGCCGGCCGCCCACACGTTGCCCTGCAAGTCCAGCGTCATCGCCGTCACGCAGCCGGGGGTCGAGGTCTTGGTGCAGGTCTTGTTGGCGAAGTCGGCCCGCCACACACCGTTGCCGGAGAAGTAGCCCCCGAACCAGGCGACGTTTCCCGAAGGATCGGCGACCACGCCGTAGGTCCCGCTGCCCAGGCCCGGGCAGGAGATGCCCTCCACGGCGAACGTGTCGATGTGCACGCGCGCCGGCGGCTGGCCCGAGCGGGAAACGAAGACGTAGTTGCCACCCGCGGCCTGCGAGTACGGGTTGCCGCCTACCGTGGCGGAACCCTCCAGCGCCACCGGTTCGTTGGGGTTGTAGCGATAGATCTTGCCGTCGTTGTGGCTGCTGGCCCAGATCTTCCCCTTCTTGTCCACCGCGACCCCGCGCGGGTAGACATTGCTCGGGCCGATCGGGATCGTCGCGAGGATGCACTCGTCGTTCTGGCCGAAGTACTCCTTGGGGTCGTTCACGGCGATGACGCCGTCGTTGTTGGCGTCCTTGGACGTGTCGATGATCCCGTTGTTGTTCCGATCGATGCAGTGCTTGATGTCACCCGAGAACTTCGACAGGGAGCCCTGGTTGCCGAAGGCGCGGTTGATGATCCAAACGTCGCCGTTGGTGTCCACCGCGACGCGGCCGGGGCAGTTGCCGTGGTTGACCCAGTCACAGTACTCCTGGGAGGGCCGCGCGCCGGTCGGCACCCCGTTGATGGTGACGAGGGCCGAGTCGAAGCGGCTCGTCTGCTTGCCCGTGGTCGAGTCCATGCGCAGCACGAAGCCGTACAGGTAGTTCGTCGTCCACACGAGCCTGGTCTTCGAGACCCAGGTCGGGCCGAGCACGACGCGGTTGGGCGGGCTGTCGACGACGTTGTCGAGCTTGCCCGTGTCGAAGTCGGCGTTGACCGTGTAGGTCTTGACCTGTGCCCGCCCCGCCGTTGCCGGGAGCAACAGTGCCACCGCCACGCAGATGCGCACGAATGCCGGCCGAACGTTCATGGTAGTCGCCTCGCTTGTCGAGCCACCAAGGCCCGCAGCCAACAGCCATCCACTATTGTAGCGGCTCTCGCCGGCCTTCTCCAGCGTCAAGCGAGCAAGGCTGAGCTACTAGTTGAGCCCGCATGCACAGTTGCGCTACGTTCCTATGGCGCCCTGGAGGATGAGGCGGGACCGATGAGCCAGCAAGCCACGCCCTACCCGGCAGTTTCCGACACCCTGCGGGCCGAGCTCGATCGCCGGCGCACGAGCGGCCAGCGCTTCGACCTGCGCGCCGCGGTGGCGCTCGTCGTCCCGGTTTGCACGCGCCTGGTTGAGCTGCACGACGCGGGCACCCGGCTCTTCGTGCATCCGTCGAGCGTGCGCTTCGGCCAGGGCCCGCCGGCGCCCGATCCGCAGCTCGGCGCGGCACTTCCCGAGCACCCTGCGGACCGGGCCTGCGTCGCTCCCGAGGCGCGCCGGGGCCAGCCCGGCGACGCCCGCGCCTCCGTGTTCTCGGTCGGCGCCATCCTCTACGAGATGATCACTGGCGCCAGCGTCGGGCCCGGCATGCGCCGCCCCGCCGAGCTCGTGCCGGGCCTGCCGCAGAGCGTCGAGCTCGTGCTGGGCAAGGCGCTGGTGGGCGATCCGGCCCACCGGCCTGCCGATCTGGGGGCGCTGGCCCAGGCCCTGCACAACCTCGCCCCCACGGCATCGATCCCGCCGCCGCCGGCCGACGAGTCCCACCTCGATCAGGACGCCGGCTTCGAGGTCGATGTCTCGCTCTCCATGCTACCGCCCGAGTCGGTGGCGCGCGGCAAGGTCGCTCTCGGCATCTACTACGGCCAGACACCTGTGGCCGCTCCGGCGCCGACGCCGGCGCCCGCGCCGGAGCCGACCCTGGGGGACTCCGGCATCCGGACCTCGACCGAGCGGCTGGCGCAGCTCAAGGCCTCGCTCGAGGCCGATCCGCGGCCGCGCTACATCGTGATCAAGGACGGCATGGACCACGGGCCGTTCACCGCGGTCGAGCTCTTGCAGCAGATCGCCCAGTCGAGCTTCACCGGGGAGATGACCCTGCGCGACGCGCTCAGCACCGAGGAGCAGCTTCTCGGCGCTTGGGAGCAGTTCTCGCCCTTCGTCGAGCAGGCGGGGCTGCGGCGCAAGTCGCAGGACGAGAAGAGAAGACCCAGTACAAGGTCATGGGCGGGGCCGTGGTGCTGATCCTGATGGCCGCGGCCGGGCTGGGCTGGTGGCTGCGGGAGCGGCGCGCGCAGCGCGACGAGCTCGCCGTCACCGCACAGCAAGCCCAGTCCATCGACGTCGCCGGCGGGCTGAAGGGCCCGAAGAAGGGCCCGGGCGGCGGTCCCTGGAAGGGCGGCGGCTCGGGTGAGGGCGGCGTGCGGCCGGTGCTGCCCGGCGGCCTGAGCTGCGAGCAGGCGCGCGATCGCTACGTCGAGGAGTACAACCTGATGTCGGGTGACAACAAGACCCCGCCCGATCTGACCCAAGGGGCCTACGCGGCGGTGCTCAACCGGGGCTCGTATCTCAACGCCTGCGGCGTGCCCGGAAACATGGGCGTGAACATCTGCGCGGCCGTCCAGAACGGCCGCGCCGTGGGCGTGACCGTGACCACCTCGCCGCCCAGTGGCGGCACGGCCTCCTGCATCGCCGGCCAGATCCGCGCCATGAGCTTCCCCGTCCACCCGCGGCTCGACATCGCCTACACCCAGTTCAAGCCCGAGTAGCGCTCCCGCCCCGTGATTCGCCTCGATCGGTTGTGCAAGGCGTTCGCCGGCTCGCCCGTGCTGCGCGCCGTCGACCTGGACGTGCCCCAGTCCTGCCTCTACGGGCTGGTCGGCCCGGGAGCCTCCGGCAAGAGCGTGCTGCTCAAGATGATCGCCGGGCTGATGGCGCCCGATGGGGGCCGGGTCCTGGTGGACGGCCGGGACGTCCACCGCCTGAGCGAGCTCGAGCTCCAGAGCTTCCGTGCGCGTTTCGGGATGCTGTTCCAGAACAACGCGCTTTTCGACTACCTGACCGTCGGCGAGAACATCGCGTTCCCCCTGCGCCGGCTCTTCGACCTCGGCGAGGAAGAGATCGCGGCGCGCGTGGCCGATCGGCTGCGCGCCGTCTCGCTGCCGGGCTTCGAGGGCCGCTTGCCCGCCGCCCTGTCCGGGGGCCAGAAGAAGCGGGTGGGAGTGGCACGCGCCACCGTGAGCCGTGCCGAGATCGTGCTCTACGACGAGCCCGCCGCGGGGCTCGATCCGGTGACCTCGCAGCGGATCTTCGAGCTCCTGCGCGACGAGCAGCGCGCCACCGGGGCCACCGTCATCATGGTGTCGAGCGATCTCGACCGTCTGCTCTCCGTCACCGACCGCGTCGGCATGCTCTACCGAGGCGAACTGTTGTTCGACGGCACGACCGCCGAGGCCCGCGCCTGCGGCGAACCCCGTGTCCGGCAGTTCATCCACGGGCTGACCGAGGGGCCGTTGTAGCGTAAGCGTTCACGCATTCTCTCAGCCGGCTCGTCAGGCGGGGCTGCGCGCATGAGCGCGCCCGGAGGCCCGGGCCGAGGACGTAAGTCCGTCCCTTCGGGACGGGGTTGGGGTCCCGACGCGCCCTTCGGGCGCGTCACCCCTGCCCCGCGATCGCGGCCGACTCGGCGAGCCGTCCTTGCTGGCGCGGAAATGCCGTGAACGGGTACGTTGTAGCCGGCTATCCTTGCGACCCACGCATGCTATCCTTGCCGCGTGACGCAGGACCCGAAGCGGCACCTCCAGGAGGACGGCGACGTCGCCACCGACCGGCGGATCCGCGTGCACAAGCCGCGCCGCTACAAGGTCATCGTGCACAACGACAACTACACCACCATGGAGTTCGTCGTCGTCGTGCTGATGAAGTTCTTCCACAAGAGCGAAACCGAGGCGACGCACCTGATGCTCAGCGTGCACCATCGCGGCCACGCGGTCGCCGGCGTCTTCGGCAAGGACGTGGCCGAGACCAAGGTCCAGCAGGTCGTCTGCTTCGCGCAAGAGCACGGGATGCCGCTGCGCCTCAGTGCCGAACCGGAGTAGCCCATGCGGATCAGCCCCGAGGTCGAGATCGCCGTCTCGCTGGCCACGCGCGAGGCCATGCGGCGCCGGCACGAGTACGTAACGGTGGACCACCTGCTCTATGCGCTGCTCTTCGACGACGCCGTCGGGCGCATCATCGGGCACGCGGGCGGGGACGTGCCGCGGCTGCGCCAGCAACTCGAGGAGTACCTGGAGCGCGAGGTGGTCTCGCTGCCCGAAGACGCACAGGAGCCCCCCAGCCTCTCGCTCGGCTTCCAGCGCGTGCTGAGCCGAGCCCTGGCTCACGTCCAGTCCTCAGGCGAGAAGGAGGTGACAGGCGCCAACGTGCTCGTCGCCCTGTATGCCGAGCGGGACTCCCAGGCGCGCGCGCTGCTTCTGGCGAGCGGCGTGAGGCGCCTGGACGTGCTCAACTTCATCAGCCACGGCATCTCCAAGATCGGCCCGGACGAGGACCACGGCTCCGGCCCGGCCGAGGAACGCGTGGGCGAGGGTGGCGAAGGCGAGGAGGGCGCGCCCGTGCGCGACCCTCTGGAAAGCTTCACGCGCAACTTGAACCAGCTCGCCGCCGAGGGACAGATCGATCCGCTGATCGGGCGCGAGGCCGAGATCGAGCGGGTCGTGCAGGTCCTGTGCCGCCGGCGCAAGAACAACCCGCTGCTTGTCGGCGACGCCGGCGTGGGCAAGACCGCCATCGCCGAGGGCCTGGCCCTGAGGATCCACCACAAGGAGATCCCGGCCCTCTTGCACGACGCGGTGATTTACGCGCTCGACATGGGAGCCCTCATCGCCGGCACGCGCTTCCGGGGCGACTTCGAGAGCCGGCTGAAGGCCGTGGTGCGCGCGCTGGAGGCCAAGCCGGGCTCGATCCTGTTCATCGACGAGATGCACAACATCATGGGCGCCGGCTCGGCCAGTGGCAGCACGATGGACGCCTCGAACATGCTCAAACCGGCGCTGATGAGCGGCAAGCTGCGCTGCATGGGCTCGAGCACGTACCAGGACTACCGCACGCACCTGGAGCGCGACCGGGCGCTCATTCGGCGCTTCCAGAAGATCGAGGTCAGCGAGCCCAGCATCGACGACACGGTCAAGATCCTCGAGGGCCTCATCGGCCGCTACGAGGAGTTCCACAAGGTCCGCTTCCAGCAGCCGGACACGCTGCGGGCGGCGGCGACGCTCTCCGCGCGCCACTTGCAGGATCGCAAGCTGCCGGACAAGGCGATCGATCTCGTCGACGAGGCGGGCGCGCGCGCCAAGCTCAGCCACGGCGAGGGCTACCTGGTGCAGACGGCCGAAATCGAGGAGGTGGTGGCCAAGATGGCGCAGATCCCGCCCAAGCAGGTCAGCACCGACGACAAGCAGGCCCTGCGCCACTTGGAGGACGAGATCAAGGCGGTGCTCTTCGCCCAGGATGAGGCGGTAGGACAGGTGTGCTCCGCCATCCGGCTCGCGCGCGCCGGGCTGCGCGAGCCGGACAAGCCCATCGGCAGCTTCCTTTTCACCGGGCCGACGGGCGTGGGCAAGACCGAGCTCGCCAAGCAGCTCGCGCGGGTGCTGGGTATCGGGTTCGTGCGCTTCGACATGAGCGAGTACCAGGAGCGGCACAGCGTCTCGCGGCTGATCGGCGCCCCGCCGGGCTACGTCGGCTTCGACCGCGGGGGGCTGCTCACCGACGCCATCAACAAGACGCCCCACGCCGTGCTCTTGCTCGACGAGGTCGAGAAAGCCCACCAGGACGTGTTCGCCGTGCTCTTGCAGGTGATGGACCACGGCACGCTTACCGACAACAATGGGAGGCCGAGTGATTTCCGCCACGTCGTCCTCATCATGACCAGCAACATCGGCGCCCACGACCTCGCGCGCACTCGGGTCGGTTTCGGCAACCGCGAGGAGGCGGGCGACGACGAGCCGGCCTACAAGGCCCTCTTCAGCCCGGAGTTCCGATGGGCCAGATCGTCGACAAGTTCATGCGCGAGCTTTCGGCCCAGCTCGCCGAGCGCGCCGTCACCATCTCGGTCGACGCCGGTGCGCGCGCCTACCTGGCGGACAAGGGCTACGACAAGCGCTACGGCGCACGGCCGCTCGCCCGTCTCATCCAGCGCGAGGTCAAGAGCCGGCTCTCCAACGAAATTATCTTCGGCACCCTGGAGCACGGCGGCAGCGTGCGCCTTGGCGCGGCCGAGGGGGAGCTGCGCTTCGAGTTCGAGCCTCTGGCGCCGAACGATGTGCCGGCGCAGGCCGGCGCCGACGCGCCGGCGTGAGGTCGGGGGTGCGGTGCGCCAGGCTACTTTTCTGCGCCGCGTTGGCCGGCGCTCTCGCCCTGGCGCTCGCTGCCGCGTCCTGCCGCGCCGAGCCGGCGGGGAGGCGTGCGGCCGCCGCCAGCGGCGCCCCGGCCGCCAGCGGAGGCCCTGCCCTGCTTGCCCCGTTTCCCACCCGCTTCCCGGCCGCGCGGAGGCTCGTGGCGGTCGGCGACCTGCACGGCGACATGTGGGCGGCGCGCGCCGCGCTGCGGCTTGGCGGCCTGATCGACGAACGCGACCAGTGGATCGGCGCCGACGCCGTGCTGGTGCAGACCGGCGACGTGCTCGACCGCGGCGACGAGGAGCGGGCGATTCTTGACCTCTTCGATCGGCTGGACGAGCAGGCACAGCGCGCCGGCGGTCGCGTGCACGTGCTAAGCGGCAACCACGAGATCATGAACGTTGCCGGCGATCTGCGCTACGTGACGCCGGGCGGCTTTGCCGCGTTCGCCGACGCCGGTCCCGTCGATCCAGCCGATCCGCTGCTTGACCGCTATCCGGAGCAGGTGCGGCCGCGTCTCGCCGCCTTTCGCCCCGGCGGGCCCTACGCGCGCCGGCTCGCGGCGCACCCGATCGTGCTCGTCGTGGGCGAAACCTTGTTCGTGCACGGCGGCCTCTTGCCCAAGCATGTACGCGCCGGCCTCGAGGCCATCAACCAGGAGATGCGCGACTGGCTCTCGACCGAGGGCGCGGCTGGCCCGGAGCTGCTCCTGGCGCGCGACAGCCCGATCTGGGAGCGGCGCTACGCGCAGGATCCCAGCCCCGCCGACTGCCAGCTCGCCGCAGAAACCCTGCGGCTGGCGGGCGCCCGGCGCCTGGTGGTCGGCCATACCACCCTACCCCACGGCATCGCTTCGTTCTGCGAGGACCGGGTTTGGGACCTCGACGTGGGCCTGGCCCGATCCTACGCGGGCCGGATCGAGGTGCTCGAGATGAGCGGGGCCGAGCTGCGCGTGCTCCGCCTGGATGCCGGCGCCGTCCCGCCGGCCGAGCCGCCAGACGCCGGACCTTAGCGGTGCCTGCCGCAGTTGACACGGGCGCCCTTCGTCCCCACCTTGGGGCGCATGGCGGAGCTGCGGCACGGACGGCTCGATCTGCCCCAGCTCGGGGAGGAACCGGCGCCGCCCGAGCCCGAGCCGCTGCTGGGCCCGGTGCCTTCACGACGCGAGGCGAGCGAGTGGGGGCTGGTGCTCCAGTCGCAGGGCATCCCATACGCGCAGGAATACGCTCGCCAGGGGTGGGTGCTGCGCGTGCCGGCGGGCCGCTACGACGAGGCCCTGGCCTCTATCGAGGCATACGAGAAGGAGAACGCGCAGTGGCCGCCGCGCCCGGTGCGCGACGTGCCGCGGCACCGCGCCTCGCTCGTGCTGCCGATCGCGTTCGGTGCCCTGGGGCTGTTCTTCGCCGTGACCGGGCCGCCCCGGGCCGGCTCTGCCTGGTTTGCGCGCGGCACGGCCGACGCGGCGCTCCTGGCGAGCGAGCCCTGGCGGATGGTCACGGCGCTGACGCTACACGCCGACGCCAAGCACGTGCTCGGCAACGTCATCGCCGGCGGCCTGTTCGGCGCGGTGGTCAGCCGCCGGCTCGGCCCGGGCGTCGCCCTCTTGGGCGTGCTCGTGGCCGGCGCCCTGGGCAACGCTGCCAATGCCCTCTACCACCTGCCCGAGGGGCATCGCTCCATCGGCGCCTCGACCGCGGTCTTCGCGGCGGTGGGGATGCTGGCCGCGATCCAGCTCACCATCGACCGCCGGCGCCGCGACTTCGAGACCCGCCATCGCTGGCTGCGCCGGCTTGGGCCCGTGGCCGGCGGCCTGGCGCTGCTCGGCTCGCTCGGCGCGAGCCCGCAATCTGACCTCTGGGCCCACCTGTTCGGCTTTGCCGCCGGCTTGCCTGTCGGCCTTGCCCTCGGCCTGGCCGAGAGGCTGCGACCGGAGCTCACGGCCTCCCGCCGGGTGCAACTCGGCGTGGGCGTGCTCGCCGCGGCCGGCGTGCTCGTGTGCTGGCAGCGCGCCGTGGGCTTCGGGTAGCCCGCGGGGGCAGGAGCGTCCCGCGCGACCTACTAGGAGTGTGTCGGAGAAAGCGTGCTCGAAATGGTCCAAGTTATCGAAATCGCTCACTTTACTCTGACGCTGGAACCGAACAATTCCGCGCACTTAGTTTTTTCTCCGACAGAC
>JACQWT010000390.1 GCA_016209145.1 Deltaproteobacteria bacterium | reverse complement strand
GCACTCGACCGCGCACTTGCCCGACGAGCAGACCTGGCCAGGGGGGCAGCTCTTGCCGCACTGCCCGCAGTTCGCGGGGTCGCTGTCCGGGTGCACGCAGGCGTCGCCGCACTTGGTCGTCCCGCCCAGGCACTCGACCGCGCACTTGCCCGACGAACAGACCTGTCCCGGAAGGCAGGTCTTGCCGCACTGTCCGCAGTTTACCGGATCGCTGTCCGGATGCACGCAAGCCTCGCCGCACTTGGTCGTCCCGCCCAGGCACAGCACGCCGCACTGGCCTGCCGAGCAGACCTCACCCACGCCGCAGGCATTGTTGCACGCGCCGCAGTGCAGCGGGTTCAGAGCCGTGTCCACGCACGTACCCCCGCAATTGGTGGTGCCGCCGCCGCAGCCGAGCGCGCACTTGCCGCCCGAGCACACCTCGCCCTCGGCACAGGCATTGCCGCAGCCACCGCAGTTGGCCGGGTCGGTGCCGGTCTGCGCGCACTTCTCGCCGCACTTGGTCGTGCCTCCCAGGCACTGCACCGCGCACAGTGCCTCCGAGCACACCAGGCCCGTGCCGCAGGCGTTGTTGCACCCGCCGCAGTTCTCCGGATCGGTCTGCGTGTCGACGCCCTTGCCCCCGCACTTCGTCGTGCCGCCGGCGCAGTCGAGCGCGCACTGCCCGCTCGAGCACACCTGCCCGGGCGGGCAGGCGGTGTCGCAGGCGCCGCAATGCTGCGGATCGAGGCTCGTCGCCACGCACTTGCCCCCGCACTCGCTCAGGCCGGCCGGACAGCCGGCCGCGCCGCCCGCGCCGGGGCCGGTCGTGCCGAGCGCACCGGCCTCACCTCCGCTGCACGACGGCGACGAGGCGAGCAGCCCTGCAGACCACAGCGCCACCATACCCAGAGCAAGCGGGATCGAACGGCGACCACGCGACGCGGCCATGCGGACCTCCTTGCCGGCGGGACGGAGCCAAGCGCCGGTACTCAGAAGAGTAGCCGAGAGCGCGCCAACGAGCCAGCCTGCCCAAGATCGGCCAGTGTCCACGGCCACGGGCCCGGCTCAGCCGGCTTCTGGGTGGTAGAATCCACGCAACCGGCAACCGCCCTGCGTCGATAGAAGGGACGGAGGCCGTGAAATGGGCAAAGTCATGGAAACAATCAAGCTGACGAACTTCGGGGACGTCGAGGACGTGCACCGGGGGCTGCTGGGGCCCGAGGGCGTGCGCTCACTGGAGGTCGAGGCGCTGGTCGACACCGGGGCCACGATGCTCGTGCTGCCGGCCGAAATCTGCAAGCGGCTCGGCCTGCGGACCCTGGGCAAGCGCAAGGTCAGGTACGCCAACGGCGCCGTGGCACAGGTGCCGTGGGCCGGGGGCGTCTGGCTGGAGGTGTGCGGGCGGCAGACGCTATGCGAAGCACTCGTCGAGGCCCCCGGCACCACGCCGCTCATCGGCCAGATCCCGATCGAGGCCCTCGATCTCGTGGTCGACCCCAAGAGCCGCTCGCTCCACCCCAACCCCGCCTCGCCCGACGCTCCTCTGCTCGATCTGCTCTCGGCCGCCTGACCGAAGGCGCGAACGGGGGGCGCCGCGGCAGGTGCCGCCCGCGGCGCTTTCCGTGATCGCCGGGCTCCTCTGTGGCCATTGTACGGGTGACGGTCGCCGAGTGGATCGCGACGTCGCCCCGGGCCGGGCGCTCCCGCTGTGCCGGCCCCGAGTCAACCGAAGCGGGTTCGTGCGCTGCCGCGCGCACAGGACAGGAGGAGCACCATGCGACGAAGTCATCTGATTGCTGCCCAGGTTCTCGTTGCCGCCGTGTCGATCACCGCCCTGATGGGCGCCGACGCCGAAGGCTGCGGTGGCGCCGCGACCGATCCGGTCGCCGACGAGGGCGAAGGCCAGGCCCCGGCGGGGCTCGTCTGCGAGCCCGGGTTCCACGTCGACGCGGTCTGCGAGCCCAAGCAGGGCCCCAAGGGCGAGCAGAAGGGGGAAGAGGCCAAGGATGACGGCCCCAAGTGCCACGAGGCGTGCGTCCCCGATGGCGTCTGCCCGCGGGGCACCTGGGAGCACCTGGTCTGCGGCGGCCCGCCCCCGAAGCCGGGCAAGCCGGGCGAGAAGCTCGACGAGGATGCCAAGCCCCTGCCCTTCTTGGGCAAGGAGAAGGGCGGCGGGGACGAGGCCGGCGAGAAGCCCCCGCTGCCCGGCGAGTGCGCCGTCAAGTGCATCCCCTTCGACCGGTGCGCCCCGCGCTTCCACATGGAGCTCGTCTGCAAGGAGCCGTCCAAGGAGGAGCCCAAGCCGGAACCCAAGGGCGAGCCCGAGGAAGAGGGCAAGCCGGGCAAGCCCGAGCTGCCGCCGCCCGGCTGCAAGGAGCTGTGCGTGCCCGACCCGATCTGCCCGCCCGATCTCATCGAGCGAGTCGTCTGCTTCGACCCCGGCAAGGAGCCCGGCAAGATGGGCGGCAAGGACGAGCCCGTGAAGGACGAGCGCGGCGCTGACGAGCTCGGCAAGGACAAGAAGCCCGGCGGGTGCTGGGTCGAGTGCGTCCCCCCCAAGCCGCTGTGCGCCCCGGGCCTGCACGCGGAGCCGATCTGCCTCGATCCCAAGAGCGAGAAGGCCGAGCCGCCCAAGCCCTGCAAGCACGTCGAGCTCGTGTGCGTCAAGGACGAGCCCAAACCGCTGTGCCCGCCCGAGTTCCACGAGCAGATCGTCCCGAGTTCCACGAGCAGCTCGTCTGCGTCGAGCCGAAGCCCGAGTACGGCGTGAAGCCCGGCGAATGCGAAGCGTTCGACGTGATCTGCGTCAAGAACGAGCAGCCCAAGCCGTAGCGCACGACTCCCCCGCCTCCGCAAGAGGCAGTGACACGCGACGGCGGCGCCGCACCCGAGCGGCGCCGCCGTTTTTCTTTTGTCACCGCCCGCCGCCCGTCACGGCGGCGGCCACGGGCACTTGGCGTCCGCGGCGCAGGCCAGGCCCGGCGGCACGCAGATCCCGCACTGCGGGTTGCAGCACTGCTCGTCCTTGTGGCAGTTGGTCGGACCGCAGCTCGGCTTCTCGCCGGGACACTTGTGCGGGGGGCAGTCCTTGCCGGGCGCCGTGCACACACCGCACAGGGGGTTGCAGCAGACCGTATCCGGCAGGCAGGCGTTCTCGCCGCAGACCTGCCACGGCTCGGCGCAGCCCTTGCTAGGGCACGGCTCGCCCGGGACCGCGCAGATCCCGCACATGGGATCGCAGCAGTAGGTCTTGGGCGGGCACGTCGTTGGCCCGCAAAGCGTGGAGCCCGGCCCACACTCGAGCTGCATGCACTCGGCGCCGAAGGGCACGCACAGGCTACAGCTCGGGTTGCAACAGTACTGCAAGCCCGGGTCGCACTTCGCCTGACCGCAGGGCGTGGGCGGGCAGATCTTGGGCGGCTCGGGCAGGCACTCCCCCTCGTGCTGGCAGAAGTGCGGCTGGTCCGGCCACGGGCACTTCTCCGGCTCGGCGCACGGCTTGCACGGAGCGCCGCAAGGGCGAAGGCCGCAGTACTTCGGGGGCGGCTCGCAGGGCACCGGACCCACGACGCACTCGCCCTTGAGGTTGCACACGAGCCCCGGCGGCGCCTCGGGCTCGAGATGGCACTGCTGACCGCACTTCTTGCCCTCGCACGGCGGGGGTGGCTTGACGTGGCCGCCCTGCCCGCCCTGCCCGGCGTCGCCCGATGCGGGCAGGTCGCTGCCGAGCGAGATGTCGACCTCGCAGCTTCCCAGCGCGACCCCGAACAGGGCCACGGGCAAGGTGGCGAGGTTGGCGATCCGGGGCCTCACGCCAATCGCCTACGGTGTGCTCGGCGCCGCGCCCTGGCTCGTCCCCGCGAGGATCGAGCGCACCCGCCGCGCGTGCGGGCTGCCCGGATAGTGGGCAAGGAAAGCCTGGCCCAGGGCCCTCGCCGCGTCCACCTTGCCGGCGCGCGCCAGCGCCTCGATCCGCAGCACCTGGGCCTCGGGCCCGAGGCTGCCGTCGGCGAAGCCCCGCTCGTAGTCGTCGAGGCGGCGCAGCGTCGCCTCGGGATCGGCATCGAGCTCGGCCCGCGCCCGGTCGAGCGCCGCAACCTCCGCGGCCAGCGTGGGGGCAGGCGCCGCAGAGGCCGGGCCGGCGCCCGAGGCCACGGGCGCGGCCTCGGCGCGGGGCGCGGCGGCTGCCGCAACCGGAGGCTCGAGCGCCGGCAGGGCCGAGCTGTCCTCGGCCGCGCGTGGTTCCTCTCGCCCCGCCCGCAACCCCGGTGCCACCGCCGGCGCGGCCGCCCCTACCGCGGGCGCCGTGACGTTCGGCCGCGCGGGCTCATGCGAGGCCGTGACGTGCTCGACGACGCCCCACGCACCCAGACCGCCCACGGCGGCGATGCCAACCCACTTGACGAGCACGGCCACGCCGCCCTGGCCGGCAGCCGCCGCCACGGCCCCCTTGCCGGCCGCGGCAACGGCGGCACTCTTGGCCACCGTGCCCGCGCCACCGGCTGCCGCCGTGCCCGCGGTCGTGCCGGCTGCCACCAGCCCGCCGCCGATGCCCAGGGCAACCAGCGTGCGCTTGACCGCCGCCGGGCTGGGCATGTCCGCGGCGGCCGCCGCGAGCAGGGCGATCTCCAACTCGTCGCCCGCGCCGTCCATGAGTCGTTGCGGATCGTTCATCGCTCGCCTCCCGGGAGCTTGCCCCCGGCGCGCATGCGCCTGACGATGGCCTTGAAGCTCTCACGCGCCCGGCGCAGCCGCGATGCCACGGTGCCCGCGGGCAAGCCCAACAGCTCGGCAATCTGTGCCGTGCTCATCTCCTCCAGCTCGAAGAGCACGAACACCGAACGCACGTCCATGTCCATCTGCCCCAGGACGCAGTCGAGCAACTCGCGCGCTCGCTGCCGGTCGGCGACCTCGTCGGCCGAGATCGCCACGTCCGCCGACGCCAGCGCCGCCTCGCCGGCAACCTCGGGCCGGCGCGCCAGGGCGCGCCTGTGCTCCGAGCACACGCGCAGCAGCGTGCCGCAAAGAAACGCCCGCTCCTTGTCGGGATCGACTTGGTCGAGCTTGCGTGCGAGCACGATGAACACCTGTTGCGCAGCGTCGTCGGCGTCGGCCGCGCCAAGGCCCAGGCGCCGGAGGTAGCGCCAGACGAAATCGAACTGCTCGTCGAAGATCCGGCGCAGGCGGGCCTGTGTGCCTTCCCACCCGCCCGAAGCAGTCGCCTGCCGCCCGCTCTCGGGGACGTCCGGCGGTGGCTGTTCCCGGGCGAGCGCGGCCCCGAACTCGGTCATCACTGCCTATTATGGCCTGGAACGGGTCCCCCAGATCACGAGAAATGGAGCTGGCTAGGAGTGTGTCGGGGAAAAGCGCTCTTGGCCGGA
>JACQWT010000389.1 GCA_016209145.1 Deltaproteobacteria bacterium | reverse complement strand
CATGGCGTGGAGCTTGCTGCTCTTTTTCTCCTTCCAGACGCGCGGGGGCGCCCTCTACTCGCAGCTCGGCACGCCTGCGGCGCTGTTCATGGTCGGCCTCGCCCTGGGCGGCGCTTGGTCCGCGCTGCGGGCCGCCCGCTCTGCCGTGCGCCCCGGGCTCTTGCTCCGCGCCCAGGCCGTCGCCCTGGGCGGCGCGGTCCTGCTCGCGCTTGTGCTCGCCGCGCTGGGCAGTCTCGGCGCCGGGCAGTCGTCGCTCGCGGCCTTGCACGCCCTGCTGCTCGTGGTGGCAGGCGCGTCGACCGGCGTCGTGTTCCCTGCGGCGGCTAGCGCGTTGCTCGATCGCGGCGCGCCGCCGCCTGCTGCCGCGGCGCTGGTCGAGCTCGCCGACCACGCCGGCGCGGCGCTTGCGGCCCTCGCGACGGCGGTGCTGCTCGTTCCGCTGCTCGGTCTGACCAAGGCGGCGGCGCTGCTCGTGGCGGTCCAGGCGCTGGCGCTGGCGCAAAGCGCCGCGGCGCAGCGCGCGGGCGGGCGGGGTCGGGGCCAGCCCTGAGGAGGTCGCCATGCGAACGCCCGCTTTTCGTGCATTGAACAACCCCGGACAGGGAACAGCAAGCCGCCAGACGCAGGGTGGTTGGCGTCACGGGTGTCTCGACGCCGGAGGTGGCGCCCGTGGCGGCAACGATGGCGAGGGCGCCAAGGGCCGTGGCGAGGCTGCTAGCCGCAGGGGCAGTCGCACAGAGCCAGGACGATCTTGCCCTGCGGATCTGCCGCCAGGTGCTTGCACAGCTCGTCGCACAGCACGATCGCGTCGTCGGACGGATCGGCGGTGGCCTGGTCGTCGATGTAGAAGCTGTCCGACGCGCACTGTTCGGGCCCATCGACCAGAACGAGTTGGACGGGCGCTCCGCCGCCGCCGGGATCGAAGATCAGCTTGGCGAACTTGCCCAAGGTCAGGGCCTGGCATGCGCCAGGGTCAGGGCAGGGGAATTCGCACACCGGCGCGAAGGCCTTGCCGAGCAGGTCCTGGGCGATGGCCTCGAACGCCCCTTGGACCGCGTCCGGGCCGCACAACGAGAAACGCAGGCCGTGGGTGTCCACGCTCAGCCACTGATAGCTGATGCCCGGAGCAGGCAGACAGCTCGGCGGAGGATCCTTGGCAGTACAGTCGACCTTCGGATCGGTAGAGCAGACCACGTCGAGCACAGGATCGCTCGGCAGCCACACGCCTCCCGGGTTGATGGGATTCGGCACCAGGCCGATGATGCTGTGCCAGAGGTAGTTGCGCTTCTTGGCCGTGCCAAACTGTTCCGGGGCCTTTGCCAGCAGGGCCTTGTCGAAGAGCTGGGCGGCGCTCGGGTCGGCATCATCATAGGTCTGCCCGCCCTCCTGGCACAGGGTGCCGTCGTCGCTGAACATCACGAATGCCTTGAACGCCTCCGTGCGCAGCTCCGGTCCCCAATCGTCGTAGGTGGCGAGCAACTGGCACCAGGCGTCGTGGTTGCCGATCTCCACGCTATGATGGAAGAACTTGGGCGGATTGAGGCCGGGTTGGCCCGGGAAGTTGGGGTTGCCGGGAGCGCAACCGCCGGGCGGAATGCTGCTGAGCGGGGCCTCGATGCACACCGACTGGTCGACCTCGGCGTTGCCGTGGGCCGTCACCATGATCACCCGGTACGAGACGGCGGCCTTCTCGACGATCTGGGCGAAGCTGCCGTTGATGCTCTTCTGGACCGCCAGGATGTGCTCGGTCATGCCGTCCGAGTTGTCGATGGCGAAGATGATGTCGAGAGCGGCCGGCCACGGCGGGCTCAGATCCAACAGCGACGAAGGCTCGCAGCCTCCGCCGGACCCGCTGCCGGCCGCGCCGCCTTGGCCGCCGCAGCCGAGCGGGCAGCCGCCACCGCCGCCCGCGGCCGGGGCGCCAGCCGTGCCGCCCTGCCCGCCGCCGGCCGCGCTCGTGGCGGCCGGGACTGGCGGGTGCGTCTCGCAGTCGCAGCCGTGGGCCGCAGCCGGCAGCAAGGCGAGCGCGACGAGGCACGAGCCCAGCAGCGCTCGCGCACGCGTCGCGCCCCTTCCTCCCTGCCTTCGCCCCGAAACCACCCTGAAACAGTACCAGCACGCGGGCGGCTGAGCAAGGCGGGGCTCCAAGGGGCGCACGTCACCGGCGGGCCGCGGAGGCGGCGCCTCGGCCGCCGGGCGATTGCCTCGTCGAAGCCCATGCCGGCCTGTCGGCGGTCGCGTCTGTGCCGCGCTTGCGGCCTTCGGTGCTGCGCTGCACGCGTTCGAAGTCCAGCAGTCCGACTTCGCCGCGTATCACGGCACTTCGAAGCGCCCCGGCCGCCTGGCGCGCGGGCGCGCACCCAGCACCTCGCGCGCGAGGTGTACCTCCACGAGATCGATGAGCGGGCTCTGGGCCACCCGGCGCAGATCCTCCCGGGCGCCGTCGAGGCCGGCGGCGAGCGCGCTCATCGCCACGTAGAAGAGCGCCTCGATGCGCTGCGAGTAGGAGCGCGCCGCGGCCCGCAGCTCGGCGTCCGAGAGGCTGCCGCGCGCCCAGCGCGCCAGCGCCGCCGTCCAGCCTTCCCCCTCGACCGCGGCGCCGAGCACGCGCTCGACCTTGCCATCCGGCTGCTCGCCGAGCTGGCGCTCCAGGAGCATCAGCCACAGCGCGCCGTACACCAGGTCGTCGCCGTCGAGCTGCGCGTCGATGCCGCGCTGCACGGCGGCCCGCGCCGCGCCGAGATCGCGCTGGACGAAATCGCGCTGCAGGGCGAGCACCAGGGTAGGTCCCAGCATCCGCCCGCTGCGGCCGGCGATGTCCAGAGCGCGCTCCATGGCGCGCGCGGCGCCGCCCTGCTCGCCGTAGCGATCGAGAATGCGCGCCAAGAGCCCCTCGGCCCGCACTTGGGCCGAGTCGCCCAGGCGCGAGCGGCGCGTGCCCAGCGTGAGCTCCAGGGCGCCATCGAGCTCGGTCGCGGCCCGGTCGTGCGCGCCCTGGTCCTGGAGGAGCTCGAAGGCGAGGAGCTTGGCCTGCGCGCTGTCGAGCCGCAGCACCTCGGCGGCGGGCAGAGCCGCCGCGCGCAGGGCGTGCGCCAGGGCGGCTGCGGCGTTGCCGACCTGGCGCTCGATCATCGCGAGCATGGTGTAGCCCCACACCGTGGGCTCGACTTGGAGGGCCGCGACCATCAGCGCGCGCGCGCCGTCGGCGTTGCCGGAGCGCAGCTCGACGGCCGCGAGCATCTGGCGCAGCTCCGCCGTCGAGGGCTTGACGCGGCCGCGGTACTCGTCGCGGTCGCCGAGCTCGAGCAGGGCGCGGCTCGACGCGAAGATCCGGCGCGCCGCGAGGATGGCGTCGCGGTCGAGCTCCGCCGAAAGCGTATCCATCAGCGCGCCGAGCGCGCTGGAAAGCAACGCGGCCGCGGGCCGCGGGCCGAGCGCGTCGGCGAGCAAGAGCGGCGCCACCTCGGGCAGGGCGAGGTCGGCGCAAAGCTCGGCGAGAAGCTGGCCGATGGCCGGGCTGGTCGGGTCACGCCGGTAGGCTTCGACGGCCGTGCCCCAGATGGCCGCCTGGAGCAGGCCGGGATCGAGGTGCAAGGGCTCGCCGTCCTCGCTGCGCTCCCCCGAGGCGAAGGCACCGGCGAGCGCGCGCCAGTCGCCGGCCGTGCCGTCGCCGGCCGCGGCCCGGACCAGGGCGAAGAAGTGCGGGCGGACCACCTGCCGCGCCGGCGTGCCCAGCAGCGCGTCGAAGGCCGCGCGCGCCCGGCCGTGGCGCAGGTACAGGGCTGCCATCTCCATGCCGCCGCCCTGCAGGGCGCGCAGTGCCTCGATCGCCTCCTCGTGCGGCGGGACCGCGCCCGTGTCGCGGTACTGGACGTTGTACTCGACGGCGCGATCGATCCAGGCGCCCACGGCCTGCGCCGCCGCCTGCAAGGCCGCCTGGCTCGGCTCGAGCAGCGCGCGCGCCACGACCGCGCGCTTGTCCGCGGCGAGCTTCTCCATGTCCTCGCCGGTGTGCGTCTCGGAGATCCAGCGGCCCAGAGCATCCAGGTGAGCGTCGATCTCCGCGCGTTGCGCCGAGCCCGGCGCCACGAGCGCCCGTTGCATCACGAGCAGCGCCAAGGCCCGGCCCTCGTCGCCGCTGGCGCTGTGCCGCGCGATGGCTCCGGCCAGGGCGGCGGTGCTCGCGGCATCGAACATGTCCGGCCGCGCCTCTCCGGGGCGCAGCAAGTACAAGGCCCCCGTGACGGCATCGGTGCCCCGCTCGCGGTCGCCGCGCGTGAAGTGCTCGGCGGCGTGCGCGAGCTGGCGGCGCACGGCCCCCGCCAGCAGGGCCGCGCGCTCCGGCGTCTGCTTCCCGTCGCGCAGCAGGCGGTGCACGGCGGAGGCGAGCTCGTCATCGCTCACTTGGACCGCGGGCAACTCGGCCCCACCCTGCGCCTCGGCCGTCTTGGGCTTGACCGGGCCAGGCCCGCAGCCGGCGGCGCCTGGCAGTAGCAGCAGGAGCAGCAGGGCCGCCAGGCCGGGCGCCAGGCGGCGGCGCGCGGCGAGGCGCCAGCGAAGCCTTCGGAGAGGAGCGCGGGGGCTCACAGCGGGACCTTAGCACGGAGCGGAGGGCCGGGCGGAGCCGTCGGGCGTGCGCCGGGGCCGTCTCGACCGACTGGCCGCCAGGCAGCCTCGTGTCATGAACAGGGCTTGCTAGTTCATGAAGCGGCGGCTACCCTGGAGCGGGCGGCTGACGGAGGTTTCGGCGCGTGGCGACGCTCCAGGTCAAAGGCATGGACGACGATCTGTACCGGGGCCTGGCGGCCCGCGCCGCGAGCGACAACCGCTCCATCAGCCAGCAGGTGGTCACCATCGTCCGTCAGTTCCTCGCGCGGCCGGCGAGACCTGCGCGGGAGGCCACCGAGGAGTTCCTCGCCCTGTGCGGCTCGTGGGCCGACGAGCGGTCGGCCGCGCAGATCGCAGGCGACATCCGGCGCGCTCGACGCAGCGACCGCCGGCGGCGGGCGGGCTACCGTGTACTTGATTGACACTGACATCTTCGTCTACTCGCTCAAGGGCGAGCCGCAGGTGCTCGAGCACTTCCGGCGCACCGCCTCCGCCCCCAAGGCGCTCTCCGTCGTCAGCTACGGGGAGCTGCTGTACGGGGCGTTGAAGTCCCGGCGACGGCAGGAGAACCTGGCCAGGGTCCGGCGGCTAGGGGAGCTGTTCCCGGTCATCGAGGTCACCGGTTCGATCATGGAGACGTTCGCGTCCCTCAAGGCGGACCTCGACGCTCGAGGCAAGCCCCTGGACGACTTCGACCTGGTCATCGCTGCCACCGCCATGGCCCTGGGCTACCGTCTGGTCAGCAACAACGAGCGCCACTTCCGCCGCGTCGCCGGTCTCCACCTCGAGAACTGGACGCGGCCCTGACGCTACCGCCTTTTCCCCGCGCAAGATGCGCCCGCCCTGGCCCCGGGCACGAGGCCAGGTGAGAGCGGCGGTCTGGAGTCACCAAGATCCTCGAACGAGTGCGGATCATGCACGACGCGCTCGTGAAGCGGGTCAAGACGCTCGGCGCGGGCCTGGCCGCGGTCAAGAAGGCCCTCGGCGACCCGGCGGCCGAGGGGTGAGCGGCACACGCGACATCCAATTGGTCGGCGGCAACGACGGCCGCCGATCCCCTAGGTCCGCGCTGGCCGTTTGGACGCGCTCAACCTGGTTGCCGCCCGCCAATTGGGAGATCTTCGTTGCTCCGGCGGACGGAGTTCCGGCGAACGGCATCCTAGCGCACGCCGAGGCCGTAGACGGCCTTCTTGCCCAGGTACGCGGTGCAGGTCACGTCGCGCCAGACCTTCTTGCAGAACCAGCCCCCACCGCAGATCTCGCCCCCGGAGCCGTCGATCATGCCCTCGACGAAGCCGGAGTCCGTGTCGCACACCCAGCCCTGGGGATTGCCGGTCAAGGTGAAGCATACCGGGATGTTCACCTCGGAAAGGCTGCAGTTGCTGGCGTAGTAGCCCGTTCGCAGATCGTAGCCGCCGGCGAGGGCGATCCGCTTCGCCGGGTGTCCGCCGTTGCTGACGTACGTGCTCTTGTCCCAGGTGAGCGGCCCGGCCGCGGCCTTCTTCACGACCGCTGGAAGCGTGAAGTTGTCGACGCGCACCTCGGTGAAGGACACACCGGTGAGATCCACCGAGTACTCGTTGCTCATCAGGTCGGCCACGGGAGCGCCGAAGGCCGTAACGCCGAGCAGGCGGCTGCGGGTCGCCGAGCCCGTGTCCGTGCTCACGATGGCCGCGTAGGTCCAGCCGCCGCCGTCGATGCTCATGCCGCAGTAGACGGCGAGCTGACCGAGCGGGCCGGGGCCGTCGGGATCGATGCTGTAGGCGCCGTCTCCCTTGGACTGGCCCTTGTCCAGGATCTGCTTGCAGCTCTGCAGGAGCTGGCAGGCGCTGTCCACGCAGTACTGGCCCTTGGCGCAAGCGTTGTTGCACTTGCCGCAATGCAGGGGATCGGCCTTGGTGTCGACACACTGGTTCCCGCACTGGGTGAGCACCCCGCAGTCGAGCTGGCAGAGGCCGGCGGCGCACTTCTCGCTCGGGGCGCAGGCGAGGCCGCACTTGCCGCAGTGCGCGGGGTCGAGTTGCACGTCCACGCACTTGCTCCCGCACTTGGTCGTCCCGCCGGCGCACTGGAGCTGGCAGGCGCCGGCCGAGCAGACTTCGCCCGGCCCGCAGGCCTTGGCGCAGGAGCCGCAGTTGGCGGGATCGAGCTGCACGTCCACGCACTTGCCGGCGCACTTGCTGGTGCCGCCGGTGCACTCGAGGCTGCACTTGCCGGCGGAGCAGACTTCACCCGGACCGCAGGCCTTGGCGCACGAGCCGCAGTTGGCGGGATCGAGGTTCGGATCGACGCACTTGCCGCCGCACTGAATCGTCGGCGCGCCGCAGAGCGAGCCGCACTTCTCGGCCGAGCAGATCTCGCCGGGGCCGCATGCCTTGGCGCAGCCGCCGCAGTTGGCGGGGTCGTTCTCCGTGTCCACGCACTTGTCCCCGCACTTCGTGGTGCCGCCCGAGCACTCCAGCGCGCACGCTCCTGCCGAGCATACCTGTCCCACGCCGCACACGACGCCGCAGCCGCCGCAGTTGGCGGGATCGAGGTTCGGATCGACGCACTTGCTGCCGCACTTGATGGTGCCGCCCAGGCACCCGAGCGCGCACGCTCCGGCGGAGCAGAGCTCCCCCGGACCGCAGGCGTTGTTGCACTTGCCGCAGTGCGCCGCGTCGAGTTGGGTGTCGACGCACTTGCCGCTGCACTTGGTGGTGCCGCCCGTGCACTCCAGGGCGCACTGCCCGGCGGAGCAGACTTCGCCCGGCGCGCAGGCCTGGCCGCAGCCGCTGCAGTTGGCGGAGTCGAGATCGGTGTCGACGCACTTGCCGCCGCAGTCGGTGGTGCCGCCGGCGCACTTGAGGCCGCAGCCACCCGCGGAGCAGACCTCGCCCGGGGCGCAGGCATGGTCGCACAGGCCGCAGTGCGCCGCGTCGTTGCCGGTGTTCACGCACCCGCCGCCGCACTTGGTAGTCCCGCCCAGGCACGAGAGCGAGCACTGCCCGGCGCTGCACAGCTCGCTCGGGGCGCAAGCCTTGTCGCAGGCGCCGCAGTGCAGCGGATCCAGATCGGTCAGCACGCAACCGTCGGCACAGCGCGTCAGGCCCGCGGGGCAGCTCGCCGCCCCGCCTGCGCCCCCGGCTCCCGGCCCGGCTGCGGCGCTCTCCGCCGTCCCTCCCGAACAAGCGGCGGGCGCCGTCAGCGCCGGCCCCAGCGCGGTGAGCGAGCCAAGCGCCGCCAGCGTCGCAGTGATGTGTGGCCGCATGAGCACCCTCCTTGGTTGCCGCCTCCTCGCAGCGCGCGCGGCAGGGCTCGTGCCGCGGCCGCCCGGGCTTGCCGCGACGCAGCTCCTTCTCTACTGTCCGCGTCATGACTGGCCCGACCATCGTCGTGGCGGGAGCCACCAGCAATCTCGGCACACGTACTACGCTCTAGCCCGGCGCGTAGAGGACGATCCAGCCGAGCTCGGACATCCGAGCGAAGTCCCCATCCAGCGACCACATCGACCAGCCGTGCTCTGCGGCCAGGGCGGCAATCAGCGTATCCCCGACGCCGAAGTGCTCGCCTGCCGCCACCGCCCGCACCAGCCAGCGGTCAATGTGACTCCACGTCTCGCGCGTCGGGAAAGCCGTGGGCAGTGCGGAGAGCAGCCGCCGGAGGCGGCCAAAGTCGTGGCGAGAGGCCCCCGACAGGATCTCGACGCGAACCGGCGCCGGCAGGGCCACCGCGTTGGCGTCGAGCAACCGGCGCAACTGTGCGGCAGTGCGGTGATCTCGGCCCCGGAAGAAGGCGATCCACACCGAGGTATCGACCGCGATCACGGTGCTCGCCCCTGCCGCGAGACGCGCGGCCGGCGACGCGAGCGCGCCACGTCGATCTCCAGCTCGATCGCGCCCATGAGGTCCTTCAGCTCCTCGATCTGCCCGCGGCGCAGCAGCTCGCGCAGGGCCAGGACCACGGTGTCCGTCTTCGACTTGAAACCGAGCACGCGGCGCGCCTCCTCGATGAGATCGGCGGGAATGTCGAGCGTGGTTCGCATACGAAAAGGATGAATCCGTATGCCGCGGGATGTCAAGATCGCCGGCAGTCCGATGCCTCAGGGCGCCAGGTCGATGGACTCCGAACCTGCCGGGCGGCCCGCGCGGTTGCGCCGGGCGCCAGCTCGCCGGCGGCATGCTACCATGGCCCTGAGATGCCGCCCGCCGACGCCATCACCTGGCACGTGCTCAGCGACGCCGACCGAGGTCGGCTGCGCGACGCCGCTCGCCGCGTTCTGGGCCGCTGCGATTGGGTGCAGGCGGCGTACCTGTATGGATCTGCGGCGCGCGGCCGGCCCGCGCGCGACATCGACGTCGGCCTACTTGCGGGCCGGTTGCCGGTCGAGTGGGGCGCCGAGCTCGCGGTTGGCGCGCTGCTGGCGGCCGAGAGCGGTCTGGGGCGCGAGTTGTTCGACGTGCGTGTCATCAACTGGGCCGATCCGGTGTTCCTCAACGGGATGCTGCGCGAGGGCGGTCTGCTCTACGAGGCCGATCGGGAGGCGCGCATCCGCTTCGAGGCGCTGGCGATGGCGCAGTGGCTGGACTTCCGCCCGGCCTGGGAGCGAGTGCGAGCTGAGGTCCTCAGGCGCTGGGCCGGCGGGCAGGTGGGAGCATGACCGAGGCCCACCTCACACTGCTGCGGGAGATGCTCGCGCTGCTCGATCGGTACGCCGGCGTCGTGACGCGCGCGCAGATCGAACAGGAGCGGGTGAGCTGGCTCAAGGTCAAGGCGGCGATCGAGCTCGGCGCGCAGTGCGCCATCGACCTGGCACTCGACCTGGTCGCACGACGCGGGCTTGGCGTTCCCCAGAGCTACCGCGACGCCTTTGCCCTGCTGGCCCGCGCCGGCCTCATTGACCCCGGCCTGGCGGTCGAGCTCGAGCGCTGGGCCGGCCTGCGCAACGTGCTCGTGCATGTGTACACCGCCCTCGATCTCGACCGGCTCTGCCGCGCCCTGTCGGAGACCGAGCCGCTGCGCGCGTTCCTCGCGATCGCCGCGCGCGAGCTGGGCCCGGGAGCGAATCCCTGATCTGCCCCCTGCCCAGACCGCCAATGCCTGCGCGCGACGCCTTCTGCCGCGCCGCCGTGGTATGCGGCACGCAGGCCCGGGGCAAGACACGAGATGGGCACCATCGTCCTTTATCGCAGCCACCGCATGGAGGATCTCGCCGGGGAGCTCGTGGACAACCTGGACGAGGCCGTCCCGGACGACCCGGCTGAGCCGGTGCTCGTCGTGGTGGGCAGCCGCGGCATGGAGCGCTGGCTGCGCCTCGAGATCGCCACGCGCACCGGAATCTGCGCCAACGTCGCGTTCCGCTTCCCGCAGGGCGTGCTCGCCGACATCGCGGACCGGGTCCTGGGCGCGGCGCAGGCCGCGGGCGAGGCCGACCCTTGGGCACCGGCGTCGCTCGCCTGGACGGTGGCGGAGCTGACCGGCGCGCTCGCGGCAGATCCGGTCATGGCGCCCATCCGGGCCTACGTGGCGGGCGAGCCCGCGGCGCCGCTCGGGCCGCGCCGCTGGTCGATCGCGCGCGAGATCGCGGATCTGCTCGACGCCTACGCGATCGAGCGCCCCGACTGGGTGCAGGCATGGCGGGCGGGACGGGCGGCGCACGACCCGGCAACCGAGGGTCCCGACGCGGCATGGCAGCGCGCGCTCTACGAGGCGGCGGCAAGCAGGCTCGCGGAGCGTGACCCGTTGCTCGTGCGGGCGCAGCGAGCCTGCGACGCGATCCGGCGCGGGGACGCGCGCCTCGTGTTGGGTCCGGTGCACGTGTTCGGGGTCTCGTCGCTTCCGCCCACCTACGTGGATCTGTTCCAGCAGCTCGCGGCGGCCGCCGCGCTGGACGTGCACCTGTACGTGTTCGCCCCTTCTCCCAAGTACTGGGGCGACTACGTGCTCGCGCGCCGACGGGCGCCCGCGGGTTTGCTCGATCGCGCGGCCGTCCAGAGGCTCGACGCCGCCGCGCAGGACCAGCACCCGCTGCTCGCCTCCCTCGGCCGCGTGTCGCGCGACATGCAGGAGATCCTGCTCCGCCATGCCGAAGGCGCACGCGAGCCCGAGGTCGGGAGCGCCGACGTCGCTTCGGGCGAGCCGCCCACGATCCTGGCCACGCTGCAGCGCGACATCGTGGAGCTCCACGGCGCGAGCGAGCTCCGCAAGCTCGCAGCTTCGAAGGAGCGGGAGATCGGCGCCGGCGACGACTCGCTGCAAGTGCGGGTGTCGCACGGGCCTACGCGCCAGGCCGAGGTGCTGCGCGACGCCCTGCTCGATCTCTTCGACCGGCATCCCGCGCTGCAACCGCGCGACGTGCTCGTCATGACACCCGACGTCGAGACGTACGCGCCGCTCGTCCAGGCGGTCCTCGGGGAGGGGCTCGACCGGCCTCGCGAGCACGCGAGCCCGCCGGACCGCTGGGGATGGATCGGGGCGCCGCGCATCGCGGTGGAGGTCGCCGACCGATCGCTGCGCAGCGTCAACGCCGTGGCCGACGCCCTGCTGCGCGCGCTCGATCTGGCCGCAGGCCGCGCGACGGCGTCGGCCGTGCTCGATCTGCTCGCGCTCTTCCCGGTTCGGGCGCGCGCCGGGCTCGAGGTGGACGACCTGCCCCTGGTGCAAACCTGGGTGCGCGAGGCCGGCATCCGCTGGGCAGCCGACGCCGCGGACCGCCGGCACGCGCAGCAACCCGAGGACGACCAGAACACGTGGCTCTTCGGTCTGCGACGCCTCGCGCTCGGCGTCGTCATGGAGGACGACGGCTCGGTCGTGCACCTCGCCAGCGGCGACGACGCCGTGGTGCCGTGCGAGGGCGGGACGAGCGGCGCGAGCCGCGACGAGGATCTCGCCGGCGGGGCCTGCCTCGCCTTCGGGCGCCTCGCCGCGTTCCTGCGCGAGCTCTTTGCTCGCTGCGCGCTCCTGCGCGAGCCGCGCAAGCTCGATCGCTGGATCTCCGATCTGCGCGAGACGGTGGATGCGATGACCCGCGTGGGCGCCTCCACCGCGTGGCTCAGGGAGCAGGTCGCGGATGAGCTCGCCGACCTCGGCGCGCAGGGCCGGTCGTACCAGGGCGAGGTGTCGCTCGCCGTAGTCCGCCGCGTGCTCGAAGGCTGCTTCGACCTTCCCCGCCAGGGCGACCGGCCGGTCACCGGCGCCGTCACGCTGTGCTCGCTCCGGCCGATGCGCAACGTCCCCTTCCCGGTCGTCTGCCTGCTCGGCATGGACGACGAGATCTTCCCGCGCCGGCTCGCCGAGCGCGGGTTCGATCTTACGCGCCGGCGCCCCATGCCCGGCGACCGCGATCCGCGCGACGAGGACCGCCACCTGGTGCTCGAGGCGATCATGGCGGCGCGCGCTCACATCTTGATCGTGTACGGGGGTCGCGATCCGCAGACGAACGAGGAGCGGCCCCCCTGCGGTCCGGTCGCCGAGCTGCTCGATCTGGTCGATCTGTCGTTCCATACGCGCGACGGCTCGGCCCCGCGCGCGCACGTCTGCGTGGAGCACGCGCTGCAGCCGTTCTCCCGGGCCGCCTTCCCGCCCGTCGGCGAGCGTCCGTTTGCCGGGCCGAGCTACGACGCGCGGGCCTGCGCCATCGCAGGCGCGCTCGCCGGAGCGCGCCGTGGCAGGATCGAGCTCTTCCCCGCCGCGGGCAGCCTCGATCCACCGGAGGAGACCGAGCTGGATCTCGACGACCTCGTGCGGTGCCTCCGCCGCCCGGCCAAGGAGCTGCTGCGGCGGCTGCGCGTGCACGACGTGGACCGCGACGTGGAGATCCCCGACCGCGAGCCCGTCGAGTTGGGCGCGCTCGAGAGCTGGTCCATCCGCGACCGGCTCATCGGCTGGGCCCTCGCCGAAGCCTCTCTTGGCGCGGATCTCGCCGCCGCCCACGCCGACCCGACGCGCGCTACGCCGCGGCTGCGCGCCGAGGGAGCGCTTCCCCTCGGCACGCCGGGCCGCGTGTGGCTGGCGGATACGCAGGCCGAAATCGACTACCTTGTCGCGCACGCGGCCGCGCAGACGGCACTGGGCGGGACCGGCCCCCGCGCCATCGAGCTCGAGCTTCGCGCGGCGCAGGACGGCTCGCGCGCCGTCATGCTCAAGGGCAACGTCCCGGCCGTGACTCGTGACGGCGTGCTCCTCGACATCGGGGCCTCCGATCCGCGCAACAGCCCGCGCCGCCTCATCGACGCGTGGGTCAGGCTGCTCGCGCTGCAGGCGGCCCAGCCCCGGGAGGGGCGCACGGCCCTGCTCGCCGGCATGGGCACGAGCGGTCCCACGCAGGTCGTGCTCCGGGCCCCTGCCGATGCCACCGGCGAGCTGGCCCGCCTGCTGGCGCTACGCGCCGAGATCGTCACGCGCGTCGTGCCGCTCTGTGAGAGGACGTCCCACGCCCTGGCGGCCAGGCTCCACGAGAGTGCGCCAGTCGAAGACTGGACCAACGCGGACGCGGCCGTGCTCGAGGCGGCGTGCTCGGAGGCTGAGAAGAAGTGGGATCCGGAGTGGGATCCCTACGACGGCGCGGAGCGCAAGGATCCGGACAACCGCGCGGTGTGGGGCGACGGGGCGCCGTACCTCGATCTCGAGGGGCGTCCCTGCTCCGCGTTCGTCCGCCGGGCGCAGCTTCTGTGGGGCCCGATTCTCGCCGCGCTCGCATCGGGCGAGGACCCGCCCGCCGCGCCAGAGCCGG
>JACQWT010000372.1:11856-13420 GCA_016209145.1 Deltaproteobacteria bacterium | reverse complement strand
GGGCCGCGCCAACACCCGCAGCCGGCGCACTGGACGCGGGCACCACCCACCGCCGATGGAACTCGCCCTACGCCGGGGATTCTGCGTCCCCGCCGTTCAACATCGCGAGATCATTCGGCCCGGTTTTCGACGAAGAGCCGCAATAAGGCCCATCGTGCCATGCATGCCGAGCAGGTGCTCCGCCCGCCGGAAGAAGTGGGCGACTAGATCGCACATACCTCCCGCGCCCTCGTGGACCGTGAACAGCCAATCTCGGTACTCGGTACCGAGTAGTCCCGAAAGGTGAGCTTGTCCCAGAAACGGCGGATTCCCCACAAACGCATCCATGAACGCCGCCCGGTTCACCTGGTTCTCGTCGAGCGGGTCCGGCCGCTCCGCAGGAAGATCTCCGGGAATTCCGTCATCCAGTGAAACACCGGCGCCCTCGCGCGGATCTCCGCTTGCAGCTCCACGAGCTCCGTCGGCGGCGGCCCGCCCGACCGCAGCCACGCCTCGACCAGGGCCAGCCGGCGGTCGCGCTCCTTCCGCCGGTCCTTGTCCTTGGCTGCCGCGAAGAACGCCCCCACCACGAGGTCCCCGACGAGCCTCACGGGCTCCAGGGCGTCCTCGGCGTCGCGCAGCAGGCGGTAGTTGTCCTTGGTCGCGCCGGCGTCGCTCGTGGCCGCCAGGTCGAGGATCTGCTGCCGGAGCGCGATCGCCTCGTCGAGCGCCGCGTCCAGCGCCTTGCGGCAGAGCTCGAGCTGCTTGGCGGGCTGCCAGTGGAAGCTCCGGATCTGCTCGAAGTCGAGGCCGACGAGCGAGTCGCCGTGGCGCAGGGCGTGGTCCACGAAGGTGAAGGGCTCGTCCTTGGCCAGCGTCACGAGCCACATGGAGAGCTTGGCGTCGGTGGCCGTGACGGCATTCCACTTGAGGGCGTGCAGGTACGCGCCGAAGTGACGCGGGGGATCGAGCCTGGCCACCTCGCCGAGGCCGCGCGCTTCGGGCTGCAGGACCTTCGCGCCTAGCTCCAGCTCCCAGAGGACGCTCAGGCGGCGGCCCTGGTTGTCGTCGTCCAGGCACACGAGCTCGACGCGCGTCTGCTGGCCCGGCTCGGGCGGCGGGGCCACGTCCTCCACCAGGTACTGCCGCTGGCGGACCTGGACGATGCTGCCCCTTGCCGGGCTGTACGGGTCAGCGCCCCGGCTCACGAGCGGCTGCGGCATGGGGTCGTCGTCGGCGCCACGGGCTTCGCGGAGCCGCCCGGCGAGGAGAGCGCGGGCACGGCCGTCGTCGGGCAGACCGTGGGCGCGGCAGGCTGCCTTCAGCTCGTCGCGGCCAAGCCACTGGAGCAGGTTGCCGAACCCGAGCAGCCCCGAGCCGGCGAGCGCCGCGATCTGATCCTCCTTCGCCGCGGCCGGCGGGATCGCGACTCGGAACTCACGCCCGATGGCGATCAGGCGGTCCTTGGTGAGGACCCGGAGCACCGAGGCCACCGTGGGCCGCGCGTCGCTCGCTTGCCTCTCGTCACCCTTGGCAGGCAAGTCCCCTCTCCATCAAAGGTCCACGCTCGCGGCGCGGGCCTTGG